>NZ_RZTE01000002.1:0-78974 GCF_003997415.1 Mesorhizobium sp. M7A.F.Ca.MR.245.00.0.0 | reverse complement strand
AGCCGGATTTCTGGTCGCAGCAGGTAGCGGCGCCCGGCGCCGAAGCCAGCGCCGAGCGCACGAAGATCGAGGGCGATCCGGCCAAGCCCGGCGACAAGACCGCCGAAACGAAAGTGCTCAAAGTCAAAGCCGTGCCGCCTGTCGCGGCCGCACCGCTTGAGCCGCTGGCCAAGGACGCGACCAGCAAGCAGGCCGCGAACCCTGCCACGGCAATGGCCGGCGAGACCAAACCGGACGGCACCACGGTCGCCGACGCAGCCAAGGCAGAGCCTGAGGCGCAAAAGGCCGCCAAGCCCGACATCGGCGAGAAGGCGCCAACCGCGGCTGCCGTCAAGGCAGCTGCCGACGTCAAGCGGCAGCTGGCCGATGCCTTCAAGCCCGGCGACAAGCTGCACGACGGCGTCTCGGTCGAAGCCACCGACAAGGGGATCGTCATCTCGATCACCGATCAGCTCGACTTCGGCATGTTCGAGGTCGGCTCGGCATTGCCGAGACGCGAACTGGTGCTGGCGATGGAGAAGATCGGCCGCATCGTCAACAGCCAGAAGGGCACCATCAGCATCAACGGCCACACCGATGCCCGGCCGTTCCGCGGCGACAGCTACGACAATTGGCGGCTGTCGACGGCGCGCGCGCATTCCGCCTACTACATGCTCGTGCGCGGCGGCGTCGACGAACGCCGCATCACCGAGGTCGCCGGCTTCGCCGACCGCCAGCCGAAGGTAGCAGCCGATCCATTGGCGGCCGCGAACCGTCGCATCGAGATCCTGATGGCGACCGGCGAATGAAGCGAGCGGCCGTCACCCGCCGGTTGATTGGTTTGTTGCTGCTGGCCGGCGGACACCCGTCGGCCGGTTTCGCCCAGGACGCGCTGCAGCCGTATCAGCTGGTGCGCTCGCTGCAACTCATCCAGGACCGCATAGCCGCCGGCGATCATGCCGCCCTGCCGATGCAGGCCAAGCTGCTGGAGATGGCGGATGCGCGCCTGCGGGCGGCGAATGCCGAGGACTACAAGGATCCCAAGAACTTTCGAGCCCTGCTTGTCTACGGCATGAGCGGCGGCAACCCGGTGACCGTCGAAGCGGCCACGTCGCGCGCTACGACGGATCCGCAAAGCCTTGCCATCGCCAAAGGCGTGATTGATTACCTCAACGGCCGGCCCGGCGAGGCTATCGAAGCCTTGAGGCCGATCGATCCCATGGCGCTGCCTCCGGATCTCGGCGCCTTCCTCGCTTTGGTCAAAGGCTCACTGCTTGCCGGTGATCAGCCGGCGACCGCACTCCGTCTGCTCGACGAGGCAAGATTGCTCAGCCCCGGCACGCTGGTCGAGGAAGCGGCACTTCGCCGTTCGGTCGGCCTTGCAGTCGCGCAAGGCGACGCGGCACGCTTCGCCCTTGCTTCCACCCAATATGTCGAGCGCTACCTCTATTCGCCCTATGCCAGCCAGTTCGCCGACTCCTTCGTCTCCGGCGTCATCGCGCTGCACATGTCGATCAGCCAGGACAAGCTGGGCGACATCACCTCGATGATGGATCCCGAGCGCGAGAAGGTGATCTATCTGCGCATCGCCCGCCGGGCCGCGATAGACGGCCTGAACGACTTGTCGGCCTTCGCTTCGGCGCGGGCGGAACAGGGCCGCGACGGCAACACCAATCAGGACGATCCACGCGCCCTGCTCTATGCCAGCCTTTCCACCGTCACCTCGGGGACAATCGAGGACGTTCGTGCCAAGCTCGGCAAGATCGACCGCAGCCGGCTGTCGGAGGGCGACCGCGCTTTGCTCGACGCCGCGCAGGCCATTGCCGGCGAGGTCGTCGCGCCGCCCACCGCCCTTCCGGCGGAAAAGCCTGCCCCAGTTCCTGCCGCCGCGGCGCAGCCGGTGCCCGAGATCGCCACGGCGCAAGGCGCCGATGACAGTGGCCTGCCACCGGTCGAAGGCGCCATCTCGGAGCAACCCGCCGTCACCGCGGCCTCCAGCGGACCAGCCGCCAATGCGCCGGACACGGCAGCAGCGGCATCCCCCGACCCTGCGACTGTCATGCCGGCGTCGGCACCGTCACCCGCAGCCGGTCCAGAGCCCGCCGATCCGACCGACGCCGCCATGACCAGAACACGTCGACAGCTCGACCTGATCGACCAGATGCTTGGAGCCGCCCCCAAATGACCACCAGCCTCGGCTCGGCCTTGCCAGGATTTGCCTCCACGCGCGCGACGTCGGAGCAGCCGGCCGCGAACGGCAGGAACGATGACGCCGGCTTCGGCAAGATGCTGCGCGACGATGCCGGTGCTGCCCGCCCGGAACGGCAGCCGTCGACAGAGGCGGGATCGCGCGACCAGCGCTGGAGCAAGCTCGCGGCTGGCCTTGCTGGGCATGACGCCAAGGCCGAACCAGCATCGGCCGAGCCCGCAAGGACCATCTCGGCCAAAGTGGCAAACGTGAAAGCCGGCAAGGACGATTTGGAAGCAAACGCGAAGGCCGACGCTGAAGAGACGGCGCCGGACGCCGAGCCGCTTCAGGACGACCTGCCGCTGCTGATCGCGTTTCATGACCTGCGGCATTTCTCGACAACGGCCAAAGCAGCCGGAGGCAATACGACCACCGGCGAGAATCCGTCGGACCCGGCGCTCGATGGGCAGGCTTCACTGCCAAAGACCTACCGGCCAAAATCCGCGGGCGGACGCGAAGCACTCGAAACCATGTCGAAGCCGGAGCAGGCGTCGATCGTCGACGGACCTTTGACGGCGCTTGACGGTCAGTCACTGAGCGCTGCCTCCAGCGCGCCAAAACGTGACGCCGCGGCGGCGGCCCAGAAGCTGCCGGACGCGCCGGCTGCCGATGTGCCCGGCGTGCGGTCGAAGCACACCGCGAATGCGATGAAGAGCATCGAGGATGTCCAGTCCTCGATGCGTCCAGAAGCGGGAAAACAGTCCCTGTCCACTGCGCGCATCGACGTCGTCTCGGAACGGAGCTTCCCCGCACCGCCGCAGAGTCCCATCAGCCAGGCAGCCCTCAATGTGATCAACGCCATAGCCGCCGACGCCGGGCCGCAAAAGGCGCTTTCAGCCTCACCCACGTCCGCCCATCTGGCCAGCTCTGTTGCCGTTCCGACACATGTGTTGAAGATCGAACTCCACCCCGCCGAACTCGGCATGGTGACGGCCAATCTTCGCCTCTCCGGGGAACAACTTTCGATTGAGATGAAGCCTGAAACGCACGACGCTTATCGTCGGCTGTCGGCCGACAGCGAGGCCATCGTCAAGTCGCTGCGGGGGCTCGGCTTCGAGGTTGACAAGGTCACGATACTGCAACCTTCGATAGCAATTCCCGCTGCAACCCGGACGGATGCAACCGCTCCTATGGCGGCGTCGACAGGCCGCGATCCGGCATCCTTTCAACCGGGGAATTCGGGCAGCGGCAATGGTGGAGCCGGCGGCCAGCAACCGGGCCAGCAATCCTCAGGGAAACGCAACGATGACGCGCAGGACTACGGCCGCGGCACTTCGCCTGCTCGCGAGCGCGCTGGCGGCGATATCTTTATCTAGCGCGGCAAACGCCGCCGCAGCCGCGGCCAACCCCTGCGAGCCGGAAATCCTGCGCGCCGCCGATCGTTATGGCGTACCCGCCGGCATCCTCTATGCCGTTGGCCTGACGGAGACCGGAAACAAGGGCAGCCTTCAACCCAATGCCTTGAATATAGAAGGAAAAGCAGTCTTTCCGAGGAGCCGGACCGGGGCCCTTGCCGCCTTCGCCAATGCCCGGCGCGAGGGCAAGACCCTGATCGATCTGGGCTGCATGCAGATCAATCACCACTACCATGCATCGCATTTTCGCAGCGTCGAGGACATGCTCGACCCACGCCAGAACGTCGACTATGCGGCGCGCTTCCTGGCCAGCCTTCATGCCCGTCACGAGACCTGGTCCATGGCCGTGGCCCGCTATCATGCCGGTCCCGACAACGACCCGGCGCAGAAGATCTATGTCTGCCGCGTCATTGCCAACATGGTCGCCACCGGCTTTGGAAAATGGACCGCGAACGCCCGCGGCTTCTGCAACCCGTAAGCGCATTTCCCGTTACTAATAGACAAACCGTACAACCCGAATTGTTGGTTTGACTTGGTCAGAACTTGCCGCCGAAAGCACATCTGGCCGCCCGCTAATGCAACCGAAACGATTCCAGACTCCCAAGAAACTAGCTACAAGAAATGACGGTTGTTCAGGATTCCCGCCAGCGGATACGCCTCTCTTCACGGGGCAAATGATTTGATTCGGAAGGCGGGGCCGATGATTGTGATCGTTGACGAGCGCGAGCTCGTAACAGAGGGATACAATTCACTTTTCGATCGTGAGGGCATCGCCTGTGCAGGCTTTGCATCCGGCGAATTCGGTGAGTGGGTGAATTCGGCCGCCGACACCGATCTGCGCTCGGTCAGGGCCTTCCTCATCGGCGACTGCCGCGAGGGTTCCATCTCTCCGCGCCAGATCCGCGACCGCACCGGCGCCCCGGTGATTGCGCTTAGCGAACAGCATTCGCTGGAGAACACGCTCCGGTTGTTCGAGAGCGGCGTCGACGACGTCATTCGCAAGCCCGTCCATATCCGCGAGATCCTGGCCCGCATCACCGCCATCCGCCGCCGCGCCCAGGAAGACGTCGCCTACACCGAGATCGGCGCCATGCGCATCTTCATGGACGGCCGCGACCCCGAGATCGACGGTCAGCCCCTCCCCCTGCCGCGCCGTGAACGCCGCATCCTCGAATATCTGGCGAGCAATCGCGGGCGCCGTGTCACCAAGACCCAGGTTTTCAACGCCATCTACGGCATCTTCGACGAAGAGGTCGAGGAGAACGTGGTGGAAAGCCACATCAGCAAACTGCGCAAGAAGCTGCGCGAGAAGCTGGGCACCGACCCGATCGATTCCAAGCGTTTCCTCGGCTACCGGCTCGTCTTCTGATGCAGCGCCGCGCCAGCCTCGCGCAAGAAAACATGCGTAGCCTCGTAGCCAGCAGCATGGACACAGCGGAGACGTTTCGATGAGCCTCTACGGAATGATGCGGACCGGCGTTTCCGGCATGAACGCCCAGGCAAACCGCCTATCGACGGTCGCCGACAACATCGCCAATTCCGACACCACCGGCTACAAGCGCTCCTCCGCCGAATTCTCGACGCTGGTCATGCCGTCGACCGGCGGTGCCTACAATTCCGGCGGCGTCACCACGACGATCCGCCAGGCGGTCAGCGATCCGGGTGTGCTTCAGTACACGACCTCGGTTTCCGACCTTGCCGTCAGCGGCGATGGCTTCTTTGTCGTCCAGGATCCGAGCGGCACCCCCTACCTGACCCGGGCCGGCGCTTTCGTTCCCGACGGTCAAGGCAGACTTGTCAACTCGGCCGGCTTCCAGCTGATGGCGTACAGCTACGACAACGGCGTACCGGCAGCGACGGTCAATGGCTTCGAGGGGTTGGTCCCGGTTGTCATCTCCGACCAGGGAATGACCGCAACGCCGAGCACCGAGGGCAGCTATGCCGGCAACCTGCCGGCCGGCGCGACACCGGTCGCGACCGCCAACCTGCCCGCCGCCAACGCTGCGACCGCGCAATACACGTCGAAATCCTCGATGGTCGCCTACGACAATCTCGGCAACAAGAAGCTGCTCGACGTCTATTTCACCAACACCGGCGCCGGCACCTGGCAGGTGGCGGTCTTCGATCAGTCGAAGGCCACCGCTGGAACATCGTTCCCCTACACCGCTGGCGGCTTGCTGGGCTCGGCCAACCTGACCTTCGACACCACCACCGGCAAGCTCACCGGCACGCCCACCGGCGTTTCATTTACCGTGCCGAACGGCGCCACCCTCAATCTCGATCTGTCTGCGCTGACCCAGCTTGGCGCCGGCTTCACGGTTTCCGATGCCCAGGTCAACGGCAACGCGCCGAGCACCATCGACAAGGTCCAGATCAGCAAGGACGGCACCATCTACGCACAGTACAAGGACGGTTCGACCAAGCCGCTCTACAAGATTCCGCTGGCCGACGTGCAGAGCCCGGACCAGCTCACCGCGCTGCCCGGCAACGTCTATTCGCAGGGCACCGAGTCCGGCGCGGTTCGTGTCGGCTTTGCCAATGAAGGCAAACTCGGCTCCATCATCTCCGGCGCGCTCGAGAATTCCAACGTCGACATCGCCGAAGAACTGACCAACATGATCGCGGCGCAGCGCAGCTACACCGCCAATTCGAAAGTCTTCCAGACCGGTTCCGATCTGATGGACGTCCTTGTCAACCTGAAGAGATAAGACGGGCGTCGCCCGCGAAAGACCCGCATGTCACTGTCTACCGCATTAAGTATCGCCCAGTCGGCGCTTATGAACACCGCGCGACAGACAAGCGTTGTCTCGCGCAACGTCGCCGACGCCTCCAACCCGGACTATTCGCGGCGCCAGGCCGTCGTCACCAGCACGGCGCCGGGCGCGCGTTCGGTCGATATCCAGCGCGCAGCCAACGAGCTTTTGTTTCGCCAGAATCTCGGCGCGCTATCGGCCTGGAGCGGGCAGAACGCGCTCTACAGCGGCATGGATCAGCTGGGCGTCGCGGTCAATGGCGTCGACAATGCGTCCTCGCCCTCGACCGCGATCGCCAACCTGCAGCAGGCGCTGCAGCTCTACGCCACCTCGCCGTCGAACCAGAACCTCGGCGCCTCGGTCATCGACGCCGCCAAACAGGTCGTGCGCTCGCTCAACGAGGGCTCCAAGGCAGTCCAGGATTTCCGCACCCAGACCGACGGCCAGATCGCCACCGCCGTCGATGACCTGAACTCGCTGCTCAGCCAGTTCCAGGATGCCAACACGGCGGTCATGTCCGGAACCCGTTCCGGCACCGACGTTTCCGATGCGCTCGACCAGCGCGACGCGCTTTTGAAGAAGATTTCGAACTATGTCCCAGTGTCGACCTTCACACGAGGCGACAATGACATGGTCATCACCACCGGCGACGGCACGACTTTGTTCGAGACGATACCGCGCACGGTCACCTTCGCGGCGTCGGCAGGCTATACCGCGGGTGCCGCCGGCAATGCCGTTTACATCGACAACGTGCCGATCTCGGCGGGAGCCGGCGGCAACACCAGCGCCAGCGGCACGCTTGCCGGCCTGCTGCAATTGCGCGACGGCGTCGCCTCGACCATGCAGAGCCAGCTCGACGAGACCGCGCGTGGCCTGATCACCGCTTTTGCCGAGACCGCACCCTCGATGGCCAATGCCGCCGGCCTGTTCACCTGGTCGGGAGCGCCGGCCGTGCCGGCCGCCGGCACGCTGGTCACCGGCCTTGCCGCGTCCATCAGCGTCAATGCAGCGATGGACCCGAGCACCGGCGGCAACCCGACGCTGCTGCGCGACGGCGGCGCCAATGGTGCGGCCTATGTCGCCAACACGGGCGGCGGCGCGTCCTATTCCACCCTTCTGGTCGCCTATGGCGACCGGCTCGACCAGCCGATGACTTTCGACCCCGCCGCCGGCGTTTCGGCAACCTCCAGCGTATCCGACTACGCCGCCAGTTCGATCGGCTGGTTCGAGGGCGTGCGCCAGCAGGCTTCGACCGCCTCCGATGCCAAGGAAGCACTGGCATCGCGCAGCGCAGAGGCGCTGTCCAACGCGACCGGGGTCAATGTCGACCAGGAAATGTCGTTGCTGCTCGACCTCGAACACACCTACCAGGCATCGGCCCGGATGATGAAAACCGTCGACGACATGCTGACGGCCTTGCTTAACGCGGTGGGATAATTCCATGACTTCAGTCTCCTCGGCCGCAATCTCCAATGCCATGCGCTCCCAGCAGATGCGCATGCAGGCCGAACTCGTCAAAGCCACGAAGGAAGCGTCGACCGGCAGGGTCGCCGATGTCGGGCTGGCTCTCGGAGGGCGCACCGCCCAGTCCGTCACCTTCTCGCGCGATCTCGACCGGCTCAACGTCATTATCGATTCCAACGGCCTGGTCGGCGCGAGGCTTTCCTCGACACAGACCTCGCTTGGCCAGCTCTCCGGCGCCGCTCAGACCTTCCTGTCCGCCCTGACCACCGCTTCCTCAAGCGACTCGTCCAACAGCCTCACCCGGGACTCCGGCAAGGCGACCATCCAGCAGCTGACCTCGATCCTCAACACCAGCGTCAATGGTGAATATCTGTTTGCCGGCACCAACACCGACGTCAAGCCGATCAACGATTTCACGGCTGCCGGCTCTCCCGCCAAGGCTGCATTCGATACCGCTTTCCTCACCAATTTCGGTTTCACCCAGGACGACCCGGCAGCGGCCAACATCACGGCCGCCCAGATGGACGATTTCATCACCAACGATGTCGCGCCGCTGTTCACGGGCGCGGGTTGGCAGGGCGACTGGTCGAACGCCACCGACCAGCAGATCGTCAGCCGCATCGCACTCAACGAAACCACACCGACTTCGACCAGCGCCAACAGCGATGGCATTCAGAAACTCGCTATGGCCGCAGCCATGGTCAGCAGCCTGATGTCCAGCAACATCAGCCAGGCGGCGAAGAATACGGTTGTCAGCCGCTCCACCACATTGGTCGGCGAAGCGCTGAGCGGCATTGGCCAGCTTCAATCCGAGACCGGCATCGTCCAGAAGCGGGTTTCCGATGCCAACGATCGGATGAAAACGCAGGTCGACCTTTTCGAACGGCACATTCTCGATCTGGAAGCCGTCGATCCGGCGGCAGCCGCGACACGGGTCGCGGACCTGACACAGCACATCGAAACGTCTTTCGCGTTGACCGCACGCCTGCAGCAGCTCAGCCTGTTGAATTACCTGACCTGACAACGCTTAACGGAACGGTAGAGCCCCAACGATGTACCAATTCTCCTACGCCGACATCCAGAGCAACTCCGTTGCCGACGCGAAGGACCGCGAGCGGGAGCTTCTGACCCGCTCGATCGACATGCTGGCGGCGGCAGCAGCGGCCGGCCACGATTCGATGGAGGCGATCGAGGCGCTTCACTTCACCAACCGCGTCTGGACCGCCTTCGTCGAGGATCTTGGCTCCAGCGACAACGCCCTGCCCAAGGAACTGCGCGCCAACCTCATTTCCATCGGCCTGTGGCTGCTGCGCGAGGCGGAGGACATCCGTCAGGGCCGCACCAACAATTTCGAAGGGTTGATCGAGGTGTCCCAGATCATCAGGGACGGCATTCAATGACCAACACGCTGAAGATATCGCTCAAGCCGAACGAAAAGATTTACATCAACGGCGCCGTCATCCGGGTCGACCGCAAGGTCACTGTCGAATTGATGAACGACGTCCAGTTCCTGCTCGAAAGCCACGTGATCCAGGCCGACGATGCCTCGACGCCGCTCAAGCAGCTTTATTTCATCCTGCAGGTCATGCTGATGAACCCGGCCGGCGCCGCCGCCGCGCGCGACATGTTCCGCCGTTCGCTGCCGCTGCTTCTGGCAAGCTTCGAGGACACCCAAATCTGCAGCGCGCTGAAACAGATCGACCGCATGGTCGGCGAGGATCATATCTACGAGGCGCTGAAGGCGATCCGCGCGCTTTATCCGCTCGAACGCCGCGCGCTGGGTGGTAATGACGATGTTTCGGGTGCCGAGCGCCCGCTGGCCGTGGGAGCACGATACTGATGAACGTGGACATGACGACGACGATTCCGACAGGCGCCAATCAGGCCACGGCGTCGACCTCGAAGACAGCGGTCGACTACCAGTCCTTCCTGAAGCTTCTGATCGCCGAGATGAAGAACCAGGATCCGACCAAGCCGATGGATTCGACGCAATATGTCGCCCAGCTCGCCACCTTCTCTCAGGTCGAGCAGTCGGTGCAGACCAACACCAAGCTCAATCAGATCATGCAGTCCTCGGCGCTGTCGCAGGCCGACGCACTGATCGGGCGCTCGATCACCTCCGCCGACGGCCTGACCACGGGCACCGTGGCTTCGGTGCGCCTCGCCAGCAACGGTCTCATCGCCGTGCTGCAGAACGGCACCGAAGTCGCCGTCGGTCCGGGAGTCTCGGTCAAGGCAGCAAGCTGACGCTTTCGACAGAGAGCCAGTCCCATGAATGAGGCCGACGCTCTCGACATCGTCCAGTACGCGGTGTGGACGGTGCTCGTCGCGTCCGCTCCGGTGGTGCTGGTCGCCATGGCGGTCGGCATCGGCATCGCCCTCATCCAGGCGCTGACGCAGGTACAGGAGATCACCTTGACCTTCGTGCCGAAGATCGTCGCCATCATGCTGGTGGTGGCGCTGACCGGTCCCTTCATCGGCAGCCAGATATCGGCCTTCACCAACGTCATCTTCGAGCGCATCCAGAACGGTTTCTGAACCTGTTCCAGGAAAGTGTGCCGCGGCATGCCGTTCGCAATTGTCTGAGGACAGACGCCGCCGATCCCAGCGGCACCTCCGGACCCACGGCGGACAAGGCCTGGACCGCCTCTATCCCATTGTTGGACCATGAGCTTTTTTGCCCTTTGCGGCGCCATGCCCTACTTTCGGCAAACGGTCTGCGCAAACGGATTGTCTGACGAGCAGGCACGACATGGCAGGAACCCCAAATGATTGACGAAAAGCCGGACAGCGAGAGCGTCTCGGCGCTGGCGCCCTTCCGGCACGGCATTTTCCGCGCCGTGTGGGGCGCAAGCCTCGTCTCGAATTTCGGTGGCTTGATCCAGGGTGTCGGCGCCGCCTGGATGATGACCACGATCGCCACCTCGCCCTATCAGGTGGCCCTGGTCCAGGCTTCGACCACCTTGCCGATCATGCTGTTTGCACTCGTCGCCGGCGCCATCGCCGACAGTTTCGACCGGCGCAAGGTGATGCTGGTCGCCCAGACCTTCATGCTGGTGGTGTCGGTGCTTCTGACCCTGTTCACCTATTCAGGCCTGATCACGCCATGGACGCTGCTTGCCTTCACCTTCCTGATTGACAGCGGCACCGCGCTCAACAGCCCGTCATGGCAAGCCTCCGTCGGCGATATCGTTCCCCGCAACAAGGTACCGGCAGCCGTCGCCCTCAATTCGATGGGCTTTAACCTGACGCGCAGCGTCGGTCCGGCGATCGGCGGCATCATCGTCGCCACGGCCGGTGCCGCGGCCGCCTTCGCGGCGAACGCGGTGAGCTATATCGGCCTGATCGTCGTGCTGGCGCGCTGGAAGCCGAACGTGCCGGTATCGACCTTGCCGCGCGAGTCGCTGGGGGCTGCCATGGGCGCCGGCCTGCGCTATGTCGCCATGTCGCCCAACATCGGCAAGGTGCTGGTCAGGGGTGCTGCGTTCGGCTTCAGTGCAGGCGCTGTGCTTGCGTTGCTGCCTCTGGTGGCGCGCGATGTCGTCAAGGGCGATGCGCTGACCTATGGCATCATGCTCGGCGCCTTCGGCATCGGCGCGGTCGGCGGCGCCTTGATCAGCGTCAGGCTGCGGCAGTTGCTCTCCAGCGAGACGATGGTGCGCTGTGCTTTCGCCGGCTTCGCTGTCTGCGCCTTCAATGCCGCCGTCAGCCAGCATGCCTGGCAGACGTCGCTCGGCCTGCTTGTCGGCGGCGCCTGCTGGGTGATCGCGCTTTCGCATTTCAACGTCACGGTGCAGATGGCGACGCCGCGCTGGGTGGTCGGCCGGGTGCTGTCGGTCTACCAGACCGCGACCTTCGGCGGCATCGCGCTCGGCAGCTGGATCTGGGGTGTCGTCGCCGATGCGCACGGCGCCGAAGCCGCGCTGATCGCAGCCAGCGTCGCCATGCTGGCCGGCGGCGCCATCGGTCTTTTGCTCCCGCTACCGCAACAGCAGGTGCTCAACCTCGATCCGCTCAATCGCTTCAAGGAACCGCATTTGGCGCTTGACCTGAAGCCGCGCAGCGGTCCCATCGCCATCATGATCGAGTATGTGATCCGGCACGAGGACGAACCGGAGTTCCTCGCCATCATGGCCGAACGCGGCCGCATCCGCCGTCGTGACGGCGCCCGCAACTGGACGCTGGCGCGCGATCTCGAGAATCCCACCGTATGGATCGAGCATTATCACACGCCGACCTGGATCGAATATATCAGGCACAATGGACGCATAACCCATGCCGACGCCGTCATCGGCGAACGCGTGCGGGCCCTGCACAGCGGCGACGAACCGCCCCGCGTGCGGCGCATGATCGAACGCCCGACCACCGCCGGCACAGCGCTTGTGATGGCCAAGGGACCTATCGAGCATTAGGGCTCCGCAACCACTGTCGCAGGCACCCCGCTTGGCCGTCCCGTCACCCCTCGCCCGACAGGTCCCGGCGCGCCTTGTCGAGTTCCTCGGCATAGCGCCGCATCAGATGGCCTTCGGTCAAAAGCCCCAAGACGATGTGGTCGGTGAAATCCTCGACGACAGCGAGTTCTTCGGCGCCCGCCCGCTGGAATGTTTCCGCGGCGGCCTGCACGTTCATGCTCGGCACCAGCACCGCGTCCTTGTATTTGGCAAGATCGCGCACCGGCACCTCGCCATCGGAAGGATCGCTGTGCAGTTCGGCCACGATCAGCACGCCGACATAGTGGTCGCCCGCGTCGACCGCGATGACCCGCTGGGCAGAGCCGAGCGGCACTTGCTTGCGGAAGGCTGCCAGCGACGTCGAGGCATAGATGGTCTTGATGTCCTTGCGCATCATCGAGCCGACTGTGAGGCTGCGCATCCAGCCGACATCGTGGGCGCTGCGGATGGTCTCGCCGCGCAAATGGAAGCGCCATGTCGAGAACGAGTAGCCGAAGGTCTCGCGCACCAGGATCGCCGACATGATCGAGGCGGCCAGCACAACGCCGGTCAGCGTCAGGTCGCGGGTCGATTCCAGCGCCAGGAAGGTCATCGTCAGCGGACCGCCGACGACACCGACTGCGAGCGACGTCATGCCGACGACGGCGGCGACGGCAGGGTCGATGCCGGTTGCCGGCGAGACGACAATCATCACATCCGCGAACGCCTTGCCGAGCAGCGCGCCGAGGAACAGCGAGGCGAAGAACAATCCGCCGCGAAAACCCGACCCCAGCGAGACCGCCGACGCCGCCAGCTTGAGCACGAAGACGCTCGCCACCACGGCCAGCCCGTAATTCATCGAGAATTCGCGATGCAGCGCGCCATGGCCGCTGGACAGCACCTGCGGCGTGATAAGGCCCAGCAGCCCGACGATGACGCCGCCGATGACGGGGCGCAGCGCCGCATCGATCGACAGCCTGGCGAAACCGCGCTCGATCAGTGTCACCAGATGCATGATGGCGATCGAGGCGGCACCGCCGAGCAGGCCGAGCAGCAGGAACGGCACATACTGGCTGGCGGTGAGCGCCGGCAGGCCCGAAAGCTCGAGCGGAAACGGCACGCCGCCGAACATCTCGGCCGTCAGCGAGGCGCAGATCGCGGCTGTCAAGACTGGCGCGACATTGGCAACCGAGTAGATGCCGATGACCAGTTCGAAGCCGTAGAAGGCGCCGGTCAGCGGTGCATCGAAGGCGGCGGCGATGGCGCCGGCCGCACCACAACCGACCAGGATGCGGACATCGTTGCGGCGCAGCCTGAAGATGCCCGCCAGCCGCGATGCCAGCCCGGAGCCAACCTGCGTATAGCCGGCTTCCAGCCCGACCGAGGCGCCAAAACCGCTGGAGATCATCGTCTGGCCGGCGATGATGAAGGTGTCGGTCAGCGACATGCGCCCGCCATAGAGCGCATTGGCTTCGATCGGGTCGATCGGCGTGCGGAATTTCCGTATCCTGAGCCAGACCACCGTCAGCCCCAGCAGCATGCCGCCGATCGCCGGTATCAGAGCCTGCATCGGATTGGCGAGCGAGAACATGCCGGAAAGCCGGCCGCCTGGCTGAACGCCGAACAGCAGCCCGTGCAGGTCCTGCACGATCTGGCTCATCGCCGTGACCAATATGCCCGCCATCACGCCTACGACACCGGCGAGAACGACCACCACGATGCCGCGTGCCTCGAGCAGAGGCAACGACCTGACCAGCACTGCGCGCAACCGGCGGGCGTAGACTTCGCTGTGGTTTCTGGAAAGCACCCGGGCGGCTCGCCGATATCGAAAGGCAGTGGAAAGCCAGCCTGATACGCCCGGCGGCACGGCATGGCAACCAAAATGCCGACAGACATCACACAGCGGGCGCGATATCGATCGGCTGACGGACCGTTCAGGTCGGCATGGGCTCGCCGGCTTCATAGAGCACGAGGTTGCGCTCGCCTATGCCTAGCGCCGGCCAGCTCGCACGCCAGTCCGCAATGTGCGGCGAGGCGAAATGCGCGTCGAGCGCTGCCCTGTCACTCCAGACTTCCGTGACCCGGATGAGCCCGGCATCGAAAACATCCTGCGCATAGGAATATTCGAGACAGCCGGGCTCGGCGCGGCTGCCGGAAACCATGCGTTCCATAGCGGGCTTAGCTTCCTCCAATTTGTTTGGCGGCAGGCGGATGGTGCCGATGATCAGAAGCACGGGTTTCCCTTCTTTACAAGGCCGACCGGCACGGCGATCTGCGCATGGTCGTTCGAACTAGCCAGTCTCCCACCCTCGCGCAAGCTTGGCGGGCTACCTTCACAGGGCTGTCGCGCGCTCGGCAGTCTATGGGGTTTGAGGACGATATGGCGATCAGCGAAAGCATTCAGCCCGGCGCGGTGGCCAAGAACGGCCGCGACGTCTTCTTCGCCATCGGCATCGTCATCATCCTGGCCGTCCTGTTTCTGCCGATTCCGGCCTTTCTCATCGACATCGGCCTCGCCTTCTCGATCGCGCTTTCGGTGCTGATCCTGATGGTGGCGCTGTGGATCCAGCGGCCGCTCGATTTCTCGTCCTTTCCGACCGTGCTGCTCATCGCCACCATGCTGCGGCTGTCGCTCAACATCGCCACCACGCGCATGATCCTGTCGCACGGCAATGAGGGCACGCATGCCGCCGGCTATGTCATCGCCGGCTTCTCCAAGTTGGTGATGGCCAGCGACTTCGTCATCGGCCTGATCGTCTTCATGATCCTGATCGTGGTGAACTTCATCGTCATCACCAAGGGCGCCACGCGTATCGCCGAAGTCGGCGCGCGCTTCACCCTCGACGCCATCCCCGGCAAGCAGATGTCGATCGACGCCGACCTGTCGGCCGGCATGATCGACGACAAGACCGCGCAGCTGCGCCGCCGCGAACTGGAAGAAGAATCTTCTTTCTTCGGCTCGATGGACGGCGCCTCGAAGTTCGTGCGCGGCGACGCCATCGCCGGCCTCATCATCACCGCCATCAACATCGTCGGCGGCATCGCCATCGGCTACATCAGGCACGGCATGGGCATGGGCGAAGCCGCCGACGTGTTCATCAAGCTGTCGGTCGGCGACGGCCTCGTCACCCAGATCCCGGCCCTGATCGTGTCGCTCGCCGCCGGCCTGCTCGTCTCCAAGGGCGGCACCCGCGGCTCGACCAACCAGGCGGTGTTCGGCCAGCTCGGCGCCCACCCGCGCGCCCTCTATGTCGCGGCATCGCTGCTGGTGCTGCTCGGCTTGATGCCCGGCCTGCCGCTGTTCCCGTTCTTTGCGCTGGCCGCCGGCATGGCCGGCCTCGGCTACGTCATCCCGATGCGCGCCAACCGCGCCGTCGCCGAAGCCGAGGCAATCAAGGACCAGGAAAAGGCGACCAAGGTCGAGGAGGAGAAGAACTCGGTCAAGGCTTCGCTCGCCACCGCCGAGATCGAGCTCTTGATCGGCAAGCAGCTGTCGACAAGGCTGCTGACGTCGCATCAGGAACTGGTTTTCCGCATGGGCAAGATGCGCAAGAAATTCGCCACCCAGTACGGCTTCGTGGTGCCGGAAGTGCGTGTCGCCGACGATTTCGCCATCCCGCCGAAGAGCTACCAGATCAAGGTGCACGGCACCGTGGTGGCCGAATACCAGATGCGCGTCGGCGAGATCATGGTGCTGCTCGGCAATCGCGACATACCCGAGATACCGGGCGAGGAAATCCGCGAGCCGGCCTTCGGCATGCGCGCCTATTCCGTCGTCGAAGCCTTCGCCGAGGATCTGAAGCGCGAGAACTACACCTTCGCCGACAACATGTCGGTGCTGCTCACCCATCTCTCCGAGGTCATCCGCAACAACCTGCCGCAGCTTCTGTCCTACAAGGACATGAAGGCGCTGCTCGAACGCCAGGACCAGGAATACCGCAAGCTCGCCGACGAGATCTGCACCACGCACATCTCCTATCCCGGCCTGCAGGCGGTGCTGAAGCTGCTGCTGGCCGAGCGCGTCTCGATCCGCAATCTGCACTTGATCATCGAGGCGATCGCCGAGATCGCGCCGCATGTGCGCCGCACCGAGCAGATTGTCGAGCATGTCCGCATCCGCATGGCCCAGCAGATATGCGGCGACCTGTCCGAGGGCGGCGTGCTGAAAGTGCTGCGCCTCGGCAACCGCTGGGATCTCGCCTTCCACCAGAGCCTCAAGCGCGACGCCAAGGGTGAGGTGCGCGAGTTCGACATCGACCCGCGCCAGCTCGAGGAGTTCGGCCAGGACGCCACCAAGGCGATCAAGAAGTATCTGGAAGCCGGCGAGCGTTTCGTCCTCGTCACCGCGCCCGACGCCCGCCCCTATGTGCGCATGATCATCGAGCGCCTGTTCACCACACTTCCGGTGCTCAGCCATGTCGAAATCGCCAAGGGCGTCGAGATCAAGGTGCTCGGAACCATATCGTGAGCGTGCTGTCGCAAGGCGTCGTCATCGCGGCGTTCCTCGCCTTCTGCCGCATCGGCGCCTGTTTCATGCTGATGCCGGGCCTCTCCAGCGCCCGCGTCCCGGTCCAGGTCAGGTTGTTCGTGGCGGTCGCCGCCACCGGCGGCCTGCTTGCCTTCCTGTGGGACAAGATCTTTCCTTTCGTCGACCCGCGCCCGCAGATCCTTGTGCCGATGATCATTTCGGAACTTCTGGTCGGCGGCCTGATCGGCGCCATGACCAGGCTCTACATGGAAGCCCTGCGCTTCATGGGCTCGGCCATCGCCATGCTGGTCGGTTATGGCGGCACCGGCGGACCGGCGATCGAGGAGCCCGAACCCCAGGCAGCCCTTGCCGCAATCATCTCGTTCTCGGCGCTGTTGATGCTGTTCGTCTTCGATTTCGACCACGAGATAATACGCGCGCTGGTTTCCTCCTACACGGTCGCGCCGGTCAACGTCTTCTTCAACCCGCAGGCCGCCCTCGTCGATGTCACCGACACGGTGTCGGACACGTTCTTCCTGGTCATCCGCCTCGGCAGCCCGTTCGTCGCCTATGCCATTCTCGTCAATCTGACGATCGGCTTCGTCAACAAGCTGACGCCGCAGATCCCGATCTATTTCATCTCCCAGCCCTTCATCATCGCCGGCGGCATGATCATCTTCTATTTCGCCGTCGGCACCATGCTGTCGCTGTTCGTCGACGGCTTCGTCGATCTGACATTGGCGAGATAGAAATGAGCACGCGCAAGGACCGCCTCAAGAAGCTGGTCAAGGTTCAGGAACAGCTGAAGGCGCTGCACGAAACCCGCCACGCCACCTTCCTTGCGGCGGCCAGTGCCGCCGAAACCGAAGCGAGGGAACTGGTCGGCCATTTCGACCAGGCCGATTCGCTCTCCGCCCTGTTTCCCGATCTCTACCATCGCCGCATTGCCCAGGCGGTGGTGCGCCAGGAAGCGAACCTGGCGAGCGCCAGGCAGGAAGCCAGCCTCATCGCCGCGGCGACCGCCCGCACCAACATGGTCGAGCGCGCCTACAAGGACGTACGCAACCGCGACGAACGCGAACGCTCCGACCGCGAGCGGCTGGACCTGATCACGCAGAAGCGGACGCAGGAGTAGCGAAGGCGAGTTCGGCCGTTTCCGCCTTCGCGACGGGCGGTGCCGGATGCCTGCTTCGCACCGCATGTCGGTCGTTGAGTAGTCCTAGCAGCATCCCAAAAGCAGACATCCGAGCGCACGGGCGAGGCGGCACGATTGCACCAGTAGCGAAGGTGGAGCCAAGTCAGCTTGTGCCCAGAGTGGAATTTCGCTTTTCGCTCACGTCGTGATGGTCAAACCCTTGGCATGCCTTTTGGCCGCAGTGTTCGCTTCTGGGCGGCAATGCGGAATGGAGCATTGGCTGCCCCGTAGCCTCGATAACCGTGGCGCTCAACGATCTCGAAGAAGAAACCTTCGCCATAGGTCTGGCTGTAGAGCTGGAAATAGTCACCGCCCTCGTCCCGGTCGAAGAGGATGTTTCGGGCCCGCAACCGGTGCGTGAATTCCGGTTCGAGGCCGAGGCGTGCTTCGAGATCGGCGTAGTAGTTCGGTGAAATCTCCAACACATTGAAGCCGAGCTCTGTCAGGCGGTCGGCGGTCTGGAAGATATCGCGGCAGGAGAAGGCCAGATGCTGCACGCCCGAGCCGAAGCTCTCAGCGATAAAATGGCCGGCCAGCGTCCTGCGGTTCTCCGCACCGTTCAAAGTAAGCCGAAGCCCGCCATCATCGCTCTCCACAACCTGGCTGCGCACGACGCCGGCCGGATCGATCACATCCACCATGGGCAATTTTCTCGTCTTGAAGATCGATGTGTAAAAGAGCAGCCAGGTCAGCATCTCCTCATAGTTCATTGATTGAGCGAGGTGGTCGATTGCCATCAGCCCGGCATCGTTGCCGGCATCGTTGGCCGGTTCGAATTCGATCTCCCAGACTTTTGCCAACTCGCTCTTGCCGTCGATGAAGTAGATCACCCCGCCCCCGACCCCGCGTATTGCCGGTATCGCCAACTCATCAGGACCATGGCGCTGTTCAAAAAGCTCGGCGCCCAACGCGCGAGCCCGGGCCACGGTTGCGGCGGCATCGTCGACCTTCAATCCGAACGCATAGGCAGAAGCGCCGTGAACGAGGTACGAGGAGTGCGCCAGCCCTTCTTTTTCGGTGTTGACGACAATGTTGATGGCGCCCTGACGAAGCAGCACCACATCCTTGTTCTTGTGGCGGCCGATCAGCGAGAATCCCATGGCACGCAGTAGCAGCACCAGCTCTTCAGCCTCGGTTTCGTTCGCGGCGAACTCTACGAACTCGATGCCGCTGACCGCGACACGTTCCGGCAAGGCCGGCACGTCGATCGCGATGTCCGGCTCGGCGCGTGCAACCTGGTCCATGAGGTAGACCAGGGACCTGTGGCCATCAACCGCGATTGACCTGGGCGATCCACCGCGGAACTGGTCGTTGAATATTTCGAGCGACAACGGCCCGTCGTAGCCGGTTGCCGCAACCGCTCGCATGAAGTCGACGACCGGCAGGTCACCTTCGCCCGGCATGTTGCGGAAATGGCGGCTCCAGTACAGCAGGTCCATGTCAATCAGCGGGGCGTCGGCAAGCTGGACGATGAAAATGCGATCGCCGGGGATGGCGCGGATCGTCTCCACATCCATCCGTCGCGCCAAGGTGTGGAAGGAGTCAAGGATCAGTCCGATGTTGGGATGGTTCGCCCGCCTGACAATCTCCCAGGCGTCGCGATGGTCGCTGGTATGCCTCCCCCAGGCCAGCGCCTCGTAGCCGACGCGAAGGGCGCGTCGTCCTGCCCGTTCGCCGAGTTCGCGGAAATCGTCGGCAGCACGGTCGATGCCGCCCAGCGCCAGCGGCGAGACGTTGGAACACACCAGCATCAGATCCGTGCCGAGCTCTTGCATCAGGTCGAACTTGCGCTCCGCCCGCTCGAATGCGCGCGAACGTTGTTGTTCGGGCATTCCTTCGAAATCGCGGAAAGGCTGGAAGAGTGTGATTTCCAGGCCGTGATCCCTGACCATCCGCCCGACCTCGGCAGGACTTCCGTCGTAAGCAAGAAAGTCATTCTCGAATATTTCCACGCCGTCGAAGCCGGCCGCGGCGATGGCCGCAAGCTTCTCGCGGAGGTCCCCGCTGATCGATACGGTGGCAATCGAGGTTTTCATCGCCGAGGTCCAAGCCATGCTCCTTGGACTTGGCCAAGTCCAAGGAGCAGGTAATATCTGTGAGCGGACGTTCCTGGTTGCATCAAAGAAGCGCGATGACGCGGGTGGGCCCGCCGGTCGCGCCTTTCACCTTGGGAATCCCGAGGAAGAGACGCGCTCCGGATTCAGGGATTGCATCGAGGTTCGCCAGGCACTCCACGCCCCAACGACCGCTGCCCAACCATTCGTAGTGGACAGGAAACGCCCCGCCCGAATTAAGCCCTGTGTCCAGTGAAAGCGTGTCGACGCCGATCCCTTTCACCTTTCGCTCGCCAATCAGGAACTGCGCGGTCTCGACATGAAAACCGGGTGTGTGATTTCTCTTCTTATTGTCGTTACCGGTGAACTTCGGGTCGCCGACCAGCCTGTGCCATCCGGAGTTCATTACCACGCAACAGCCTTGCGGGAGTGGGCCGTTCTTTGACTCCCACGCCTTGATGTCATCCGGCGTTAGCGATGTGTCCGCGTTCTCGGCGGCGCGCGCCGCGATGTTGATGACGGCGACAGGGACGATCAGATCCGAGATCGGGATCATGTCGGCCGTCAAACCGTCGGCGGAGAAGTGGATAGGCGCGTCCATGTGGGTGCCGCTGTGCTCGACGATCGTCCAACGATTGAGGTTCACCTTGTCCTTGGCGAAGGTGACGAGATGCTCGACTGTGAACCATTTCTCGCCGCTGAAAGTGGGAAACCCTTCATAGAGCGCGTGAGAGAGGTCGACCGTGTCGGTAAAACTCGTCGCCGCCGCCTGGGCTGGCGGCACGGTTGGAAGCGTGGCTGCCGCTGCCGCGCCAAGGCCGAGCGTAAATCCGGCTTTCAGCAGTCCCCTGCGGGTGGCGTTTTCGCAGATCGAATGAAGGCATCCTGGAGGACACATGTGGCTTTCTTCCCTTCGTTGCTAAGTCCTGTCAAAACTTGAAGCGAGGCTTATTGAGCTAACCCATTCGTTTATTCTTGCGGGAGTGGTGCCTGGCGAGGTCGCCGACTATGGCTATTCGTCCGTCAATTCCCTCAGCGATTTCACGGCGGTGGCATATCCCCGAGGCCCGAGGCCCGCGATGACCGCGGTCGCGATCTTCGACACAAGCGATCGGTGGTAAATCTCCTCGCGCCTGTGAATATTCGAAATGTGGAGCTCGACGATCGGGCCGGAGAACATCTTCAGCGCATCGAGGATGGCGATCGACGTGAAGGAGAAGCCGGCCGGGTTGATGACGATCCCGGCTCCCTCGTCGATCGCTTCGTGGATCCAGTCGATGATCTGGCCCTCGCTGTTCGACTGATGGAAGCGAACGGGCGTGTCGCCGGCCGCTTCGCGGCAGAGAGCCTCGATCTCGGCCAGCGTCGTCGTGCCGTAGATTTCCGGTTCGCGCTTGCCGAGCCGGTTCAGGTTCGGACCGTTGATCACGTAGATAGGCTTCACCATGACGGCTCCTTTGTCTTCGATCAGCCCTGGTAGCCCAGTAGCCTGGGCAACCAGAGCACAAACTCCGGGAAGAACGTGATGAGGGCTAGCGCAGCGATCATCGCCCACAGGAACGGCAGCACGTCGCGGACAATGTCCTTCAGCGGCACTTCGGCGATCCTCGTCATGATGAACAGCAGCAGACCGTATGGCGGCGTCACCAGGCCGAGCATGATGTTGACCACCACCATCACGCCGAAATGCACCATGTCGATGCCGAGCGCGCGCGCCGTCGGGATGAGGACGGGCACGATCACGAGAAGAATCGTGGTGCCTTCGAGCACGCAGCCGAGCAGCAGCAGCAGGATATTGACAAGGATCAGGAAGCCGATGGGCGACAGATCCCAGCTTGTGAGAATGACCTTTATCGAGTCCGGGATGTTCTCGACGGTGACCACATAATT
Organism: Mesorhizobium sp. M7A.F.Ca.MR.245.00.0.0; assembly: GCF_003997415.1. NCBI lineage: Bacteria > Pseudomonadati > Pseudomonadota > Alphaproteobacteria > Hyphomicrobiales > Phyllobacteriaceae > Mesorhizobium > Mesorhizobium sp. M7A.F.Ca.MR.245.00.0.0. The sequence continues at coordinate 57,138 of NZ_RZTE01000002.1, read as the reverse complement.
GAAGACCAGGGCGCCGGCGATCAGCATGCCGATCGAGGCCGAGGTGCGCGCGCTGGCCAGCACGGAACGATAGAAGTCGGCGAAGCTGACACTGCGGTAGAGCACCACGGAGATGACCAGCGCATAGGCCGCAGCAACCGCTGCCGCCTCGGTCGGCGTGGTGACGCCAGAGTATATGCCGCCGAGCAACACGACCGGCATCATGAGGGAGGGGAAGGCACGCCAGGTGATGCCCGGGAGTTCGCGCAGCGGGGTCGGGGCTTCGACCGGAAAGTTGTTGCGCCGCGCCTGATAGGCCACGATCCCCATCTGCGCCGCCGCCATCAACAGGCCGGGAATGACGCCGCCGAGGAACAGGTAGCCGATCGAGGCGTCGGACACGAGCGCGTAGATGACCATGGGGATCGACGGCGGGATGATCGGGCCGATGACGGAGGTCACGGCCGTCAGCGCCGCAGCGTAGCTTGGCGTGTACTTGCCGTCCTTGGTCATCATCATCTGCATCATCTTGCCAGTGCCGGCCGCATCGGCGATGGCCGATCCCGACATGCCCGCAAAGATGATGCTCTGGACGACGTTGACGTAGGCAAGGCCGCCCCGGAGCCGGCCGACCACGGCATCGCAGAAGCGCAGCAGGCGCTCGGTCATCGAGCCGATGTTCATCAGTTCCGCAGCCAGGATGAACAGCGGCACGGCGAGGATGATGTAGTTGTTGTACATCCCGTTCAGCAGCTGCTCGGCCGCCGTCCCCATGTCGAGCCCTGCCAGTAGCAGATAGAGGATCGAGCCGGCGATCATGGAGTGCCCGATCGGCAGCCCGAGGAAGGCAAGTATGGTGATCGCGACGACCGCGATCGAGAATGGGCTGGCGAGATTCATACGCCCGACCCCGCCTTGGTGGGATCGAACTCCTTTGGCGCCCTGCCGAACACGGCCTGCCAGGAAAGCCAGAGGTAGCGGACAATGATAGCCACGACGAATATGACGTAGATCGAGAACAGCCAGTCGAAACGGATCTTCAGATAGGCGGTCTTTTCGACCTTCATGAACGTCACGTAATCGAGCACGGCTGGAAATGAAATCGCGTAGAGCGCGATCAGCGAAGCGGCCGCGATGAGGAACATGATGCGGCGAACGCGCGGTGGGGCCGAGGCGTAGAAGAGGTCGAAGCGGATCTCCTCCTCCTCGCGGACAACGAAGGCTGCACCCCACAGCACCAGCCAGATCCACAGAATCACGCTGATTTCGTTGGTCCAGCCGATCGGCATGTTGAGCAGGTAGCGAAAGACGATCTGCAGCAGGAAGGCGGCGAACATTGCGGCCAGCATGACGGCGAGGACGTTCTCGGCGCGCCGGTATAGCCAGCGACCAAAGTTTCGGAGCGAAGGTGTCACGCGGGCTTCTCCGCCTGCTGGAATGAGGAGGCGCGGCGCAAGCCCCGCCGTGCCTCCGGCTTAGAGCGCGTTGATCTTGTCGACCATGCCGGCCGGCCAGTCCTTGGCCAGGTCCGACGACAGGTATTTCTCCTGAGCGTAGTTGCGGAACGCAGCGATGTCGGGCTCGTAGAGCTTCAGACCCTTGCCCTTGAACAACTCGACCAACTCTTTTTCGCGCGCAAGATGCTTTTGCGTGCTGAACTCGATGGCGGCGTCAGCGGCGGCCTGGAACTTCGCCTGCTTGTCGGCGCCCATCTCCTCCCACACCTTCTTCGACACGGTCAGCAGATCGAAACCGACCAGGTGCGAGGTCAGCACGATCTGCGACATGACCTCATAGAACTTCATGTTCTCCACATTCGGCAGCGGATTGTCCTGACCGTCGATCGCGCCGGTCTGCAGCCCGGTATAGACCTCGGCGTAGGCCATGGCGACGGGATTGGCGCCGAGTGCGGAGCCGAGGAACTGCCAGGCGTCGCCGCCCGGCATGCGCAGCTTGATGCCCGCCATGTCGGCTGGCGTCGTGATCTTCTTGTCCGGCTTGAGGCCGATTTGCCGGGCGCCGAAATAGGTCGGTCCGAGCACACGCACGCCAAGCTGGTCCTCGGCCATTTTCTTCATCTCTGCGCCGAGATCGCCGGCGAAGAAGGTTTTCAAATGCGCGGCGTCGCGAAACAAATAGGCGGCGGTGACGATCGACCATGCCGGGATCTGCTTGGAGATATCCTGCGGTGCGATATTGCCCATCTCGAGATTGCCGCGTTGCAGGGCGACGAGCTCGGTGCCTTGTTTGAACAGATTGCCGCCGTAGTAGCCCTCAAAGACGAAGTCGTCCTTGATCGCATCGGCGAACATTTTCATCATGTCGGCGCGAATGTCCTGTTCGGAGAACACGGCCGAGAAGCGCAGCTTCGGCTTGTCCTGGGCGAGTGCGGGAAAGGCTGCCGTCGTGGCGAGCACGCCCGCCCCGACCAGGAGTTCCCGGCGTGTGGCATTGAAAGTCATGTTCTTTCCTCCCTATTGGCTATTGTCCAAGTCATGTGTCGGCTCGGTCACGGACGCTCCCAAAGGCGGCAAACGCCGCCTTCATCCGTTCAACATCGGGCGCAAGCCCGGTGAAAAGCTCGAAAGCACGCACGGCCTGGAATACGGCCATGCCCTCGCCGCTGAGCGTACGGCAGCCCCGTTGCCGTGCCTGTCTGAGCAGTTCCGTTTCGAGCGGCAGGTAGACGATGTCGGCGACCCAGCACTCCGGTCGCAACAGATCGGCGGCAATCGGCATGCCGGGCAACTTTGCCATGCCGACCGGGGTCGCGTTGACGATGCCGTCTGCGCGAGCCGAAGCCACGGCAAGGTCCGAGACGACCTCCACCTTTTGCGTGCCTCCGGGCGGCCTGAGCCGAGACGCCAGCGCTTCGGCCCGACCAACCTGCAAGTCGGTTATCAGCAGCGTCTCGACGCCGCTTTCCAACAAGGCTTGGGCCACCGCAGCGCCGGCGCCGCCAGCTCCCAGCAGCAGCACTTCGCGTCGGTTTTCGCCGGCCAGCCCGTGACGAAAGCTCTCCTTAAACCCCCACTTGTCGGTGTTGTGGCCGATGCGCCGGCCGCGTCGCAACACCACGGTATTCACCGAGCCAAGGATCTCGGCCGCCTCGGAAAGCTCGTCGAGAAGCGAGATGATTTCCTGTTTGTAGGGAAACGTGACGTTGAAGCCGGTGAAGCCGAAGTGCCCGGCAAAGGTGACGAGATCGGCCAAAGGGGGCGCAGTCTCGCCCATGGTTTCGGTATCGAGCAGCGTATAAACGCAGGAAAGCCCCTGGGCGCGGCCTTCCGCCTCGTGCATTGCCGGCGTCCGGGAAAGCTGAATTCCACGCCCGAGCAAGCCCACCAATATGCGCCGCGAGTTGGGAGACGTCTCCCATTTTTCCGCGGTGGCGGCAAACAAGGCCAAGCGATCCTCCCAAATCGAACTGAGCGCAACTTTGTACCAGTCAGTTAATTTCGTCAACAACTTTGTACTATTCGGTTAATTTGCTAGACTCAGGTGCTGGTGCCACGATTGCGAGGAGCGGACATGAGTGATGAGATGGTGCTGAACGAGAAGGTGGCAGCGGGCGGCCGCAGCGGGTGGAAGCAGGATCCCGCCGGCGTTCAAAAGAACATACTCGCGGTGGCGATGACCGAGTTTGCCGCAAACGGCCTGTCGGGCGCGCGCATCGACGAGATCGCGGCAAAGACGCACACGTCAAAGCGGATGATCTACTACTATTTCGGCGACAAGGAGCGGCTCTACGGCCGCGTCCTCGAGGAAGCCTACCGGCAGGTGCGAACGGGCGAGCAGGAGCTGGAGCTGGATCATCTGTCGCCTGTCGAGGCACTGAAGCGGCTCGCTGAGTTCACCTTCGATCACCACAGCCGCCATCCGGATTTCATCAGGATCGTGATGATCGAAAACATCCATCATGGCGTGTATCTCGAACAGTCTGAACTGATCAGGCTGTTGAACGCAGGGGCTATTCAAAAGCTTGAAGCGATTTGCCGGCGCGGGCGCACGGATGGCCTTTTCCGTGAAGACGTGTCCCCCCTCCAACTGCACTGGCACATCAGCGCGTCGAGCTTCTTCAACGTCTCCAACCGAGCCACCTTCTCGCGCATTTTTGGCAGCACGCTCTACACCGTGGACGGGCAGCGCTCGCTCCGAAATCATTTGGTGCAAATGGTCGTCGGCCTTGCGCTGAAACCCGAGCGCCCGAAAGGGCGCGCTCGTGGGGTACGCTGACGGTCGATGGCAATCTGGAGCTGTCGGCCGATCCATCCTCGATTACGAGTTGGGTAGTGCCGGCACCGCTGGAAATCCGGCCACGGGCGTGAGCGACCAGATAGCAGTGCGTGACAACCTTACGCTCGATGGCACGATTAACGGAAAAGGGCGGCGCGGCAGCATTGACCAGCGCCAGCCAGACCACCGACGCCACCTTCACCACGCTTGGTCTCAGAGCCTCCGCCGGCTTCACGCTCGGCGCCATCGATGCCACAGCGCGCGGCATGCTGGGCTGGCGCCATGCCTATGGCAGCATCATACCGACCAGCACATGCCTTCTCTGCCGGTGATGCCTTCACAATCGCTGGCGTACCGATCGCAAAGGACAGTGCCGCCATCGAAGCAGGGCTCGATCTCAACCTGACCGATGCCGCAACCCTCAGCGTCGCCTATCAGGGTCAGTTCGGCTCCGCCGTCCAGCAGAACGGCTTCAATGCAAAGCTCAACGTGGAATTCTAACTAAGCGGGAAGGATCGTTCCGGAATGACTGCCCCTTACGAAAAGGGCCATTCGATCCGGAATATCACTACGGCCGCTTATCGCATCGCCCAGGCGGCCGTACGCCAGGAGGCGACCTGGCGAGCGCCAGGCAGGAAGCCAGCCTTATCGCCGCCAGTCGGAGCGCGCCTACAAGGACGTGCGCAACCGCGACGAACGCGAACGCTGCGACCGCAGACGGCTGGACTTGATCGCGCAGAAGCGGACGCAGGAGTAGCTGGGAGGATTGTGTGGCGCGAAGCGGACCCTCCAAGGTTCGGCTTTCCCGTAAACGCTTTACAGCCCGGTTTGGTAGCGCTACCGTTTCGGCCTAGCGTGAGCCTGGGAGGAGCCAGGGCTGTCGCTAGCGGAAGCGTTGTTCCTTCGACGACGTCGCGGGAATTTGTTGGGAGGATCGATGGCGTCTGTCGCAATTGGCGAAGTCTATAAATCATTCGGCGCTGTCGAGATCCTGCACGGGGTCAGCGTGAACATCGAGGACGGCGAGTTCGTCACTCTGGTCGGGCCGTCAGGCTGCGGAAAATCAACCCTTCTCAGAATGATCGCAGGCCTGGAAAAGATTTCACGCGGCCAGATCGCGATCGGCGAACGTGTCGTCAACAACGTTGCGCCCAAGGAGCGCGACGTCGCCATGGTCTTCCAGAACTATGCGCTCTACCCACACATGACCGTTGCCGAGAACATGGCGTTCTCGCTGATGCTCAAAGGAGTTTCCAAGCCGGAGAGCGATGCAGGCGTGCGCCGCGCGGCCGAAATCCTTGGGCTGGTGCCGTTGCTGGCGCGCTATCCTCGGCAGCTTTCCGGCGGCCAACGCCAGCGCGTCGCGATGGGCCGCGCGATCGTTCGTGATCCGGCGGTCTTTCTCTTCGACGAACCGCTGTCCAATCTCGACGCCAAACTCAGGGTGCAGATGCGCGCCGAGATCAAGGAACTGCACCAGCGCCTCAAGACCACGACAGTCTACGTCACGCACGATCAGATCGAAGCCATGACCATGGCTGACAAGATCGTGGTCATGCATGACGGCATCGTCGAGCAGATAGGGCCGCCGCTGGAACTTTATGACCGGCCGAACAATCTTTTTGTCGCCAGCTTCATCGGCTCGCCGGCCATGAATTTGCTGAGGGGCGAGATCGCTACCGACGGCTCACCCTCATTCCGCGGTGCCGGGGGGATTTCGGTCCCGTTGGCCTCGGCACTTTCCATCCGCAATGGCGAGCCTGTGGTGCTGGGAATAAGGCCCGAGCATTTGCGGCTGTCGGACGACCAGGGCATTCCGGTCATCGTCGCGGTGGTTGAACCAACCGGGTCCGAAGTGCAGCTCATCGGCCGGACCGCCGGCGGCGAAGAGATCGTCGCGAATTTTCGGGAACGACATTCCTTCACGCCGGGCGAAACCATCCGGCTTACGGCCGAGCCCGGCCTCATCCATCTCTTTCACGGAGAAACCGGACAGAGATTCCAGACACGTACCGATCGTTAGGACCACAAGGCAAGGACAACAAACAGGAGGAAACGAGCATGAAGTTCACCAGACGCGACGTGATCCGCACCACCGCCGGCGCGGCGGCAGGTGCCTTGGGGAGTCGGTTCATCAGCTCTCCGGCCCTTGCCCAGGACGGACTGAAATACAAACCCGAGGATGGCGCCAAGCTTAGGCTGCTGCGCTGGTCGCCCTTCGTCCAGGGCGACGAGGACCAATGGCTGGCCAACACCAAGCGCTTCACCGAGGCGACAGGTGTCGAGGTTCGCGTCGACAAGGAAAGCTGGGAGGACATTCGTCCCAAGGCGGCGGTCGCGGCAAATGTCGGGTCCGGCCCCGACCTGATGTTCGTCTGGTTCGATGACCCGCACCAATATCCCGACAAGCTGCACGACGTGAGCGAACTGGGCGAGTATCTCGGCTCGAAATATGGCGGCTGGCACGAGGGACCTAAGCAATATGCGACACGCGACGGGAAGTTCGTCGGCCTGCCCCTGGCCACGATCGGCAATGCCATCGTCTATCGGGAAAGCTGGGTGAAAGAGGCCGGCTTTTCGGAGTTTCCCAAGGACACGAAAGGCTTCCTGGAACTTTGCAAGGCCTTGCAAGCGAAGGGACATCCGGCCGGCTTCACGCATGGTCATGGCGTCGGCGACGGCAACAACTATGCTCATTGGCTGCTGTGGAGCCATGGCGGCCAGATGGTCGACGAGAGTGGCAAGGTAACGATCAACAGCCCCGAGACCCTCAAGGCGATCGAATACGCGCAGGAGCTTTACAAGACCTTCATTCCAGGCACCGAAAGCTGGCTCGACGTCAACAACAACCGCGCCTTCCTGGCCGGCGAACTGGGGGTGATCGCCAATGGAATTTCCGCCTACAACACGGCCAAGATCAACAAGGACAAAGATCCAAAGCTGGCTGAAATCGCCAAGGACATACGCACGACCAACCTGCCCATCGGTCCTGTCGGCAAATCCGTCGAATTGTTCCAGGTGACCACGGCCGTCATCTTCAATTACACGCCCTACCCCAACGCGGCCAAGGCGTATTTGCAGTTCATGTTCGAGGAACCGCAAATGAAGGACTGGATCACCTCCTCGGCCGGATATTGCTGCCAGACACTGAAGGCATTCGACAACAACCCCGTGTGGACTGCCGATCCCAACAACGCCGCTTACGCCAAGGCTTCGGCTACTCTGCGGCCTAACGGCTATGCCGGGCCGCTCGGCTATGCCTCGGCGGCAACCATGGCCGACTACGTGCTGGTCGACATGTTCGCCAAAGCGGTGACCGGCCAGGCCACGCCGCAAGAGGCAATGGAAGAGGCCGAGAAGCGGGCAAATCGCTATTATCGCGTTTGAGCCGGCTCAGCCGGGCAGCGCCGCTGCCCGGCTGGCTTCGGATTGCGTCGCGGCCGATCCGGCCTATCAATGAGACCTCAGCAGGAGCCAACCCATGGCCGTGCCGTCAGCTGCTATCCAGCCGCGACCTTCGATCTTCTCACGGATTCTGTCGCGCTGGAGCGAAAGCCGGAACGCACTTGGCTTCGGCTTCATGCTTCCGGCGGCTGCACTGCTGCTTGTCTTCCTGACCTATCCGCTGGGGCTCGGCGTCTGGCTCGGCTTCACCGATGCCCGCATCGGCCGCCCCGGCATCTTCATCGGCGTCGAAAACTATGAATATCTGTGGAGCGACGCCGTCTTCTGGCTCTCCGTCTTCAACACCTTGCTCTACACGATCAGCGCCTCGATCCTGAAATTCGCGCTCGGCCTCTGGCTGGCGCTCATCCTCAACCAGAACCTTCCCTTCAAATCGTTCTTCCGCGCGATTGTCCTGCTGCCGTGGGTGGTGCCGACGGTGCTCTCGGCCATCGCCTTCTGGTGGATCTACGATTCGCAGTTCTCCATCCTGTCGTGGGCGCTCATGGAAATGGGACTGATCGATCACCGCATCAATTTCCTTGGCGATCCGGAGAACGCGCGCGCCTCGGTGATCGCTGCCAATGTCTGGCGCGGCATTCCTTTCGTGGCCATCACGCTGCTGGCCGGCCTGCAGACGATTCCCCAATCGCTTTACGAGGCCGCGACGCTCGACGGCGCCAACCGTTGGCAGTTGTTCCGCTATGTGACGCTGCCGCTGCTGACGCCGATCATCGCCATCACCATGACCTTTTCGGTCCTGTTCACCTTCACCGATTTCCAGCTGATCTATGTGCTGACTCGCGGCGGGCCGGTGAATGCCACCCATCTGATGGCGACGCTCTCGTTCCAGCGCGGCATTTCCGGCGGCCAGCTTGGCGAGGGAGCCGCGATCGCGGTCGCGATGATCCCGTTCCTGCTAGCGGCGATCCTTTTCAGCTATTTCGGGCTGCAACGTCGTAAATGGCAGCAGGGCGGTGGAGACTGACATGGCCGCGATCGAAACGAACAATCGTCCGAACACGGATGAAGGCGGCATGGGCTATCTCCAGAGCCTGCCCCGGCGCGTGGTCACCGTTTATCTGCCGCTCCTGATCTTCGTCATCGTGCTGCTGTTCCCGTTCTACTGGATGACGATCACGGCAGTGAAACCCAATCTCGAGATGACGGATTATGCCAATTTCAATCCGTTCTGGGTCGTCAATCCGACACTCGAGCATATTCGGTATCTGCTCTTCGACACATCCTATCCGGGCTGGCTTCTCAACACGATCATCATCTCGACCGCCTCAACTTTCCTGTCGCTGCTGGCGGCGGTGTTCGCTGCCTATGCGATCGAGCGCTTGAGGTTTTCCGGGGCGCGGCAGGTCGGCTTGGCGATCTTCCTGGCCTATCTCGTGCCGCCCTCGATACTGTTCATTCCCCTGTCGGTAATGGTGTTCAACCTCGGGCTTTACGATACGCCGTTCGCGCTGATCCTCACCTATCCGACCTTCCTCATTCCATTCTGCACGTGGCTCTTGATGGGCTACTTCCGCTCGATACCCTTCGAACTGGAAGAATGCGCGCTGATCGACGGCGCGAGCCGCTGGCAAATCCTGACCAAGATAGTTCTGCCGCTGTCGGTGCCCGGCCTGATTTCCGCCGGCATCTTCGCTTTCACCCTGTCATGGAACGAATTCATCTACGCCTTGACCTTCATCCAATCGTCCGAAAACAAGACCGTGCCGGTCGGCGTGCTTACCGAGCTCGTACGTTCGGACGTCTATGAATGGGGAGCCCTGATGGCAGGCGCGCTGATCGGCTCCCTGCCGGTGGTGGTGCTCTATTCATTCTTTGTCGAGCACTACGTCTCCTCGATGACGGGGGCGGTCAAGGAGTGAAGCTGAGGCGGAAATCCCACCCTCGGCGGACCATCGAAGCAAGCTCGTGGGTGCCAAGCTGATCGTCAGCTTCCGGCCAAAGGCGACGATGGAAAAATCTGCCCGATGGCGCGAAGCCGGCAGCTTCGATCCGATCCGCGCACTCCGCTCCCTCTCCTTCCCGCAAGCCTGCCACAAGCTTGTTGAGGCATGGTCTGGCTAAGGAAAACCGGTAAAAGGCGGACTTTCTTGGCGATTTCTCCACCCAGCGACATCGTTATGGATGTGGCCCGAGCCGCCGACCCGGCGGATATCGAGACCGCCCGCGCCGCGCTGGCAAAGCGGGCCGGCGGCGCTGCGGGCACGTTTTCACTCGACACCGCCGCTTCGGTCGATGCCGGCTCGATCCTGTCGCGCGCCACCGCCGACAAGGCCGCCGCTGCAACCGACCCGGCCAACAAATTCAAGAAGTTCGAGGCGATGGTGCTGCAGACCTTCATCCAGAACATGCTGCCAAAGGACACCGAGGGCGTCTACGGCAAGGGCCTGGCTGGCGACATGTGGAAATCGCAGCTTGCCGAGCGGGTGGCCGACGTGATGGCCGAACGCGGCGGCATCGGCATCGCCAAGTCGATGCTTGCCGACCACTATCTCGAAGGCAAGCGCGTGGTTCCGGTCGGTCCGGTCTCGGGCGGGTTGGAAAAGACCGAGATCGACCAGCAAAACAGCCTGTCGACCTCGCTGGTCCACCAATTGCAGCGCAAGGCTGCGGGGTCGATGACCGGTGACGAGACGACCATAAAAACAAACATCAAGATCTAAACTGGGAAACGCCATGGCCGACTTTTCAGAATCCACCCCCAATCTGCCAGCACGCACGACCGCGTCGGAAGCGCCGATCCCGTTCGCGCGGCCCGGCAACCTCGCCGCCATCATCGGTCGCATCGAGGAAGTGGTCGAGGAAGAGACCGCCGGCATCCGCAACGCGACCAACTATGATCTCAAGGCGTCGAACGCCCGCAAGAGCCGCTACCTCTACGAGTTGACGCGCGCCATGAAGGGCGGCAGCGAAGCCGAATTCCTCGAACAGCACCGCGAGGGCCTGACCCGGCTGCGCCAGAAGCTGGCGAAGAACGAAGCGGCGATCCTGGCGCATCTCAGCGCGGTCAACGAAGTCGCCAGCCTGCTGCGGCACGCCATCCAGCGCGCCGAGACCGACGGCACCTATTCCGCCGGCGAGTTCGGCTGGATGAAGGCATGATGCCGAACACAAGCGACACTTCGGAGATACTGCCGAAGCAACGGCGCAGTGCCGCGTCGCCTTCGCAAGGGACTGATCAAGGGACTGACAAGAGCCGATGATCAAGGTCATCGCCATCGCCGTCTGGATCTGCGCCGCAACCCTCGGCGCCGTGTTCTATTCGTTTCAGGCGGCCGGCGAGCGCGGTGTCGGCGAAACGCCGAAGCCGATGCTGGGCGGTCTCGACTACGTCAAGACCGACATCATTTCGGTGCCGCTGATCCGCGATTCTGAGATCGGCGGCTATTTCCTGACCAAGCTCGTCTACACCGTCGAACCCGAGCAGATAAAGAAGCTGTCCATTCCGGCCGAAGCGCTGATCACCGACCAGGTCTATTCCTACCTCTATTCCAATCCGCAGATCGACTTCACCAACAAGGCGACCATCGATCTCGATGCCTTCCGCGCCGCAATCCGCGATACCGTCAACGCGCGTGTCGGCGCGCCCTTGGTGCATGAGGTTCTGATCGACCAGGTCAATTTCCTGTCGAAGGACGAAATCCGCGACAACTGGCTGCGCCGCAAGAAAAGCGAGACGGCGAGCGAAATGACCAAGGCGTTCAAGGAACACTGAGTTGCCCCGGCTCGGAGTCCCGGCCTCATCGGGGCTCACCTGCCGCGACGGCAGGAACCAACCGCCCGAATTCGCGTTGACGTAAACGTCAACCCAAAGCTATATGCGGCAGCGACCGTGATCGCGAAACCGCGGCATGGGCTTCGGCTGGATCGAAGCGCCGTTGCGAGATAGATGCAACCAGACAAGGAGAACAGCGTGAGCGTTCAGGAGATTGCCGAGAAGATCAAGTCGCGGGTGGCCAGCAGCGGGTTCGATCGTTCCGTGAAATTCGACACCGGCAGCGACGGCGTCATCGTCATCGACGGCGCAACCGTCTCGAACACCGATGCACCCACCGACTGCACCATCAAGCTCTCGCTCGACGATCTGGATTCGCTGATCGCTGGCGACCTGAACCCGACAATGGCGTTCATGACCGGCAAGATAAAGGTCGAAGGCGACATGACCGTCGCCATGGCGCTCAGCCAGCTGATCGGCTGAAGGCATCCAGCCGCCCAAGCGGCACCCACCAAGCGCAAAAACGCCGCCTTTTCGGGCGGCGTTTTTTTTGCATGAAATGCTGCCGGCTTCGTGTCAGGCCGCCGATATCAGTTCCAGCGCCTTCAGCTTGCGGCCGGCCGCCTTCAGCGTGCCGTGCACGCCGTCAAGCGCGCCTTCCACCAGTTCCAGCGCCAGCAGGCGGTGCCGCTCATAGGGTCCCGGCATGGCAAGTGAACCGGTCTTCTCGGCCGAGAAGCCGAAGCGCGCGTAATAGGGCGCATCGCCGACCAAAAGGATAGCGGCATGGCCGAGACGCGCCGCTTCGGCGATGGCATGGCGCATCAGCGCCGAGCCGATGCCGGCATTCTTGAGCGACGGGTCGACGGCAAGCGGGCCAAGCAGCAGCGCGGCCGCACCGCCCTCACCCAACCTGACATCCCACAGCCGCACGGTGCCGGCCACGCCGCCCGAAGCATCGCGGGCGACGAAGGCCAGCCCTTCCGAGGGCCGCCGGCCGCGCCGCAGCTTCTCCGACGACTTTTTCCGGCGCTTCGGCCCCATGGCCCGATCGAGCAACGCCTCGCGCGCCGCAACATCGGCGGCGATTTCGGCAACCATCACAATGGCCGGTGCGTGGCCCGCAATTTCAACTGGCATTTCCATTTCAACTGACATTTCCATTTCCGTAATCCCTGGCGAGCGGAGATCTGTTCCACAGGCGAGCCCCGGGTGGACGAAAGTCGCCCACCTGGGATGATCTGATCGGCTCTCTCAGCGCATTTTCAGGCGAAGTTGTGTCCGGTTCGCCGTCCGAAAATGCGCTGAGGAAGCGCCGTCAGATCACGTAGGATCGGAGAGGCTCGAAGCCGTTGAAGGCGACCGCCGAGTAGGTGGTCGTGTAGGCGCCGGTGCCTTCGATCAGCACCTCGTCGCCGATGGTCAGCGACAAAGGCAGCGGATAGGGCGTCTTCTCGTACATCACGTCGGCCGAATCGCAGGTCGGGCCGGCGAGCACGCAAGGTGCTGTCTCCGTGCCGTCATGCGGGGTGACGATCGGATAGCGGATCGCCTCGTCCATCGTCTCGGCAAGACCGCCGAACTTGCCGATGTCGAGGAACACCCAGCGCACATTGTCGTTGGCGGCCTTCTTCGAGATCAGCACGACTTCCGACTTGATGACGCCGGCATTGCCGACCATGCCACGGCCCGGCTCGATGATGGTCTCCGGAATGGCATTGCCGAAATGCTTGCGCAGCGCCGAGAAGATCGCCTGGCCATAGGCCTGGGCGGCCGGCACGTCACGCAGATAGCGCGTCGGGAAACCACCGCCCATATTGACCATCTTCAAGACGATGCCTTCCTCGGCGAGCGTCGCGAACACCACCTTGGCGTCGGCCAGCGCACGGTCCCACGCGGTCAGGTCGGTCTGCTGCGAGCCGACATGGAACGACACGCCATAGGCGTCGAGGCCGAGCCCCCTGGCATGGCGCAGCACGTCGACGGCCATCGCTGGCACGCAGCCGAACTTGCGCGACAGCGGCCATTCCGCGCCCTCGCCATCGGTCAGCACGCGGCAGAACACGCGCGCGCCTGGAGCGACGCGAGCGATCTTCTCGACCTCTTCGACGCAATCGACGGCGAACAGGCGGATGCCGAGCTGGTAGGCGCGTGCGATGTCACGCTCCTTCTTGATGGTGTTGCCGAAGGAGATGCGGTCCGCCGGCGCACCGGCGTCCATCGCCATCTCGACTTCGGCAACGGAAGCGGTGTCGAAGGACGAGCCCATCGCAGCAAGCAGGCGCAGGATTTCCGGCGCCGGGTTTGCTTTCACCGCATAGTAGATTTTTGAATCGGGCAGCGCCTTCTCGAAGGCGCGGAAATTGTCGCGCACGACATCGAGGTCGACGACGAGGCAGGGACCGGTCGGACGTCGGGTGGCGAGGAAGTCAAGGATGCGCTGGGTGGCCATCGGGGTCTCTCCATCAGCGCCTTTCGGCGCGCAATAAGGCTGCGGGACGCGGGCTGTCAGCCTCGCGAACACGCGGTGGACAAAGGCGGGACGGATATCCATGGAACCAGCCGGTGGAGACCCCGGAACCATGAAGCGCCGTCTCGCGACGGTGAACCTTGGCCTTGCCCGGCCTCGGTTCGCTTTGTCTGCCTTGGCTTGGATGGGAGACCCGTCCGCACTGCCGGCAATGAAGGTGTGCCTCTTCAGTAACCCCGGTTTTTGGACAACCGGCAGAACACCAGAAAGGCCCGCACCGTCGTTGCTTCAAGGTGTCCTCGGGCTGGCGGTTGGCCGCTAGACCGACTGGAGGGGTTGGCTCCAGTTACCTTACCGATTTCCCTCACCATTCGAGGATCGGCGGACACCCACAGGCACGTGCGACTTTGGGCAAGCGCGATATAAGGGCGAAGACTTTCACAATCAATAAAAATCGTATCGCAGGTTGTAAAATTTCTGGCGTCGAACAATGTTGCGGCAACCGTATCCGGATATCGAACGATGACAGGCACGCACGGCCCTCTCAACGCCTTTCTCGATCTTCGCCAGATGCCAGTGGCACATGCCCAGCTAGGCCCGCTGGCCGGCCTGCGGCTGGCCGTCAAGGACATCTACGACGTCGCCGGTTACCGCACCGGTTGCGGCAATTTGCAAAAATTCGCCGAAAGCCACGCAGCCTCGCGCACCGCACCCGCCGTGCAGATGATCCTCGATGCCGGCGCACGCTTCGTCGGCAAGACGCAGACCGACGAGCTTGCCTTCGCGTTGTTCGGCCAGAATGCGCATTTTTCGTTTCCGGTGAACCCGGCGGCACCCGACCGCGTCACCGGCGGCTCCTCATCGGGGTCGGCGGCGGCGGTGGCGGGCAGGCTGGCCGATATCGCCACCGGCTCAGACACCGGCGGCTCGATCCGCGCCCCGGCGAGCTTTTGCGGACTGATCGGGCTGCGCACCACGCATGGCCGCATTCCGCTCGACGGCACGATGAAGCTGGCGCCGAGCCTCGACACATTCGGCTGGTTCGCCGACGACATCGAGACCTACGAGACCGTCGGCAAGCTGCTGCTCGGCCGCGATCCGCACCAGCACGTGTTGGACCGGCCGCTGGCGCTGGATTGGCTGGATGGATTGGTCGCCCGACCGGCGCTTGCCGAATATGGTGAAATGAAGGGGCTGGCGGGCAAGGTCTTCGGCGCGCCGGTGACGCCGGGAGTGCGCTTCTCCTCATCTCCCGATGAACTCTACTGGTGCTTTCGCCGGCTGCAGGCCAGGGAGGCCTGGGCGGTGCATGGCGAATGGATCACCAGCGGCGAGCGCGGCCTCGGCCCCGGTGTCGAGGAGCGTTTCGGCTTTGGCCGTGCCGTCGATGACAGGACAGCCCAGGCCGAGAAGGTGCGACGTCTGACCTTTCGCGGCGAACTGAACGCCCTGCTCGGCAAGAACGGCTTCCTTGTCCTGCCGACGGTGCCTGGTCCGGCGCCTTACGTGGACAGCACGCCGGAGCAGTTCCAGGCCTATCGCGAACGGGCGCTCCAACTTCTGTGCCTGGCCGGCCTGTCTGGTTTTCCACAGATCACGCTGCCCGTCGGCTCGGTCGCCGGCGCCCCGTTCGGCCTGTCGCTGCTTGGCCCTTCCGGCAGCGACATTGCCCTGATACGGCTCGGCCGGAAACTTCTCGACGCGGCACGAAAGGCCTGACCATGGACACACTGACGCGCATGCGTGCCTTCATCGACGTGGTCGAGGCCGAGGGCTTTTCGGCGGCGGCGCGCAAGATCGGCCGTTCCAAGGCCTTGCTGTCGAAATATGTGCGCGAGCTGGAGGACGAACTCGGCGCTTTGCTGCTCAACCGCACCACGCGCCAGTTCTCGATGACCGAGGCCGGCCATACCTATTACCGGCGCGCCTCGGAGATCGTGCGCGAGGTCGACAGCCTGGCCGACGCGGTGCGTGAATCCTCCGGCGACGTGCGCGGCCGGATCAAGCTGTCGGCGCCGCGCACCTTCGCCGACGCGCCGATCGGCCAGTCGCTGATCGACTTCGCCAAGCAGCATCCCGACATCGTGCTCGACATCCAGCTCGACGACCGCTTCGTCGATCTGGTCGAGGAGGGCTTCGATCTTGCGGTGCGCATCTCGCGGCTGGAGAACTCGTCGCTGATCGCCAGGCGGCTGGCGCCGTTTTCGATAAAGCTCTGCGCCTCCCCCGAACTGATCGCCAGGCATGGCATGCCGACAAGGCCGCAGGATCTCAGCCGCATGCCTTGCATCGTCGACACCAATGGCCGCGGACTGAACAACTGGCCGTTCAAGGGCGACAATGGCGATCCGGTGAGCGTTTCGGTGTCCGGTCCGGTCGAGGTCAACAGCCCGATGACGGCGAGAGCCGCGGCCGTGGCGGGCCTCGGATTTACCGTCCTGCCGGATTTCATCGCCGCGCCCGACCTCGCGAGCGGCCGGCTGGTGGCGGTGATGGATGACCGTATCCTGTCGGGCGGCGGCATCTTCGCCGTCTACCCGCACCGCCGCTATCTGCCGGCGAAAGTCCGCGTCTTCGTCGACTTCCTGGTGCAGTGGTTCAGGACGCGCGAGGCTGGCTGACCGGCGTCAATAGTCTCGTGGTCCCAATTTCGCCCCCTTTCTGGTAACTCTCGGCAACTCTTCCGAGGCCTATGGAATCGCGACCCAGAATGCACCTGAAACGGCACGCAATCATGCTGGCTTCGGCCTTGGCGGCTAGCTTTGCCGCCACTGGACCGGCTTACGTGCATCCGCATGTCTTCGCCGAGGCCCGCCTCGATGTGATTCTCTCCCCGGATCACCAAAGCGTGAAGGCTCTGCGTCATCTCTGGCGCTTCGACGATCTGTTTTCCTCGACCGTGATGATGGAGTTCGACAAGAACTCCGACCTGAAGCTCGATGACAAGGAGCTGAAGGAAGTCGCCGACACCGTTCATGCCTCGCTGGCCGAGTTCAATTACTTCCAGCTCGTCACCGTTGACGGCAAGGACGTGGCGATGACGCCGCCGCCGCATCTGATGGCCAATTTCGACAACGATCAACTGATCATCCTGTTCGAGTCCGAACCGAAGGTGCCGATCAAGCTCAACGGCAAGATCGATATCGGCGTCTACGATCCGACATTCTACACGGCGATCGACTTCACCGAGGACTCCAACATCACGGTTGAAGGCCTGCCCTCGAACTGCACCAGCAAGGTGGTCCGTCCGGATCCGGACGAGGCTATCAAGGAAAACCAGAAGACCCTCACCGATGCCTTTTTCAACGATCCGACCGGCACCGATATGAGCAAGATCTTCGCCACCAAGCTCGAACTGACCTGTCAGCCAGAAGGATGAAGCCGGTGACGAAACCGTCCCTGCGTTTGGCATTCGGCCTGTTGGCCCTCACTGTCGCCATGATGCATTTCGCCGACGCCGCTCATGCCCAGAGTTCGCTCGGCATCGGCGTCAATGACGGCATGGCGCCCACCACCGGCCCGTTCGCCCATATCCTGATGTGGATCAATCTCAGGCAGCAGGAATTCTACCGCGCGCTGGCAACGGCGATGAAGGCGATGCGCCAGGACGGCAGCAAGATCTGGATACTCGTCGGCCTGTCCTTCGCCTACGGTATTTTCCATGCCGCCGGCCCCGGCCACGGCAAGGCCGTGATCTCGTCCTACATGGTGGCCAATGAGGTGGCGTTGCGGCGCGGCATCCTCTTGTCCTTCGTCTCGGCGCTGCTGCAGGGCCTGACCGCGATCGCGGTGATGGGGGTCGCCTATTTCGTCCTGCGCGGCACCTCCGTCTCGATGACGGACGCGGCCTGGTTCATGGAGATCATGAGCTTTGTCTTCGTCACCCTGTTCGGCGCCTGGCTGCTGTGGCGCAAACTCGGCCCCGCCGTCCTGCGTCTGTTCGGCAAGGGCCCGGCCTACAGCCTGTCGGCGGCTCATGCCGGCCATTCTCACGCCGGTCATTCTCATGGGGGTCATTCTCATGGTGGCCATTCGCATGCCGGTCACTCCCATGCAGCTCACAGCCATTCGGCGCATGCTCATTCGCACGCGCTACACGCGTATGACCATGCGCACGGCCCTTCGCACGATCATCACGATCACGCGGCGGGCGAAGTCTGCGACACCTGCGGCCATTCGCACGCACCCGATCCGGCGCTGCTGTCGGGCGACCGCTTCGACTGGCGCACGGCGTGGACGGCGGTGGCGGCGGTCGGCATCCGCCCCTGCTCCGGCGCGCTGATCGTGCTGAGCTTCGCCTTGCTCAACGGCCTCTGGCTCGGCGGCCTGCTGTCGGTGCTGGCGATGTCGCTGGGAACCGCCATCACCGTCTCGGCACTGGCGACACTGGCGGTGACCGCCAAGAACTGGGCGGTGTATTTCGCCGGCGACGGCCGCATGGGCAACCGCATCCACTCGATCGTCGAGATCGGCGGCGCGGCGTTTGTGTTCCTGTTCGGACTGCTGCTGCTGTCGGCGAGTTTGGCGAGCGGCGGATAGGCCGGCGCCACGAGGTTCGGAGTTTAACCCGCGATCTTGCCGCCGAGCTCATCCTCGATGTGAGCGCGGATGATCTCGTCAAAACTCTTTTCGGCGCTGAAGCCGAGCTCCCGTGACCGCTTTGCCTCGAAGCGCGTCGGCCAGCCCTTGACGATCGCCCAGATCGTGTCATCCGGAACCTCGCGGATCAGGCTTACCGCCTTCGGCCCGGCGATGCGTTCCAGCGCCTCGATCTGCTCGCCGACGGTGACGGCGACGCCGGGCATCGTCAGGTTGCGGCGCGGCCCGACTGCGCTGCCGTCGATCCCTGCCGCATGGATCAGGAAGTTCACCGCCGAGCGCGGGCTGGCATGCGTGTGCACGACCGAGCGCGGCACCGGCAGGATCGCTTCGTGGCCGCTCAACGGCTCGCGGATGATGCCGGAGAAGAAGCCGGACGCCGCCTTGTTCGGCTTGCCCGGCCGCACGCAGATCGTCGGCAGCCGGATGCCGATACCGTCGAAGAAGCCGCGCCTGGTATAGTCGGCCAGCAGCGCTTCGCTCATCTGCTTCTGGGTGCCGTAGGAGGTCAGCGGCGTCGGATGGAAGTCGTCGGGAATGACATCCGGGAACGGCGCGCCGAACACCGCGATCGACGAGGTGAAGACGACGCGCGGCGCAAAGCCCGCCAGCCGGATGGCATCGAACAGGGCCCGCGTGCCATCGAGATTGACGCGGTAGCCGAGATCGAAATTCGCTTCCGCCTCGCCCGACACGATGCCGGCAAGATGGAACACGACGTCGGGGCGCGATGCGACCAGGCGCTCAGTGGCACCCGCTTCGGCGAGATCGCCAGTGTGCAGCGTGACGCTGACGCCATCCAGGCGCGGGGCCTGCGGCGGCACGATATCGTGTAAATCGAGCGCCGTGATCTTGCGGCCGCGCAGCGTGCCGTCCTTGGCCAGCCGGGCGATGAGCTTGCGGCCGACCATACCCGCGGCGCCAGTGATCAGAATGCGCATATCGAAAATCCCTTGCCTATTTACCCTGGTTTTTGCGCTGGTTGCGGGCCCGCAGCCAGAACACCGAGAAGAACGCCAGCACGAAGACGACGCCAAAGGCGCCGGCCAGCACCGTCGAAAAGCTGCCGAGAGCCAGCATTACGGTCGGCAGATAGTAGGCGCCGATACCGAACAGAAGCATGATCCACACTGCGGCGATAAGAGCATTCCTGGTGTCGCGGTCCATCACGCCGCACCAGGGCAGCGGGTATTCATCAAGCTGGTTTTCAAGGCTTTGCAACTCCCGAGGCAGGACAATCGACGTCGATCGATCCAGTCCTAGTGATGATGGTCGTGATATGCAGCCGCTTCATGCTCGTGTCCATGGTCGTGCTCGTCGCCATCGTCGGCGCACTG
This sequence comes from Mesorhizobium sp. M7A.F.Ca.MR.245.00.0.0, assembly GCF_003997415.1. Classification (NCBI taxonomy): domain Bacteria; kingdom Pseudomonadati; phylum Pseudomonadota; class Alphaproteobacteria; order Hyphomicrobiales; family Phyllobacteriaceae; genus Mesorhizobium; species Mesorhizobium sp. M7A.F.Ca.MR.245.00.0.0. Next base: position 37,337 of record NZ_RZTE01000002.1, on the reverse strand, counting down.
GCCGAATTCCGGTTCCACGGTGGCATGGCTGATGCCGTGCTCGCTGGCAAGCCGCTTCTTGACGGCACTCACCGCCTGATGCGCATCGACGCCCTCGTCGAGACAGGCATGCAGCGTCGCCATGTTGCTGGTCCCGTCGAGCGACCAGACATGCATGTGATGCACTTCGCGCACGCCCTGGATCGTCGCCTCGATATCCCTGGCGATCAGATCTCGGTCGAGGCTTGGCGGCACGCCCTCGAGCAGCACATGGGCGGCTTCCCGCATCAGCGACCACGCCGTGTAGAGGATCAGCAGTGAAACCAGGACCGAGAGGATCGGGTCTATCGGCGTCCAGCCGGTCGCCAGGATGACCAGCGCCGCCGCGATGGCCGCGGCCGAGCCGAGCAGGTCGCCAAGCACATGCAGGATGGCGCCGCGCATGTTCAGGCTCTCGCGGTCGCCGCCATGCAGCACGAAGAACGAGCCGATGTTCACCAGCAGACCGAGGATCGCCACCGCCAGCATCGGCCCGCCAAGCACCGGTGCCGGCGCCTGCAGACGTCCCCAGGCCTCATAGACGATCCACAGCGCAATGACGAAGATGGCAATGCCGTTGGTATAGGCCACCAGCGTCTTGACCCGGCCGAAGCCGTAGGTGAGGCGAACGGTCGCCGGGCGGCCGGCTAGATGGAAGGCATACCATGCAAGGCCGAGCGCGATCGAATCGGCGAGCATATGGCCGGCATCGGCCAGCAGCGCCAGCGAGCCGGTGAGGATGCCGCCAAACGCTTCGGCGATCATGAAGCCGCCAGTCAGGCAGGCCGCGATCAGCACGCGCTTCTTGTCGGTCGAACCATGCACATGGCCAGCGCCGTGATCGTGCCCGCTGTGATCGTGGGTATGTGCCAATGGCGAACTCCTAAGCGCCAAATTCCGCGCGACAATCCTCGAGCCGTCGCTTCTGCTGGCCGTCGTCATCGAAATTGGCCGGATCGAGCCACGCCTCATAGGCACTGCGCAGCGCCGGCCACTCCTTGTCGATGATCGAATACCACGCGGTATCGCGGTTTTCACCCTTGACGATGAGATGCTGGCGGAAAATGCCTTCGAACTTGAAGCCGAACCGTTCGGCGGCTCGCTTCGATGGCTCGTTGTGGTTGTTGCACTTCCATTCGTAGCGGCGGTAGCCGAGTTCGTCGAAGATGTATTTCATGAACAGGAACTGCGCTTCGGTTGCTCCCGGCTTGCGCGAGATGAGCGGCCCCCAATAGATGTTCCCGATCTCGATGACGCCGTAGGCCGGATCGATGCGCATCAGCGTCTGGCGTCCGCCGACCTTGCCGCTGGCCTTGTCGATGACCGCGAAGAACAGCGGATCTTCGCTCGCAGCCGATTTTTCCAGCCATGGCTGTAGATCGGCGCGGGTCTCCGGCACGGTGTCGAAAAGCCAGCGAAACCGCGTATCACCATCGGCGACAGCCGATGCCTCAAACAGGCCATCACCGTGCTTTTCAGCACTCAACGGCTCAAGCCGCACAGTGCGCCCGTCCAGGACTTTGCGCTCCGGACGCGGGCGTGGCTGCCAATCCGCAAGATTTTCCGACACCGAAGACTCCAATCCGTTTGACATTTGCGGTCGGACGCTCACAAAAACGCGACCCAACAGCAAGAACCACACGGACGGGAAAAATGCTCCACACGATTTCGGCCTTCGACCGCCTTGGCGAGGAAAACGCCTTTGCCGTGCTCGCGAGGGCCACAGCACTTGCCCAACAAGGCCGCGACATCGTCAATCTCGGCATCGGCCAGCCCGACTTCAAGACGCCGCAGCACATCGTCGAGGCGGCGATCAAGGCGCTGCGCGACGGCCATCACGGCTACACGCCGGCCAATGGCCTGCTGGCAACGCGCGAGGCGGTGGTGCGGCGCACGCTAACCACCACCGGCGTCGAGGTGTCGCCCGAGACAGTGATGATCCTGCCAGGCGGCAAGCCGACCATGTTCGCCGCGATCCTGATGTTCGGCGAGCCCGGCGCCGAGATCCTCTATCCCGACCCCGGCTTCCCCATCTATCGCTCGATGATCGAGTTCACCGGTGCAGCCCCTATTCCCGTGCCGATGCGCGAGGAAAACGGCTTTGCCTTCTCCGCCGAGGAGACACTGGCGCTCATCACCTCGAAGACCAGGCTGCTGATCCTCAACTCGCCGGCAAATCCGACCGGCGGCGTGACGCCCCGTGCCGAGATCGAAAAACTGGTCAAGGGGCTGGAGGCTCATCCGCAGGTCGCCATCCTCTCCGACGAGATCTACGACGTCATGACCTATGATGGCGAAACGCATTGCTCGCTGCTCGGCTTTCCAGAAATCCGCGACCGGTTGATCGTGCTCAATGGCTGGTCGAAGACCTGGGCGATGACCGGATGGCGCATGGGCTGGTCGATCTGGCCGAATGGCGACAAGGGCGCCCATCTCTACGACAAGGTGCGCAAGCTGGCGGTCAATTGCTGGTCCTGCGTCAACGCGCCGAGCCAGTTTGCCGGCATCGCGGCCATCGACGGCCCGCAGGACGACGTCGACAAGATGATGCGCGCCTTCGACCGCCGCCGAAGGATCGTGGTCGAGGGATTGAATGCCCTGCCCAACATTTCCTGTATCACGCCCAAGGGCGCGTTCTATGCCTTCCCCAACGTCTCGAAGACCGGCTGGAAGGCAAAGAAGCTCGCCTCGGCGCTGCTCGACGAGGCCGGCGTGGCGCTGATCGGCGGTCCCGATTTCGGCATTCTCGGCGAAGGCTATATCAGGCTCTCCTACGCCAATTCCGAGGAGAACATCTTGCGCGCGCTGGACAGGATCGGAGTGTTCCTGGCGAAGTGAGCTTCAAAGCGGGCCGGTGGCCTCTTCCGGGTGGTTGCGGCTGGGTGACCATGATGGTGTCATGATCTGTCCGGACACGCACGGCCAAGGCTGGGCGGGCGTGTCGGGAACCGCTACGCTTCCTGGATCAGGGTCAAAGCAGGTGACATCAAATGTTCTACGCAATCCTCGCCTATCACGTGGAAGATGCGATCAAGGCGCTGACGCCGCAGGAAGATGCAGCACTTATGGCCGACCTGCTGAAGATCAACACCCGGCTTCATGAGGAAGGCACGCTTGGACCGTCCGCGCGTCTGGGCGCGACACAGGATGCCATCACCCTGCGCGGCCCGGGCGACGGTGTGATCATCGACGGTCCTTTCGCCGAAACCAAGGAACAGCTTCTCGGCCTCTATGTCGTCGACTGCGCCACGCGAGACGAGGCCATCGCGATCGCCCGCGACCTTCGCCGCGTCAATCCCACCGCCGTTTACGAGATCAGGCCCATTCTGCTTTTCAAACCCGGCGTGCCGCTTGCGGGGAAATAAAACCATCCGGCTGGGTCCCCGCTGCTTCGCAGCGTCCTTCAGCCCTTTCGGGCGTTCAGCCCCTTCAAAAGGGTCCACTGGACCTTTTGATCCGCCCGAAAGGCGGATCGGGCCTTCACCGTTCGCCGGCCTTTCATCGTGCCACTGGCACGATGAATTCGCTTACGCGAACCGGGCTGCTCACCCACGCCCGACAAACGGCATCTTGGTCGCCATGACGGTCATGAACAGCACATTGGCATCGAGCGGCAGGCTGGCCATGTGGACGACGGCGTCGGCGACGCGCTGAACGTCCATCACCGCTTCGGCTGATATCGAGCCGTTGGCCTGCGGCACGCCGACCGTCATCGGCTGTGCCATGTCGGTCAGCGCGTTGCCGATGTCGATCTGGCCGCAGGCGATGTCATAGGGCCGGCCGTCGAGCGCCAGCGTCTTGGTCAGTCCTGTGATGGCATGCTTGGTCGCCGTGTAGGGCACCGAGCCCGGACGTGGCGCATAGGCCGACACCGAACCGTTGTTGATGATGCGGCCGCCCATCGGCTTCTGCTTGCGCATGGCGCCGAAGGCGGCACGGGCACACAGGAACGAACCGGTCAGGTTGACGCCGACGATATCGTTCCACACTTCGACCGGTATCTCGTCGATCGGCGTCGATTTGTAGCCCATGCCGGCATTGTTGAAGAGCAGGTCGACACGGCCGAAGGCCGCCGCCACGGTCTCGAACAGATCGTCGACCTCGCCTCCCTTGCTGATATCGCAGGCAACCGCCAGGGCCTTGGCGTCGGTAGGCCCGGCCTCAGCCACGGCTGCATCCAGCACGGATTTGCGGCGTCCGCAGAACACTGTGTTCCAGCCCGCCTTGAGCAGCGCCGTGGCGACGCTCTTGCCGATGCCCGTGCCGGCCCCGGTGACGATGGCGGTTCTTTGTTCGGTCATGGCTGTTGTCCTCCGGCAGCGCTGCGCTTGCTCGACTGATTTTCGGGGTTTGGCTCGAAAAAGGAAGGCATCGCAAATGACGGCGGCGATGGCAAGCGTGTCCATCCGATCGGGCCGACAAAAAGGGCGGCCATTGGCGACCGCCCCTGATCTGAACCGGGCTTGGGAGGAGGAAAAGCCGATCCGACTGTGTTGAATGATGCGCTTGCTGGGTTAACGAGAGGTTAACCCGGAAAGCGCCTCCTGTGCCGTTTTGGCCTACCAGCGCGGATTGGGTGACGTCCCTGCCGTGGCCGGCACCTTGGCCGCCGAAACCGTTGCCTCGACATGGTCGACCAGCGCGTCCGGCAGGCCGAGCCGGCCTGCAAGCAGGTCGAGGTAGCCACGCTCGGCGCGGGTGTCGGGATCGATGGTCAGGCGCGACGCCGTGTAGAGTTCGAGCTTCTGCGCGTCGGTCTTGGCGCCGGCGACCAGCGTGTCGAGGTCGAGCGGGCTTGCCAGCTCCGCCATCAGGAACTTTTCGGCATCGGAGTCTATGCCGGCCAGGCTGAGCTTGCCGGCGATGTTCTGGCGCTCTTCATCGTCGATATGGCCATCGGCCTTCGCCGCCGAGATCATCGCCCGTATCAGGGTCAGCGTGAATTCGTCCTCGCCTTGCGGCGCCTGCGACGGGTGGAAGGCGGTGTCCTTGGGCGGCGGCAGCAATTCCGGTTCGCCGGCGGCCGGTGCTTCGGCGGGTGCGTTGCCGGCCTTGTAGTTCTGGTAGGCCTTGTAGGCGAGGCCGCCGATGGCGGCCAGTCCGCCAAGCTTCACCGCGGCGCCCGTCACGTTACGACCGGCACCAGTTCCAAGCAGCACGGCGGCCAGTGCGCCGGCGGCCAGCGGATTGTCCTTGGCCATCTGCACGGCCTGCCCCGCCTTGTCGCGGACGGTGCCGCTGGTGCCGGGGATTTGCGAGCCGAGCAGATCGTCGAGAAGCTTCTTGGGATCGAACATTCAGTGCCTCCAGGATTTGCCCGGCCGAACGGGCAGGTTTCGAACGTCGAAGACGTAGGTCCCGAAACTTGACATTGCAATGACAGGCGGCCGCTTTGCAGCAGCTTGATGCCCGGATCAGGAGCCGATATGCGGCTCTCTGCCCCGCGCCTGCGCAAGCTCGACCTGGCGCTGGCGCTCGGCATAACGCTGGCGGTCCTCGTTCGAACGCGCATCGAAACAATGCGGGCAGGAAATACCGGCGGCGAATTTGGGCGACGTCAGGTCGCCCGGTGTCAGCGGGTGGCGGCAGGCGCGGCACAGTTCCGCTTCGCCCTCGGCGAGGCCGTGCGACACCGAAACGCGCTCGTCGAAGACGAAGCACTCGCCTTGCCAGAGGCTCTGTTCGGCCGGAACCTCTTCGAGATATTTGAGAATGCCGCCCTTGAGATGGAAGACATCCTCGAAGCCGAGCGATTTGACATAGGCGGTAGCCTTTTCGCAGCGAATACCGCCGGTGCAGAACATCGCCACCTTGCGGCCTTCGAGTTCCCCCCGGTGCGCCTCCACCCAGGCCGGGAACTCGCGGAAGCTTGCGGTGGCCGGGTCGATCGCACCCCTGAATGTGCCGATCGACACCTCGTAGGCATTGCGCGTGTCGATGACGACAGTGCCGGGCTGCGAAATCAGAGCGTTCCAGTCGGCCGGCGCGACATAGGTGCCGGCACTTTTCGAAGGATCGATGTCATCGACACCCATGGTAACGATCTCGCGCTTCAGCCGCACCTTCATGCGGTGGAACGGCATGTCCGCGGCTGCGCTGTACTTGACCTCGAGGCCCGCCAGCCCTTCGATGGCTTCGAGATACAAGATCAGTTCGGCAATTGCCGCCTCGCTGCCGGCGACGGTGCCGTTGATGCCTTCATGCGCCAGCAGCAGCGTGCCCTTGATGCCGCGCCCGCAGCAGAAGGCGGCGAGCGGCGCGCGCAGTTCTTCGAAAGCGTCGAGCCGGGCAAACCGGTAGAGCGCTGCGACGCGGAAGGGTGGAAGTGATGTCATTGCCGAAGCCACTAGACGCTCACGAAAGCCTATTCAAGGCAAAGCAAGCATTCTGTTCGGAGGTCACGGGCGCAAATCTGCACCATAGGCGAATTTATACCATAGCTGAGATCAGGGAGTCAAGAAAAAATTCCTATCCTGACAAAGCTGCCGGCACAAAACTGCCGACACCACCGCCGAGCTGGCAGCCGCCTTTGTGAGCCAAGCTTGGCGAGCATGGGCGACACGTGACATCGCGACACGGCCGGTTTCGTGGACAGGAAAACGGCCTTCTGCTAATCGGTTGAATTGTCCACGCCACGGAGAGACACATGCCCAGCAAGACCGAAAAACTTCTGTCGCTCCTCAACGGCCAGCCGGTCATCCCGGTGCTGAAGATCTCCGATGTCGCCAATGCCGTGCCGCTGGCGCGCGCGCTGGCGGGCGGCGGCCTGCCGGCAATCGAGATCACGCTGAGGACCGCCGACGCGCTGGAAGCGATCCGGCGGGTCGCTGGGGAAGTCGAGGACGCCATCGTCGGCGCCGGCACCATTCTCGATGCCAGGCAGTTCGAAGAGGCGGCTGCCGCGGGCTCGCGCTTCATCGTCAGCCCCGGCATCACCCGCGAGCTTCTGTCGGCAGCCGCCGGCAGCGATGTTCCGCTGCTGCCCGGCGCCATCACGCCCGGCGAAATCATGGCCGCGCGCGAAGCCGGCTTGCGCTTTCTCAAATTCTTCCCGGCCGAGCAGTCGGGCGGCATCGCTTCGCTGAAGGCCTTCGCCTCACCGCTCGCCGATGTGAAATTCTGCCCGACCGGCGGCATCTCGGCCAAGAACGCGGCCGACTATCTAAGCCTGCCCAACGTGGTCTGCGTCGGCGGTTCCTGGGTAGCGCCCGACGACCTCGTCAAGGCCGGCAAGTGGGACGAGATCGAAGCCCTGGCGCGCGCGGCGAGCAAGCTTGCGAAATAAGGCTTCGGCCACGGCATGAAAAAACCCGGCCGACTCGCGTCGACCGGGTTTGCCAATCGGCTCCGAACCGGATCAGCTGCAGACCCGAACCTTTTCAACCACCCTGTGGTGATGCTTCCAGCTTGTGACCACCTTGGTCCGGCAGTGCTTCTTCATGTGCATATGGTCATGAGTCTTGACGACAATGGTCTCGGCCTGCGTAGGGGCGATGGCCGCCGAAGCGGTTGCCAATGCGATGACCGATGCCAATAGGATGTTCTTCATGGATCTCCCCGGGTTTGAACGAACCTGTGTTAACCCGGGGAATAGGCCGACCGTTCCGGCTTCACGAGAAGTTCAGCCGAGCGTGACCGTGCAGGCTGGCCCGGTTCGCTGAACAGCAAAAAGCCGGCTGGTTGCCCGGCGCGGCTTTGTCGATTGATTTGCCGTCATTTGGTCTGGAAGCGGGCTACCGACATGAACTTGACGGCGTTGCCGGTGAAGCGGTTGGCATCGGCCACCTGGCTGCTCGGCTGGAAGCCGGCCGTGTAGACCTCGCTGGGCGGCGTGTGCACGATGCTGTAGGCGTAGCCCGGCGCCGTCGTCGCGCTTGAAACGGTGGCGACATGCTCGCCGCTGGTCAATGCCCAGCGGGCGGCCTGCGGTGCGGCTGCAACCACCATGGCCTTGGGGCCTGGCTTCAGGTCGCGGGCGGTGGCTCTCGATTCCTTGCGGGTCGTCTTGACGCCGGCGCCGATCGCGGCGGCCGGATCGGAACCGACTGGGCGGGCAACGACGGCATCGCGCGGCGATGCGGCGTTGGTGCCTGGATCGTTGAACGCCGAACGCGGCTCGGATCCGGACAAGGAAGCAAGCTGGTAATCGGCCGCACCGACCTGGGCATTGGCCTCGTCGAGCACGGCCTTGACCGCATCCGGCTTGACCGCATCCGGCTGGGCCATCTCGGGCCGCGCCGTCGGCAGCACCGAGAACGCATCGGTCGCCGTCTTGCTTTGATCAGCCGTCTCGGCCAGCGCCATCAGCACATCCTTGCTGGGCGGCGCAGCCAGAGCGGCCGGCAGCGAATTGTCGGGACGCCATGTCGGCAACGGTATGTTGTTGACCGCGACCTGGGCCGGATTAGCCGAAGCCGTTGCATCGGCCACGCCGAAAGGAACGCTCGCCGGCGCATGCGCGGTCGCCACGGCCTGCTCGGTGGTGGCTGTCGCCTCCGCCATCGCAAAAGGAACATTCTCAGGCTGCTGAGCGCCGACATCGGCTTTTGGCCGCGGTGCGAAATCCGGCAGCGGAACGCTTCGGGCCGGCAATGCCGCGATGATCGTCTCCGGCGTGTCCTCTTCCGGCTCCGGAGCCTGCTGCTCGGCCACCTGCGGAATCTCGGCGCGCCGCGCATTCTCCGGCGCCACGATGGCAATGCCCGGGAGGTTGCTGGTCTTGGCTGCCGCTGCCGGCTTCAGGTTTCTCGCCTTGGGCGGGGGGGCCGCCGAAGCGGTCTGGACATCGGCGCTGTCTTCGGCCTCGTCGTCGCCGCCGCCGAAGAATGCCGACAGGAAGCCACCTGACTTCTTGCCGCTGCCGCCGGCGCTGGCCATCTCGATGGCCGGCGAGCCTGAACCCTTGCGCGCCTTGTAGGAGGCGAGCGCCTGCTCAAAGCCGGGCAGCGGCCTGCCGTCGCTCGGCACATGCAGCGTCTTGCCGTTGGGGAACAGGCTGACCAGTTCCTGCCGGCTGATACCGGGCCAATGGCGCACATTGCCGATATCCATGTGGACGAACGGCGAACCGGATGACGGATAGTAGCCGACGCCGCCGCCCTGCATCTTGAGACCGATGTTGCGCAGCTTCTTCAGCGGCACGCCGGGGATGTAGAAATCCATCGCCTTGCCGAGCATATGCTGGCTCTTCTCGGCGACGCCCCTGCTGCGGCCGCGCAGCATCGAGTTCGTCGACGGCGAGCGATAGCCGCAGATGACCTGGATGTAGTCCGTGGCGCCGGCTTCCCGATACGCTTCCCAGACCAGATCCAGCAGGCGCGGATCCATCTTGGTCGGCTCGTTGCGACGCCAGTCGCGCAAAATGATGTTGATCTTCCTGAGACCCTCGGGAACGTAGCGGCCGTTGCGCTTGTAGACGATCTCGGCCTTCTCGTGGGTGTGGAGATGATAAAGCTTCAGCGACCGTGTTTCGGCGCTGGCTCCGCTCGCAGCCGCGGCAACAAAACCAAAAGCGACAACCAACACTGCCAGCCACTTCGGCCAGACGCTCAAATGATGGTGCCGCCTGTTTGTGTGTCGTTCGATTCTGTTCAAATCAAAAGGCCTTGCAGGCTGCCGTTTGTCCCCGGATTTGTCCAAACGGATGTGGCATTAGCACACCCGAATATCGATCCTAATGGTTAATCATCGCTTATTGAAGCCGAAATGCGGTAACACCGTGGCGATATCCCGTCAAAAATTGTTCACAAGGTTTCTTGGTAAACCGCTGGTTTAGATCAGATTTCCGCCTTCGGCCCGAACACGATCTGTTACCGTTAGCCTTAATGCGTGAACAGAGCTGTCCATGACACAGCCACAATGCCGCCGAAACGGCGATACAAGGCCTGCTGTGGCATTGCAAGCTGGCGTCGGCCTTTGTGGCAAGCCGGATTCCCAAGCTCAGCCCGGCATCGCCCTTAGGAGGCGAGCCGGTCTACGCGGCCCGTCTCCGGATCGATGCCGTGTTCCTTGAGCTTGCGATAGAGCGTCGAGCGACCGATCCCGAGTCGGCGGGCGACTTCGCTCATCTGTCCGTTGTAGTGATCGATGGCAAGCTTGATCATCTCGAGTTCGACATCGGCCAGTGCCCGCACATTGCCGCGCTCGTCGAGCGCCCGCAACGTGCCGAAGCGAGGCTGCAGCCTTGCCGGCGGATCGAACGCGATTGCTGGGCCGCCCTCGCCGGGCAAGGCTTCGTCATCGCGCTCCTGCAAAGACTGGGAGGGCGCCGGCGCATCGCCGTCCATATCCAGGTTGACGGTGCCTTCCACTTGCGCCCGTATCTGCGGGAAGTCCTCGGCGGAAAGCACATCGCCTTCGCAAAGCACCGAGGCCCGGAAGACGGCATTTTCGAGCTGCCGGATGTTTCCAGGCCAGTCATAGGCTTGCAGCACGGCGAGCGCTGCCGCCGAAATACCTTGCAGGCGACGGTGCGGGTCGGCCGGCGCCACCTTCTCCATGAAATGGGTGACCAGATAGGGGATGTCGTCGCGGCGGTCGCGCAGCGGCGGCACGAAGATCGGGTAGACGTTCAGCCGATAGAACAGATCCTCGCGGAACTTGCCGTCCTTGACCTGCTGCAGGAGGTTGCGGTGCGTCGCCGAAATCAGCCTGATGTCGACCCTGACGGTCGATCGTCCGCCGACCGGATCGACCTCGCCGTCCTGGACCGCGCGCAACAGCTTGACTTGCACGTCGAGCGGCAGGTCGCCGATCTCGTCGAGGAACAGTGTGCCCGAATGCGCTTCGACGAACTTGCCCGTGTGCTTGTCGGTGGCGCCGGTGAACGAGCCCTTCTCATGGCCGAACAGGATCGATTCGACCAGATTGTCGGGGATGGCGCCGCAATTGACGGTGACGAAGGGTTTCGAGCGGCGGTCGCCACTGCCCTGGATGGCGCGCGCCACCAGTTCCTTGCCGACGCCGGACTCGCCCTCGATCAGGATCGGGATGTTGGATGCCGCCGCTTTCTGGCCAAGACGGATCACCCTGTCCATGGCCGGGCTGTGCGTGATCATGTCCTTGAAGGTCAGGAGGCCGCCGCGACGGCGCGACGTGCGCTTGACCTCGCCCTCGACGGCCTCGACCTTGAGCGCATTGCCGATCGACGCCTGCAGCCTGTCGGGAGAAGCCGGCTTGACGACGAAATCGAAGGCGCCATGACGCATCGCCGAAACCACGGTCTCGATGCCGCCCTGCGCGGTCTGCACGATGGCCGGCACGTTGATGTCGCGCTCGCGCATCGCCTTCAGCACGCCGATACCATCGAGACCGGGCATGACCAGATCGAGGATGACCACCGACACCTCGCGGGCGCCGGGTCCATCGAGGATATCGAGGGCGGCCGCGCCGCCGTCGACGACGATTGCGCTGTAGCCGAACCGCGTCACCGCCGCTTCGAGCAGCCGGCGTTGCACCGGATCGTCATCGACTATGAGTATGGAACCTGTCATGACTGATACGACTATGCCCGCCCGAGGAATCCTGCCCTGTGGACCATCTTGGCACAGGGTTCTAAATAAGGTTTCAAAAAACCCGGTGAATGAATTCCTTAGGATTTGACCGGCTTCTCGTTTCTCCTTGAACCTTGGCCACGGAAGGTGTCGGCAATGCATAAGGATTCTGGCCACATGGGTTCCGCACGGCGGCTGGCGGCGCCGGCGTCCGGTCAGGGCGCGGTCGAGCTGGGCGACCTGCCGGAATGGAACCTTGCCGACCTCTATGCCGGCATGGACGCGCCAGAACTGAAGCGCGACATCGCCAAGGCCGCCACTGACGCGGTCAGCTTCGAAAGCCGCTGGAAGGGCACGCTGGCCGCCGAGGCCGAGCGCGGCAGCGCCGGCAGGCTGGGCGAGGCGCTCGTCGCCTACGAAGCGCTGGAGGAACTGATCGGCCGCATCGTCTCCTATGCGGGTCTGGTTTATGCCGGAAACACCGCTGATCCCCAGCGCGCCAAGCTCTATGGTGACGTCCAGGAGAAGATGACCGACGCCAGCGCGCACCTTCTGTTCTTCGCGCTCGAACTCAACCTGATCGACGATGCGTCGATCGAAGGCGCGCTCGCCGGCGATCCCGCCTTCGGTCACTACCGGCCGTGGGTGCTCGATCTGCGCAAGGACAAGCCCTACCAGCTTGAGGACCGCGTCGAGCAGCTCTTCCACGAAAAGTCGATCACCGGGCGCGGCGCCTGGAACCGCCTGTTCGACGAGACGATGACCGACCTTCGCTTCGACATCGACGGCGAGGAACTGACGCTGGAGCCGGCGCTGAACCGTTTGCAGGACGCCGACGGCGAGGTGCGCCGCCGGGCGTCCGAGGCGCTGGCCACGACCTTCCGCAAAAATTTGCGCACCTTCACGCTGATCACCAACACGCTGGCCAAGGACAAGGAGATATCCGACCGCTGGCGCGGCTTCGAGGACATCGCCGATTCACGCCATCTCGCCAACCGCGTCGAGCGCAGCGTGGTGGACGCCCTGGCTTCCGCCGTTCGCGATGCCTATCCGCGCCTGTCGCACCGCTATTACGCGATGAAGGCACGCTGGCTGGGCATGGAGGTGATGAACCACTGGGACCGCAACGCGCCGTTGCCGGATACGCCCCAGGCGATCATTGGCTGGGACGAGGCCAGGAACACCGTGCTGTCCGCCTATCAGCGCTTTTCGCCCGACATGGCCGAGATCGCGCGAACCTTCTTCGACCGCAATTGGATCGACGCGCCGGTGCGGCCCGGCAAGTCGCCTGGCGCCTTCGCGCATCCGACCGTGCCGTCGGCGCATCCCTATGTCCTGCTCAACTACATGGGCAAGCCGCGCGATGTGATGACGCTGGCGCACGAGCTTGGCCATGGGGTGCATCAGGTGCTGGCCGGCGGCCAGGGCGCACTGATGGCCTCGACGCCGCTGACGCTGGCCGAGACGGCATCGGTCTTCGGCGAGATGCTGACCTTCCGCTCGCTGCTCGACCAGACCACCGACCGGCGCGAGCGCAAGGCCATGCTCGCCCAGAAGGTCGAGGACATGATCAACACGGTCGTGCGCCAGATTGCCTTCTATGAATTCGAGCGCAAGGTGCATGCCGAACGCAAGAACGGCGAACTGACCTCCGACAGGCTCGGTCAGTTCTGGCTCGAAGTGCAGGCCGAAAGTCTGGGTCCCGCTATCAAGCTGCGCGAAGGCTACGAGGTGTTCTGGACCTACATCCCGCACTTCATCCATTCACCCTTCTATGTCTATGCCTATGCTTTCGGCGACTGCCTGGTGAACTCGCTCTACGCGGTCTACCAGAACGCCGAGCGCGGCTTTCAGGACAAGTATTTCGAAATGCTGCGCGCCGGCGGTACCAAACATCATTCCGAGCTTCTGGCGCCCTTCGGGCTCGACGCCACCGATCCCGCCTTCTGGCAGATCGGACTTGGCGTCATCAGCGGCCTGATCGACGAGCTGGAAGCGCTCGACGCTTGAAACGCGTCCCTCAGGCATCGCTCTAACAGTTTAGCCGGAATGCATGTTGGGACAGCTCTACTATCACCCTAAATATCTGTTCTTGAAGTACTCTCCACCGAAGTTTTCCGATAGCTTTCCACAAGCTCTATGATAGCCTTCGCTCCAAGCTCAGCCGGAGCGCATGCGGATCGGCGAGGAGAAATCTCAGCCGGCCGTGTCGCTCAGGCGAACGCGACAACGGCCGTTGGCCATGGGCAAGCAAAGCCGATCGCCGCAGCTCGAACCGAAGCCGGCTGTTCTGCTTACCGCGGAACCACCAAGAGTAGTCCTTCGCCGAAGGTCATGACCCACGGCAGACGGATCTGACTGGAGAGAGACAATGGGCACTTTTTTCTACGTGGTCCTGGCGTTCCTGATAGGCGTGTTGGTCGGCTGGTTCCTTTGGGGGCGCCTGCGCGGTGAACTCGACAGCTTGCGCGGCGACCTCGACCGTACACGCAGCGAACGCGACAGGCTGCGCACCGACGGCGACCGCCTGACCGGCGAACTCGATGCATGCGGCAAGACCCGCGCCGACCTCGAGCGCCGGCTGCGTGAAGCGCCGGCCGCACCTGCCGCCGGAAGCAGCGCGGCAAAGCCGGCAAGCCAGGCGCCGGCGGCCCTGATGTCGACCCCCGTGACGGCCAAATCCGCCGCCACAAAGCCGGCGCCGGCCAAACCGGCCGCTGCGAAAGCGGTCCCTGGCAAGGCGGTCCCTGCCAAGCCGGCGGCGAAACCCGCCGCCACCAAAACCTCGGCTCCAGCCAAATCCGCAACGAGCAAACCTGCAACGAGCAAACCTGCAACAGCCAAGCCTGCAACAACCAAGTCTGCAACAGCCAAGCCAGCAGCCGGCCCAGCATCCGGAAAGCCCGACAATCTGCGCCGGCTGATCGGTATCGGTCCGGTCAACGAGAAGCTGCTCAAGGCGCAAGGCGTCACCAGCTTCGCGCAGATCGCGTCCTGGACCGCGGCCGATATCAAACGGATCGAGGACGTCATGAATTTCGACGGCCGCATCGCGCGCGAACGCTGGATCGAGCAGGCCAAGCTGATCGCAGCCGGCAACGAGAAGGAATTCGCCAAGCAGTTTCCAACAGCCGGAACCTCCAGCAACAGCTGATCGCCAGGCGAGACCTGAAGATTGCAAGCGGCGGCGCCATATCGGCGTCGCCGTTTGCTCTTGGTTCCTGAGTTGGCCCAAAGGTCGGCTTTAAGAGGCAGCGTGCCGTTCCCTCGATTGCGCGCGGGCGGCACCCCATATAGAGCGGTTGATGCTTCATTGACCGCAGCATTCGGTGCCCATGTCCCTGCCCGCCGCAATTTTTCGCAATGACAAAAGCGCGCGCCAGCTCGTTTTCGACCGGCCGGCCGATATCATCGTGGCGCACGAAGCAGAGGATTTCGAACCGGCTCTGGAAGCAGCACAAGCCGCGCATGATGCAGGCAAATGGCTTGCCGGCTATTTCTCGTATGAGGCGGGCTACCTGCTCGAACCCAAGCTCGTTCCCCTGCTGCCGAATGGACGCCGGGCACCACTCGTGTGCCTTGGGGTTTTCGATGCCCCGGTCGAAGAGGCGGTGCCGCCGCGCGACACCACGGCGACCAACGGCCCGATCTTCGACGCCCGTGCGACGTGGTCGCCGGAGGATTATGAAAAACGCTTCTCGCGGCTGCACCAGCACATCCGGCAAGGTGATTGCTACCAGGGCAATCTGACCTTTCCCGTGCATGCGCAATGGTCAGGCGAGCCGCTGGCCGCCTTCGATGCATTGACGGAACGTCAGCCGGTGAAATATGGCGCGCTGATCGCGCTCGGTGAACCCATCGTGCTGTCGCGCTCGCCTGAACTGTTCTTCGAGATCGACGCCGAGGGCATGATCGAGACGCATCCGATGAAGGGCACGGCGCCGCGCGGCGCCACCAAAGCCGAGGACGAACGGCAGAAGATCTTCCTGCGCAATGACGAGAAGAACCAGGCCGAAAACCGGATGATCGTCGATCTCCTTCGCAACGATATCTCGCTGATCAGCGAGGTCGGTACGCTGGACGTGCCGGCGCTGTTCCGCATCGAGACCTACCCGACCGTGCATCAGATGGTAAGCGACGTCAGGGCCAAACTGCTGCCGGGTCTCTCTATCCGCCAGATTTTCGCGGCGCTGTTTCCTTGCGGTTCGATCACCGGCGCGCCTAAGATCCGTGCCATGGAGATCCTGCGCGATCTGGAAGGCACGCCCCGCGATGCCTATTGCGGCGCCATAGGCTGGATCGCGCCCGGCGGCCCGATGCGCTTTTCCGTGGCGATCCGCACCATCTCGCTCTTTTCGGGCGGCGAGGCCGTCTACAATGTCGGAGGCGGCGTCGTCTTCGATTCGACGGCGCAGGAGGAGTATCAGGAGTGTCTGCTGAAAGCGCGCTTCGCGACGGGAACACCGCCGACTTTCAGTTGATCGAGACCATGCGCTGGGAACCCGGCCCGGGCTTCCTGCGCTTCGATCGCCATCTTGCGCGCCTCTATGGCTCGGCGGCGGAGCTCGGCTTCCGCTGCGATCCAGGCAAGGTCGGCGAGGCGCTGAGCAGCGCGGTCAGCGGTTCCGGCGTTGCCATTCGCACGCGGCTCGTCCTGTCGCACGATGGTGAGGTGGCGGCCTCGGCGCAGCCTTATGAACCGGTCGCCGCCGACAAGGTCTGGATGCTGCGGCTGGCGCGGACGAGGCTCGATTCGCACGACACGCTGCTGCGCCACAAGACCAGCCGACGGCAGCTCTACACGCGTGCCCGCGCCGAACACCTCATCACCCAGGCCGACGAGGTGCTTATGGCCAACGAGCGCGGCGAGATCTGTGAAGGCACGATCACCAATGTCTTTGCCGATCTCGGCGACGGCGTGTTGGCCACGCCCCGGCTCGACTGCGGCCTGCTGCCTGGTGTATTGCGCGCGCAGCTTCTGGATGAAGGCCGCGCCCGCGAAGCGATCTACAGCTTGGACGATCTGAAATCCGCCAGGACCCTGTTCGTCGGCAATTCGCTACGCGGACTGATCCCCGCAAGACTGACCTGAAACAGGACGACTGTGCCCACTCACACACCCCCAGAGCATACGCTCCCCACCCACACGCCCTATGACGGCTCGTCGAAACTGTTCAGTATCGGGCTGAAGCCGCTCGATCCGGCGGACTGGATCGAGGTCGACGGCCATCTGCTGCCGTATCTCGCCGAGAAGCACCGGCTCTATGCCGAAATCCCAGAGCGAGTTTTCGTCGAGGAGGACGGCACGCGCGATGCCCAGCAGGAAGTGCTCGACTTGCTCGCTGCGCATCTCCTGGAGAGGTTCCCCGAAACCCATCGGCTCGGCGGATCAAGCGTCGAGGTGGCGGGCGCGGCGAACCGACTGCCTGCTTCCCTTGCCGATGCGCCGCTGGCCAAGGCCTCACAGCTCGTCCAGGAAGACCTCATCCTGATGCGCCGTGGCGACAGCGGCTGGCGGCTGGTTGCCGGCTCGCTTTGCTTTCCCTCGTCCTGGTCGCTCCTGGAAAAATTCGGCAAGCCGCTGCAGGACATCCACGCGCCGGTGCCGGGTTTCGGCCCGGGCACGCGTCCGGCGGAACTCATCAACCGGATGTTCGATGGCCTCCAGGGGCAGGCGGTCGAGCGCTACAACTGGTCGATCCAGTCCGACAACGCGCTCTACCATCCGCTCTCCGACCTGCAGCGCATCGACCGCGCCACCAACCGGCCGTCGCGCTTTCCCGATGGCGACATCGACGCCCATGCCTTCATCCGCGTCGAGCGGCAGACCCTGCGCAAACTGCCTGTTTCACGCGATATCCTGTTCACCATCCGCATCCATCTCGACCCGCTCGCCGTGCTGGCCAGGCACCCTGATCGGGCGAAGCTCGCGGCGTCTTTCGCCGCCCAGCTCGAAGCGCTCGATCTCGCCCAGCTCGATTACAAGGGCCTGACCGCAGACCGCGATCGGCTGGTCGACCGGCTCGGGGGGCTGGCGCTGTCCTAAATCGCGGCCAAGCCCAGCAGCAGGATCGCGGACATCGCGGTAAAGACGGTGACGTTGACATCCCACCGCCAACCCGCCGGTCCGAACGGCGGTCGGAATGGCAGGTAGCCGTTCTCGTCGTAGAGCACGCCGCCATAGATCGGTCGTGAGAGCATGGCCACGAAGAACGCTCCATACATGGCGACGCCCAATCCCCCGGCGAGATAGAGCCGCTCGGCTTGGAGTGGGCCTCCAATCCAGATAAGCCCCAGCGCAATCAGCGCGACTCCGGTGTAGCTCAGCACCTGCCAAACGACGTGAAACCGGGCGTGCGGAGTCCACAGCGGATTGGTGGCGTGGGTGGCGTTGAGGTCGGCTTTGATCGTCACCACACCGTAGCCCACGGTCGCGACGCTCAGCAGAATTCGGGCAAGCAGATGACTGTCGTAAGCGAGTTCCATCGCACTTTCCTCCTTCAATAGGGAAATCGATGACGGCAATTCAGCAGATCGTAATCCGAAGTACTTCAACTAGGAAACAGCAGTATGCCGGTCGATGCCGCACTCTGCCGGGCCCCGACGCGGGAGCGTCACGCAGGCGCAACGGCTTGAATGACGCCTTGGGCACAGAAGAGCTGCCCGTCGGCCAGCCGCGCATAATTGTGGACGATCCCTTTCTCATGATCCTGCAACTGCACGATGAAGTTGCCGCTCTGCTCCGTCCAGCTCATGAGCACGAGGTTCGGGCGTACGCTGGTCATGTCGATCTTGACCACCTCGTCAATTTTGGTGGCTCCGATCGACGCATGCACATGTAGTTCTTCCGGCGAGAAAAACGTCAGCCGGGGTACGAACGGGCCGAAAACGCAGTCGAAAGTCTTACCGATAAGCGAGGCGGGAAAAACATTGGTTTCTGCCATAACACCCTCCCTGGGCGTGGCCGTTGGGACCAAGCCATTTGACGATCTTCGATGTTTCAGTCGCGAAAATGCCAGATACACATACTTGGAGCGCTCCAAGTGATACGATCCGCCCTTTCCACTTTCGAGTCAACAAAATTCTTGGAGCGCTCCAAAAAATGGTCTAACTGAAGGGAAATGGGTGAATCGCAATGCCAACGCTAGCCGACGTGGGCAAGGCTGCCGGTGTCTCCCGGGGCACTGTTTCCAACGTCTTCAACCGGCCGGAACTGGTCAGGCCTGAGTTGCGCCAACGTGTCGAAGCGGCCGCGCGAGCGCTCGGATTTGGCGGCCCCGATCCAAAGGGACGATTGCTGCGGGATGGCAAGTTCAATGCCATCGGGTTCATGCCGCCTGGTGCCTACGCCATCGCCGACGTGCTCAGAAGTCCCTATCTCCGCGAGTTGGTGTTAGGCGTTTCGCTCGCCTGCGACGAGGCCGGAGCGGCGCTCAGTCTTGTAAACGGCACGGACAACACGCGCATCGCCAATATCCGCGAGGCCCTGGTCGACGGCTTCATCCTTGGTCACAGCGCGGATATCGGCCTCATAACATCGGCACAACGACGGCGTATGCCCTTCGTCATTCTCGAAAGCGACGCAGGTCCCGACATCAATTCGATAAAGATCGACGGCAGGAGGGGCGCGGTCGCTGCCGTCCGGCATCTGACCGGGCTGGGACACCGACATTTTGCCATCCTGTCCATACGGAGAACTCCAGGCCCTCCCATTGTGCACATGCCCGGACAGGCAAAGCGCCCGCTTCTTGCCGGCTTCTCACTCGATGACGAAAGGCTTGACGGTTTCAAACAGGGCTTGGCGGAGGCGAACTTGTCGATCGACGATGTCCCGATTATCGAGACGACGCCCGGCGATCCATCTGCTGGAGCGGTGGTGTTCGACAATGTGCCTGAAGCAACCGCGATCCTGACCATGTCGGATTGGCAGGCGATCACAATACTCGACGAGGCGGTTTGTCGCGGCATAGAGGTGCCGGGCCACGTGTCGGTCATTGGCTTCGATGGCACTGCTGAATCCGCGCGCACCACACCTCCGCTGACGACTGTCGCGCAAGACGTGATCGGAAAAGGCAGGCTCGCCGCCCGCATGGTTCTTGACAACCAACCGCCCCGCCAAGTCGTTCTGCCCGTGGAGTTAGTCGTTCGGGCGTCCACAGCTGCGCCGAGGGCAAAAATCCGTTGAACGGACGGGGCGCGTCGCTTGCGCTTGGCGAATGAGCTAACTTCGGTTCGGATAGAGCCACTCATCCACGGTTTCAGCCTTAACCACGTAGCCAACGCAGCTAGCCGCTGGTTGGCGCTTTTCGCTGGTTTGTGACAATGATCTGTGATGTAGCGCATGGCCGCCGGGCAAAAATTCCCGGTTTTGCGCATGTTTTCCCAGTTTCCTGGGTTTTGAAGGAGTGCTCGATAAAATGGCGAATGAAAACTGGCCCGTTTACGGTGAGATCAACGGCCCTGTCGTGATGATCGGCTTCGGCTCGATCGGCCGGGGAACGCTGCCGCTGATCGAACGCCATTTCCAGTTCGACAAGTCGCGCATGACGGTCATCGACCCGCGCGACACCGACCGCAAGCTGCTCGACGAGCGCGGCATCGCCTTCGTCCAGGAAGCGGTGACCGAGAAGAACTACAAGAAGCTCTTGACCCCGCTTCTGACCAATGGCGGCGGCCAGGGCTTTTGCATCAACCTGTCGGTTGATACCGGCTCGGTGGACCTGATGCGGCTCTGCCGCAAGCTCGGTGTGCTCTACATCGACACCGTCGTCGAGCCGTGGCTCGGCTTCTATTTCGACGCCAAGGCGGACAACGCCAGCCGCACCAATTACGCGCTGCGCGAGTCGCTGCTCAAGGAAAAGCACGACAAGCCCGGCGGTGCCACGGCGGTCTCCACCTGCGGCGCCAATCCAGGCATGGTCTCGTGGTTCGTCAAGCAGGCGTTGGTCAATCTCGCCACCGATCTTGGCCTGGAATTCTCGGAGCCCGCGCAGGACGACCGCGAGGGCTGGGCCAAGCTGATGAAGAAGGCCGGCGTCAAGGGCATCCACATCGCCGAACGTGACACCCAGCGCGCCAAGAAGCCGAAACCGATGGATGTGTTCTGGAACACCTGGTCGGTCGAAGGCTTCATCTCCGAGGGCCTGCAGCCCGCGGAACTTGGCTGGGGCACACACGAGACATGGATGCCGAAGAACGCCAAGAAGCACAGGCACGGCTCGAAGGCAGCCATCTATCTGGAGCAGCCGGGCGCCAACACGCGCGTGCGCTCGTGGTGTCCGACTCCCGGCGCGCAATACGGCCTGCTGGTGACGCATAACGAGGCGATCTCGATCGCCGATTTCTTCACCGTGCGTTCGAAGAAGGGCAAGGTCCAGTACCGCCCGACCTGCCACTATGCCTATCATCCCTGCAACGACGCGATGCTGTCGCTCGACGAGATGTTCGGCGCCGCCGGCAAGCCTCAGCCGGTGCATCATGTGCTCGACGAGAACGAGTTGATCGACGGCGTCGACGAACTCGGCGTGCTGCTCTACGGCCACGACAAGAATGCCTACTGGTACGGCTCGCAGCTGTCACTCGCCGAGGCGCGCAAGCTGGCGCCCTATCAGAACGCCACCGGCATGCAGGTCACCTCGGCGGTGCTCTCGGGCATGGTCTGGGCGCTGGAAAACCCCGAGGCCGGCATCGTCGAAGCCGACGAGATGGACTACAGGCGGTGCCTGGAAGTGCAGTCCCAGTATCTCGGACCGGTCAAGGGCTACTACACCGACTGGACGCCGCTCGATAACCGTCCCGGCCTGTTCCCGGAAGACCTCGACCGGAACGACCCGTGGCAGTTCCGCAACATCCTTGTGCGATAGCAGCACCGCCTACCTGCCTCACCGCCTTGCAATCGCCCGGAAATCGGGCGATTGAAGGGATGCGGACCACAACGACACGCATTCATGACGCATGTCGCTCTGGAAACTTGGATGCACGCCTCGTGCTTGTCGAAAATCGATTCCGATTTTCGGGCCGATGCGAGAGGAGAGGATTTTCACATGATCATTGCGCGCAAAATTCTTTCGATGAGCGTGGCGGGTGCCATTGCGACGATGCTCGCCGCCTGTGCGACCAGCGGCCCTGATGAACCGCCGATGGCAGCGGCGCCGAAAGGCGTCGAGGGCTCCTGGATCGACGCCAAAGGCACCGGCCTGTCGACCTTCGCCGGCGGTACCTTCACGACGGTGGCCACCGACACCGGCCAGAAGCTTGCCGACGGCAGCTACACGATGACAGGCGCCACATCGGTGCAGATCAACGGCACCTCGCTGATCCGCCAGACCGCGGTCAGCTTCAACTGCCTGATGGTGTCGACAAGCCAGCTCAACTGCACCAGCTCCAGCGGTCAGAATTTCGTGCTGACAAGGCGCGTCTGAACCCACGACCATTCGTTTTCCAAGGACGGCGGCCGGTTGGCCGCCGTCCTTTTTTATGCCGGCAAAGGGTCCCGGATTCCGCTTGCGTCATCCAGAACGCGATGGGAACATGGCCGAAGCGCCGGCTGTTATGTTCCAGTCAAGCAAGAGCGCTAGTGGCCTCTGATCAGCTTTCCGGGAGACGAAGATGAAGAAGCTTGCCGCCATTGCAGCCCTGTCAGCCTCAGCCCTCGGTCTGTCGGCCGGCGCGTCCTTTGCCGACTACACGCTGAACATCCTGCATATCAACGACTGGCACAGCCGCATCGAAGGCAACAACAAATATGAATCGACCTGCTCGGCGGACGAGGAAACCAAGGGCGAGTGCATCGGTGGCGCGGGCCGGCTGATCACCGCGATCGCCCAGGAGCGCAAGAAGCTGGAAGGCCAGAACGTGCTGCTGCTCAGCGCAGGCGACAATTTCCAGGGCTCACTGTTCTACTCCACTTACAAGGGCAAGGTCGAAGGCGAATTCCTCAACGACATGAAGTTCGATGCCATGGCGCTCGGCAACCATGAATTCGACGACGGCGAAGTGGCCCTGGCGCCGTTCCTCGACATGATCAAGTTCCCGGTGCTCGGCGCCAATGTGAAGGCCAACGCGCAATCCAAGCTCGGCGACCGCGTCAAGCCATCTGTTGTCGTCGAGGTCGGCGGCCAGAAGATCGGCATCATCGGCGCGATCACCAACGACACGCCGGACCTCGCTTCCCCCGGACCCAACGTCGCAATAGAGGATGACGTCAAGTCGATCACCGCCGAGGTCGAGAAGCTCAAGGGCGAAGGCGTCAACAAGATCATCGCCGTGACCCATATCGGCTACAGGCGTGAACGCGACGTCATTGCCAAGATCCCGGGCATCGATGTCGTCGTCGGCGGCCACAGCCATTCGCTGCTGTCGAACACCGACCCCAAGGCGGAAGGCCCCTACCCGACGATGGTCGACAATCCGGACGGCTACAAGGTGCCGGTTGTGCAGGCGGCGTCCTACTCGAAATATCTCGGCGAGTTCAAGGTGGTGTTCGACGACAATGGCGTCGTCATGTCGGCCAGCGGCGACCCGATCTATCTCGACAAGTCGATCACCCCCGACCCGGCCGTGCTCGCCCGCATCAAGGAGCTTGGAGCGCCGATCGAGGCGTTGAAGAACAAGGAAGTGGCGGAAACCACCGACGTCATCGACGGCAGTCGTGAGAGCTGCCGCACCCGCGAATGCGCGATGGGCAATCTCGTCTCCGACGCCATCCTCGACCGCGTCAAGGGACAGGGCGTCGAGATCGTCATCTCCAATGGCGGCGGCCTGCGCGCCTCGATCGACAAGGGCACCGTCACCATGGGCGAGGTGCTGACCGTGCTGCCGTTCCAGAACACGCTGGCGACCTTCCAGATTTCGGGCAAGGATCTGGTGGACGGCCTCGAGGGCGGCCTCAGCCAGGTCGAGGACGGCGCCGGGCGCTTCCCCCAGGTCGCCGGCCTGAAATATTCCTTCGACAAATCCGTCGCGCCCAATGCCGGCCGCGTCAGATCGGTGGAAGTCATGGAAGGCGGCGCCTGGACGCCGATCAAGCCGGACAAGGACTATCTGGTCGCCACCAACAACTATGTCCGCCAGGGCGGCGACGGCTACAAGGTCTTCGCCGACAAGGCCAAGAACGCCTATGATTACGGCCCCGGCCTCGAACAGGTGGTTGCCGACTACCTCGGCGCCCACCGGCCCTACACGCCGAAGCTCGACGGCCGCATCACCGAAATAGCCGCGACCGTCGCCGCGGCGCCTGCGGCCCCGGCAACCGATCCGGCCAAGCCAGCCGAAGCAGCGCCGGCCACGCCGGCGCCCGCACCGGCTGAAGCCGCCAAGCCTGCCGATGCGGCACCGGCAATGCCCGAATTGCCGGCCAACTCGGGCGACATCGCCAACACGCCCCCGGCCATATCGACAGAGGGAGCGCCACCCCCGCCGGCGCCACCGGCAGAGGCGGCAAAACCGGCTGAAGCAGCCCCCGCCCCGGCGGCACCGGCTCCCGCCGCCGAGCCGGCAAAGCCAGCGGAGGCCGCACCGGCCGAAGCCAGCCATGTCATCGTTGCCGGCGACACTTATTGGGATCTGGCCAAGAAGGCCTATGGCGACGGTGCCAAATGGAAGGTCATTTCGGGCGCCAACAAGGGTTATGAGCCGCGCCGGCTTCCTGTTGGCGCAACGCTGACCATCCCGCCGCAATAGCCCCGCTATATGCCTGAATGACACCGCCCGTCCGAAAACCGGACGGGCGTCCTGTTTTCGGGCTAATTCATGTCGCCCCAAAGTGACCTCGGTTTTGGGAGAACGAGGTGCATAAAAACAAAGGCTTAAAGCGGGTCGTCTGAATCCATTCAGACAATCCGCTTTAAGGTGCGGCCAGACGCTGCATTGAATGCGCGCGCAAGATGGTTAGGTTCGCGTCTTCCGGAGAACCCTTATGACGCTTCCCACCCCTGCCGAACCCAAGGCCGCAAAGGCGCCCGGCCCGTTGCCCGCTGGGCATCCGCCGGTCAAAGCGGGCAAGATCGGCGTCATGCTGGTCAATCTGGGCACGCCCGACGGCACCGATTTCAAGCCGATGTGGCGGTATCTCCGTGAATTCCTGTCCGACCCGCGCGTCATCGAGCTCAACAGGGCGATCTGGTATCCGATCCTCTATGGCCTTGTGCTCACCACGCGGCCCAAGAAGTCGGGCGCCAACTATGCCCGGATCTGGAACCGGGAAAAGAACGAGTCGCCGCTGCGCACCTATACCCGCGCCCAGGCCGAAAAGCTGGCCGAAGCGCTGAGCGACCTGCCTGATGTCGTCGTCGACTGGGCGATGCGCTACGGCAACCCTTCAACCGCCAGCATTGCCCAGCGTCTGGTCGACCAGGGCTGCGACCGCATCCTTACCTTTCCGCTCTATCCGCAATATTCGGCGACGACCACGGCAACAGCCAACGATCAGCTGTTTCGCGCGCTGATGAAGATGCGCCGCGCACCGGCCATCCGCAGCGTGCCGCCCTACTATGACGAGCCGGTCTACATCGAAGCGCTGGCGCGCTCGATCGAACGGCATCTGGCGACGCTGGACTTCGAGCCGGAGGTGGTCATCACCTCCTATCACGGCATTCCAAAACCGTATTTCGAGAAGGGCGACCCCTATCATTGCCATTGCCAGAAGACGACGCGGCTGTTGCGCGAACGGCTCGGCTGGGATGACAAGAAACTGATCATCACCTTCCAGTCACGCTTCGGCGCGCAGGAATGGCTGCAGCCCTATACCGACAAGACGGTGGAAAAACTCGCGCAGGACGGCGTCAAGTCGATCGCTATCGTCAATCCCGGCTTTTCCGTCGACTGCATCGAGACGCTGGACGAGATCGGCCGCGAGGCGGCTGAAACCTTCCACCATGCCGGCGGCAAAAATTTCGCCCATATACCTTGCCTCAACGATAGCGCGGAAGGGATGGCGGTGATCGAGGCGATGGTGCGGCGCGAACTGTCCGGCTGGGTCTAACCCGGAACAACACAAGCTCCGGGGCGTTAAGGCGCGCCTCCGGAGAATGCGATGCCCCGCAAACTCGACCTCAGAACTGGCCAGCCCGTCTGGTCGGCCTATCGCGCGCCTGCGGTGCCGACGGACGGCCTGATCCGGGACGTCAACACGGATGTGCTGGTCGTCGGTATGGGCATCAGCGGCGCCATGATGGCCGAGGCGCTGACGGCCGATGGCCATCGGGTCATCTGCATCGACCGGCGCGGCCCGCTGAAGGGCTCGACGGCCGCAACCACCGCACTGGTGGCATTCGAAATAGACCAGCCTCTCTCCACGCTCTCGAAGATGGTCGGCAGAGCCTCGGCCCAGCAGGCCTGGCGACGCTCGCGGCTCGCTGTCTCCAATCTCGCCGGACGCATTGCCGAACTCGGCATCAACTGTGGCCTGAGCCGCATGCCGTCACTCTATCTGGCCGGCACGATGCTTGGTCCGCCGGAACTGCGCGACGAGGCCGAGGCACGTCGGCTGGCCGGCATCGGCGCCATCTGCTTAACCCGACAACAGCTAGCCGAGAAGTTCGGCATCGACCGCGAAGGCGCCATTCTCGGCCACGGCAATATCGCCCTCGACCCACGCAAGCTGACGGCTGGGCTGCTGCTGAAATCCCTGGAGCGCAAGGCACGCTTCTATGCCCCCGTCGAAGCCACAATGATCGAGGACAGCGCCGAAGCTGTTGTCGTCGCGACCAGGGATGGCCCGACCATAACCGCACGACATGTTGTTCTGGCCACCGGCTACGAACTTGTCGACATCGTGCCGGCCGCGGCCCACCGGATCATCTCGACATGGGCGATTGCGACACGCCCGCAACCGCGAAAGCTCTGGCCGGACGCAGCGTTCATCTGGGAAGCGTCGGAGCCGTATCTGTATATGCGCACGACGGTCGACGGCCGGGTCATTTGCGGCGGCGAGGACGAGGATTTTATCGACGAAGCGCGGCGCGACGCGCTGATCGCCGACAAGAGCACACGCATCGCCGAGAAGCTCGGCCTGATAGTTCCGCATCTCGACACCAGACCCGATTTTGCCTGGACCGGCTCGTTCGGCACCACGACCACCGGCCTGCCCTATATCGGCGCCATTCCCCGCCACCCGCGCATCCATGCGGTGATGGGCTACGGCGGCAACGGCATCACCTTCTCGCAGGTCGCTTCCGAGATTGTCCCGGCTTCGATCAACGGGCTGGATGACATGGATGCAAGATTGTTTGCCTTCAACCGCTGAGTGCAACCCTATAAACAATCCATCATCACCTGATTGTAACGCATCTGAAATACACTTAAGTCTTTGGTGAAGTCGGCGGCGCGAGAATGGCTTGTGCGGCCTTCGTCTGAGGGAGAGCCAAATGGATTTCAGTGGTTTCGATATTGCGATTGGTGCACTTGCACTTCTGGTATTGGTGCTGCTGATCAAAGGCATCAGGACAATCCCGCAAGGTTACAATTATACGGTGGAGCGCTTTGGCCGTTACACCAAGACACTGAGCCCAGGCCTCAATTTCATTTTCCCGTTCATCGACCGTATCGGCGCCAAGATGAACATGATGGAGCAGGTGCTTGACGTTCCGAGCCAGGAAATCATCACCCGCGACAACGCCATTGTCGGTGTCGACGGCATCGCCTTTTTCCAGATCCTCAACGCGGCGCAGGCCGCCTACCAGGTTTCCGGCCTGCAGAACGCCATCCTCAATCTGACGATGACCAACATCCGTACCGTCATGGGTTCGATGGATCTCGATGAACTCCTGTCGAACCGCGACGCCATCAACGAGCGCCTGCTGCGTGTCGTCGATGAGGCAGCCCACCCGTGGGGCATCAAGATCACCCGCGTCGAAATCAAGGACATCAACCCGCCGGCCAACCTTATCGAATCGATGGGCCGGCAGATGACCGCGGAACGCAACAAGCGTGCCCAGATCCTTGCCGCCGAAGGCCTCAAGCAGTCGCAGATCCTCGAGGCCGAGGGCCGCAAGGAAGCCGCCTTCCGCGATGCCGAGGCGCGCGAACGTTCGGCCGAGGCGGAAGCCCGCGCCACCCAGGTGGTGTCGGAAGCGATCTCCAAAGGCGATGTGCAGGCGCTGAACTACTTCGTAGCGCTGAAATACACTGAAGCGCTTGGCAGGATCGGCACGGCCACCAACAGCAAGATCGTGCTGATGCCCTTCGAGGCATCGTCGCTGATCGGTTCGCTCGGCGGCATTGGCGAAATCGCCAAGGAAGTCTTCCGCAGCGAAGGCACGACCGGCTCGCAGAGGCAGGCCGCGCGCCCGCCGGTCGTTCGCCCAACCGACAACTGAGGTCGAAACCAATGATCGACCGCATCGTTTCCGAACTCGGCCCGTGGAACTGGATGGTACTCGGTTTCATCCTGCTGGTGATGGAAGTCATCGCGCCGGGTATCTTCATGCTGTGGATCGGCATCGCCGCGCTGATCATCGGCGCCGTGTCGCTGCTGGTCTGGGACGCCGGCTTCTGGACCTGGCAGGTCCAGGTCCTCGCCTTCCTGGCGCTGTCGCTGGTCTCGGCCTATGTCGGCAAGAAGCTGGTCGGCAGCCGCAACGACCCGACCGACCAGCCGCTGCTCAACCGGCGCGGCGCGCAAATGGTCGGCAGGATGGCGACACTTGCCGAGCCGATCCGGGACGGACGCGGGCGCATCAAGCTGGGCGATACGCTGTGGCGTGTCTCCGGCCCGGATTTGCCGGCCGGCACGCAAGTGCGCGTGACGGGCGCGGCCGATACGGATCTGGAATTGACCGTCGAGGCTGTCTGAATTCTTGAAACCCACCGCTTGGACAAGGTGTGTTGAGATTCAGGTCAGGCCGAGTCGAAAACGGTGGGTTCCGAGAACCGGAGCGGAGCGTACTTTGGGTACGTGAGCAGCGGAAGCGCAGGAAACCGTCGTTTGCAGGCCGGCATCACCTTAAGATCAGCACACCTTAGGCGGCGCCGATACGCAGCAGGTCGTGCAGGTGGATGAGGCCGACTGGTTTCCGGCCCTCCACCACCATCAGGCTGGTGATGGCTGAATTGTTGATCGTCTGCAGCGCCGTTGCGACCAGCGTGTCCGGCGTCGCGGTCTTCGGGCCTTTTGTCATCACCTGATCCACCGTCATCGCCAGCAGGTTGCTGCCGATGTGCCGGCGGATGTCGCCATCGGTGATGATGCCGACCAGCGCACCGTCTGCGTCGGTGATCGCGACGCAGCCAAATCCCTTGCGCGACAGTTCCAGGATCGCGTCATGCATGCCGGTGCCCGCAACCACCAGCGGCAGCCTGTCGCCGACATGCATGATCTCGCGGATCTGCGTCAGGTTGGCGCCGAGCTGGCCGCCCGGGTGAAAGGTGCGGAAATGATCCGGCGTGAAGCCGCGTGCTTCGAGCAGCGCGATCGCCAGCGCGTCACCCATCACCAGTTGCAGCAGCGTCGATGTCGTCGGCGCCAAGCCGTGCGGGCAGGCTTCAGGCGCGCGCGGCAGCAACAGCACCACGTCCGCCGCCCGCGCCAGCGCCGATGTCTCTCCGGCGGTGATGGCGATCAGCGGGATGGAGAAGCGCCTGGAATAGGCGACGATGCCCATCAGTTCCTTGCTTTCGCCCGACCACGACATGGCGATGATGGCGTCGTCCCTGGCGATCATCCCGAGATCGCCGTGGTTGGCTTCTGCGGGATGGACAAAGAAAGCCGGCGTGCCGGTCGAGGCCAGCGTCGCCGCGATCTTCGAACCGATATGGCCGCTTTTGCCGACACCGGTGACGATGAGCCGGCCTTCAATCCCGGAGATCATCTCGACCGCCTGCGCGAAAGGCGCGGCCAATCCGTTCTCCAAGGCCTCGGCAAGGGCTGCAACCCCAGCCTGTTCTGTCGCCACCGTCCTCAGCGCCGAAGCGATCGAGGCTTGCCTGTCCGAAGGTTTCTTATCCAGGGATCCCGCATGCATGGCTGATGCGATTAGCGCTTTGCCGGCGCGCTGTCCAACAGAAATGGCCCAAGGCATGTTGCCCGAACGTGCGCGGTGGTTTTGACGACGGCAGGCGCGAAAACCAAAAGCTTAACGCAGGCGGTATGAATCCCTTTGGAAATCAGCGCTTCAGCTGGTTGACGGGCCGCCGCCTCAACCCTCCGTTAACCATCCCCATTTACGGTTCGGTAAGTATGGCGCGCGTGCGCCGCGCAAGCAGTGGTGGCGATGTCCGGGGCCCAGCCAGAAAATTCGACAGGAAGAAAGGGCAAGGCGGTCTGCGCCTTGCTGCTGGCAACCAGCATGTTTGCCTTGCTGCGCCCGACTGCGCTCCATGCCCAGGAAACCGAACTGCGCGGCGAGGTTTCGGAATCGGCGATCCTGTCCGACCAGCAGCGCAAGGCGAGACAGCTGGCCCTGGCAGCGCAGGGTCAACAGCCGGCCAATGCCGCGCAGGACAATGCGCCGGCCCGCACCTATCTGCCGGCCAGCGCCGGTGCCGTGCCAGACGACGCCGACACTGGCGACGCCACCGCGACCGGCAGCCTTTTCGACCCGCCGGCAGCCACTGACGACACGTCCGCCGACATCGCGGCGCCGCCCAAGCCTCGCCGCCGCTCATCGACTGCCGGGCAGAATGCTGCTGACCAGGCCAAGGACAAGGCTGCCGACAAGTCGAAAAAGAAGAAGAAATCGACGGCCGACACCTCCGACATCACCGCCTCCACGACGGACGCCACCGATGGTGAAGACACCGATGCGGACACGGCCAACCGCCGCGCCCTCACCATCGACAGTGCCGACAGGCAGAAGCTCGACCCAGGCGCGGAGCGCACGGACGCCATCGAAGGCCAGAAGAAGAAACCGGAGGATGATCCGTTTGCCGCCACCGGCGTGAAATGGGGCTCCTTCGTCATCCGGCCGACGATCGAACAGGGCCTGACCGCCACCTCGAACGGCGATTCGAGCAGTGCCGGCACGTCGGCGCTGCTGTCCGAGACAGCGCTGCGCTTTTCCGCCGCCTCCGACTGGCGCGAGAACTCAGCCACGATCGACGGCTATGGCCTTTTTCGCGAGACCGTGTCGGGTTACCCGGTTCACGACGCGCAAGGGCGCATCGAAGGCCAGCTCAATGTCGACCTCGACAATGAGTTGCGCGCCATCGCCAAGCTCGGCTACGAGGCCGTGCCGGAATCGGCATCATCACCGGACGCCATTGCCGGCGTCAGCAAGCAACCGCTGCGGCAGACCATCGATGGCAGCCTCGCCGTCGAAAAGCATCTCGGCAAGATGCAGTACACGCTAACCGGCGCGGTCTCGCACGATTTTTACGGCGACGCCAAGCTCTCGGACGGCACCTCGCTGTCGCAGAAGGATCAGGACTCCACACTCTACACAGCGACGTTGCGCACCGGCTACGAGATCTCCCCTGCCCTGACCCCGTTCACTGAAATCGAGGTCGGCCGCCGGACCTATGATCAACGCATCGACAATGAAGGCTTCGAGCGCTCGTCGACGCGGCTCGGCGCCCGCGCTGGCCTTGCACTCGACATGGGCGAGAAGCTGTCGGGCGAATTCTCGGCCGGCTGGCTCAGGGAAGCGATCGACGACAAAAACCTTGATGCGATCTCGGGTGCCACCGTCAACGCCGACCTCAAATGGTCACCGGAGCGCGGCACCACGATCGGCCTGACCGGGCGGACCACCGTCGAGCCCACGACCACATCGGGCGAAAGCGGCGACATCCTCTATTCCGGTCGCCTGACCGGCGAACGCCAGATTCGCGCCAACCTCACCGCCAATGCGGCTCTGGGCCTCGACTGGCGTGATTACATCGGCATCGATGGCCATGACAGGGTGTTGAGCGCCGAGGCCGGACTGACCTGGTGGCTGAACCGCTACGCCGGCCTCACCACAAGGGTGAGGACCGAGAAGCTGACCAGCAATCTGCCGGGCCGGGACTACACCGCCAACAGCATCTTCCTCGGCGTGAAAGTGCAGCGCTGAGGACTTGCGTGCCAAACGTGCGTTGAGATCAGACCGGCCCTCCGCGGACCGGCTGAACATCGACATCGACTTAAGATGCGGCGCCGCGGCGCTCGGATGGCTTCATCTCATCGAGAAGCGTGCGGATCACACCGGCCATGTTCTCGTTCATGTCGCTGCGCCACAGCGCGAAGGCGACATTGGCCTCGACAAAACCTTCCGGCGATCCGCAGTCGAACGTGCGGCCTCGATAGTGGTAGCCGTAGAAAGGCTGCTGCTTTTCCAGCTTCAGCATGGCGTCGGTGAGCTGGATCTCGTTGCCGGCGCCTTTTTCCTGGCCTTCAAGGATCTTGAAGATCTCCGGCTGCAGGATGTAGCGGCCGTTGATGTAAAGATTGGACGGCGCGGTGCCGGCCTTCGGCTTTTCCACCATCTCGGTGATGCGGAAACCGTGATGCGTGTCCTCGCCGCGGCCGACGATGCCGTATTTGTGGGTTTCGGCGGGAGCGCATTCCTGCACCGCGATGATGTTGTTGCCGGTCTCCTCGTAGAGCTCGACCATTGCCTTCGTGCAGCTCTTCTCCGACTGCATGATCATGTCGGGCAGCAACAGCGCGAAGGGCTCGTCGCCGACGAGCTCGCGGGCGCACCAGACGGCATGGCCAAGTCCCATCGGCACCTGCTGGCGTGTGAAACTGGTCTGCCCCGGCGCCGGCTGCAGCCGTTGCAGGCGGGCGAGCTGGTCGTCCTTGCCGCGCTGGGCCAGCGTGTCATAGAGTTCGAACTGGATGTCGAAATGGTCCTCGATGACGGCCTTGTTGCGGCCGGTGACGAAGATGAAATGCTCGATGCCGGCCTCGCGTGCCTCATCCACCACATACTGGATCACCGGCCGGTCGACGACGGTCAGCATTTCCTTGGGGACAGCCTTGGTGGCCGGGAGAAACCGTGTGCCGAGACCGGCGACCGGGAAGACTGCCTTGCGAACTCTCTTCATGCTTTCAATTATCCGTTTGAGGGCCAGCTCCGCAATCCCCGTTCCAAGACATTTTCACGCCGGAATTCGGGACTGCTGGGCAACTGAGAGGAATGTCCACCGGTAAAGCTTCGAAGCGTCTTTTCGTTCCCGGTGGCGCCTATGGTAAACTAATTCCTAACCTGGTTCGGCGATGAATGGTCTTTCCTGAGACAGAGAAGGAGGAAAAGATGTCCGTTCGCAATGCCGCAAAAATTTTTACCAGCGTCATGGCGGCAGCCAGCCTATCGCTCGCTCTGCTGATGCCTGGCCCCGCTTTCGCCGATGCCGGTTTCCGGCAGTGGGTCGCCGGCTTCCGCGCCACCGCCGTGCAGAGCGGCGTTTCCGGCGCCCTCTACGACCAGGCCTTCAGGAACATCAGGGATATCGATCCGGTGGTGCTGGAGAAGGCGCGTACGCAGCCTGAATTCACGGCCCCTGCCTGGGACTATTTCGACAACCGCGTCCATGACCAGTCGGTCGCCGTCGGCCAGCAGATGGCCAGGAAATGGAAGCCGTGGCTGGACCGGATCGAGGCCAGGTTCGGTGTCAACCGCTACATCCTGCTGGCCATCTGGTCGATGGAATCGAACTATGGCGAGATCCTCAAGCGCGACGACATCATGCGCAATGTCGTGCGCTCGCTGGCGACCTTGGCCTATGCCGATCCGAAGCGGGCGAAATTCGCCCGCACCCAGCTGGTCGCCGCGCTGAAGATCCTGCAGACCGGCGATATCGACGAAAGCCATCTGAGCGGATCCTGGGCCGGCGCCATGGGCCATACCCAGTTCATCCCGACCAGCTATCTGCACTATGCCGTCGACATGGACGGCAATGGCAAACGCGACATCTGGAATTCGATCCCCGATGCGCTGGCGACCTCCGCCAACTTGTTGAAGAAGAATGGCTGGCAGGCCGGCAAAACCTGGGGCTACGAGGTTGCTTTGCCCGCTGGAAAGCTTCCCGGCGGCTCGAAAACACTGTCGCAATGGCAGGCGCTCGGCGTGGTCAGGGCCAACGGCAAGCCGTTCAAGAACGGCTCCGACAAGGCGACGCTGAAGGTGCCGGACGGCCGCAACGGGCCGGCCTTCCTGATGATCAAGAATTTCACGGTCATCAAAGCCTACAATAACGCCGACAAATATGCGCTGGCCGTCGGCCTTCTTGCCGACGAAATCGCCGGCTCCAGCGGTCTCGTGCAGGACTGGAAGCGGCCTTTCACCAAGCTCACCTTCGAGGAAAGGCAGGAGCTGCAGCAGCGGCTTTCCCAACATGGCCTTTATGACGGCAAGTTCGACGGCAAGATCGGCGACGGCTCGAAATCAGCCATCTTGGCCTTCCAGGCCAAGGCCGGCTTGACCCAGGACGGTTACCCGAGCATGGAAGTGCTGAAGTGGCTCCGGCAGAAATAGAGCCGCCTGCGGTGCCGCGCGGCCTTTCGGGCGCGCAAAGGACACTGTAGCAATCTGGTTGGCGCGGCATTTGCTGCGCCAAGGGATGGAGGAAACGATTGGCTTCGGCTGCGCGCATCGCAGGGCTTGTTCGTCGCATGCCGGTGCTCATCCTGGCCGTGATCGTGCTCACCGTCGGTGTGGCTGGCGCCTTTCACGCGCCGGCCATGGCGCAGGAGCAGCAAAACCGCGGCTGGTCGCTGCGCGACCTTCTGTTCCCGCGCCGCAGCGAGCGCATCGAGCCGCCGCAGGACATCCAGAAGGCAAGGCCCAGGCCCAAGGCGAAAAAACCCCGCGCCCCGCGACCGCCCGCGGAACCGGAAATCCCGGTGGTCGACAAGGCACCGGACGCCCGCACCGTCCTGGTGGTCGGCGACTTCATGGCGGCCGGCCTCGCCGAAGGCCTCGACACCGCCTTTGCCGAGAATACCGGCGTCAGGATCGTCGTTCGCAGCAATGGCTCGTCCGGCTTCGTGCGCGATGATTTCTACAACTGGCCCGAACAGATCAAATCGCTGATCGAGACCGAAAAACCTGCCGCCGTGATCGTCATGCTGGGTTCCAACGACCGCCAGCAGATGAAGGTGGGCGACGTGCGCGAGCAGCCCCGCTCTGAAACCTGGACCAAGGAATATGAGCGCCGGAACGAAGCGTTCGGAAAAGCTATCGCGGAGGCAAAGGTACCCTTCCTATGGGTCGGCATGCCGGCGTTCCGGGTGCCGAAGATGACCTCCGACATGCTGGCCTTCAACGACATCTATCATCAGGCCGCTGAAAGCCATGGCGGTGAATTCGTCGACGTCTGGGACGGCTTTGTCGATGAGAACGGTGCTTTCGTCACCAGCGGCCCCGACATCAACGGCCAGCCGGTGCGGCTACGCGCCGATGACGGCATCAACGTCTCGAGGGCGGGCAAGCGCAAGCTCGCTTTCTATACCGAAAAACCGCTGCTGAAGATCCTCGGCCTGACCGCGCCGGGAAGCGTGGTTACACCGTCCGCTCCGGCGGGCGCCCCTGTCGAGGCGCCGGCGCCTGCCGCGGCACCCATCGTCATCGACCGCACCGCGCCGATGCTGCTCAGCGATCCGGCACTCGACGGCGGCTCCGAGTTGCTTGGCGCGGCCCCGCCAGCGAAGGCAAATCCGGACCTGCCAGGTGAGAGGCTGGTGGTCGAGGGCAAGGCATCCGTGGCTTCGCCGGGCCGCGCCGACGATTTCTCCTGGCCGCCGAAGACGGGGCCGGCGGCGGCAACCGACACGACGACGGCGATCAATCCATAATTTAGCGGCTGCGTGCTGACACGCCCGACATTACAGATTCCGGCGAGCAGAATAAAAGCGCACTGTCACCGTAATTCCCTACAAAATGCCCTTCTGTTTCATAATATTAAGGTAGAATTGCGCTTTTGTGCTGCCATTCTTTGCTGCTTTATCGAGCCAGAGCGCGGAAAGAGTATAGTCAGGGCGACCACCTACACCGTTGTAGTACAGAAATCCAAGATTGAACTGCGCGTCGACATTCCCCTTTTCAGCGGCTGCACGCCACCAAGCGACGGCAGTTACCTCGTTTCTAGGCACAATTTTTCCCGTGGCGTAGGCGAATCCCAAACTCAGTTGAGCATCGGCATTTCCCTGATTTGCGGCTTTGAGCCACCAGATGATCGCATCGGGGCCACTTTGAGCTACCCCGGCACCTTGCGCATACCTAGCCCCCAACACCGTTTGCGCAACCGCGTATCCTTGCTCGGCTGCCTTGCGTTGCCAGGCAGCCGCTTTGACTTCATCCACAGCTACGGCAATGCCCTTTGAATACATCACGCCTAGCTCATATTGAGCAGGAGCATAGTCTTGGCTCGCCGCCTTGCTGAACCATACGAATGCTTGGTTGTCGTCTTTGGCAACGCTTCGTCCTGCAGCATAGGAATCCGCAACATTGTACTGAGCTTCAGCGACACCAACTGCTGCGGCCTTCGACCACCAGTTGAATGCCAGCCGATTGTCGGGCGCGACACCGTCACCTTGCCAATACAAATTGCCCAACTGGCTTTGAGCCTGAGCCTGCCCCTTTTCTGCCGCTTCGCCGAACCAGTGCGCTGCCATCGAAAAGTCCTTTTCAACCCCCGCGCCAATGGCATAACAAGAGCCAAGATAGTAAGCGGCATCCGGGTTCCCTGCGTCGGCAGCCTTGTGCCACCAGAACACAGCGAGCGTCTTATCTTGCGCAACTCCTTGCCCGTGTGCGTACAAGATCCCGAGATTGAACTGGGCGGCGGCATCCCCTCGCTCCGCCAACAGCTTCCATTGCGTGAAAGCCTCGCCATAATTTTGGGCGCTATACGCCGCTTGAGCTTCGGCCGCGCCCGCAAGCACGTTCATAGGTGCCAAGAACGATGCGCCAACCGCCAGAACAGCAACGGTTAAGCCAACCGCTATGCAACTCACCTTGGGAGGCTTAGGAGATCCAATAAACACATATCCCTCACGTTTAGCGCTCTTCGTCGGGCTGATGTAGAATTACGGGGTGCAGTCCAAACCTGTCACCGCAATTCCCGTGTCTCACTTACGGGGTGCAGTCCAGCACTGTCACCGTAATTCGCCTTCGCCCGGCCGCGCCGACGATTTCTCCTGGCCGCCCAAGACGGGGCCGGCGACGACGGCGGCGGCAACCGACACGACGACGGCGATCAATCCCTAACGAGGGAGAACGCTCGACCCCATCAGTGCCTCGTCGATCGAGCGTGCCGCCTGGCGGCCCTCACGGATCGCCCAGACGACCAGCGACTGGCCACGACGCACGTCGCCGGCGGCATACAGCCTGTCGACGCTGGTCCTGTAGTCGCGGTCATTGGCCTCGACATTCCTGGAGCGGCGGCTGTCGGTGGCGATCTTCATCTCACCGTCCAATTCCTTCGCCACCCCGGCCGCAGCCGGCCCGGCAAAGCCGATGGCGATGAAGGCGAGATCGGCACGAATGACGAATTCGGTGCCGGCGATCGGCTTGCGCTTGTCGTCGACCTCGCAGCACTTGACGCCGGTCAGCTGGCCTTCCTCGCCGATGAATTCGAGCGTCGCCACCTGGAATTCGCGCTCCGCCCCTTCGGCCTGCGAAGACGAGGTGCGCATCTTGGTCGCCCAGTAGGGCCAGACCGAAAGCTTGTCTTCCTTCTCCGGCGGCTGCGGGCGGATGTCGAGCTGGGTGACACGCACGGCGCCCTGGCGGAAGGCCGTGCCGACACAGTCGGACGCTGTATCGCCGCCGCCGACGACGACGACATGCTGGCCGCCGGCGATGATCGGATGCGACGGCCACGCGACCGACTGGATTGGCTCGCCGCCGACCCGCCTGTTCTGCTGCACCAGATAGGGCATCGCGTCATGCACGCCGCCGAGATCGT
>NZ_RZTE01000029.1:37184-79279 GCF_003997415.1 Mesorhizobium sp. M7A.F.Ca.MR.245.00.0.0 | reverse complement strand
ACGTAGAGGTCGGCGGAATATTTCGCCAGCCGGGTCATGTTCTGCGAGCCGCGCAGCTGGCCGATCAGGCCGGCGGCGTGCCATGTCGTGCCCGACGTCAGCTGTTTGCGTTCGAGAAGCACGATATCGGTCCAGCCGAGCTTGGCCAGGTGATAGGCGACCGAACAGCCGGAAACGCCGCCGCCGATGATGACCGCTCTTGCTTTAGCGGGAACTGCCTTGGCGGTCATGCTGCCTCGCGACGGTAGCTGGAAGCAAAGCGGCGCAGACGAAGTGCAGCTTCCTGCAGCACGGGCTCGGGCTGGCAGAGGCTGATGCGAATATGGCCGGCGGCCGCCTCGCCGAAGCTGGAGCCGGGCATCACGCCAACCTTTTCGTTGTCGAGCAGGGCCCAGGCGAATTTCTCGTCGTCCGGTTCGACGGCCGAGATGTCGAGCATGACATACATGCCGCCCTCCGAACCGCGCACGGTGACGTCGTTCATGCCCCGCACGGCGTCGAGCAAGACGGTGCGGCGTGCCGCGTAACGTTCGGCGATCTCCTTGACGCCGTAACGGTTCTCCAGCGCCTCGGAACAGGCGATCGAGATGAAGGCCGGCAGGCCGTAGGTCGTCACCAGATTGAGATTGATCATGAGCGTGATCATCTCCTCCGGTCCCGTCAGCCAGCCCATGCGCCAGCCGGTCATGCCGTGGCTCTTGGACATCGAATTGATGACCAGCGTGCGCTCGGCCATCCCTGGCAGCGAGCGCGGCGAGACGTGCTCGCCGCCGCCGAGCGTCCAGTAGACTTCGTCCGACAGCAGCCAGAGGTCGTGCTCCCGGCAGACTTCTGCCAGTTGCTCCAGCCGCTCGCGCGAGTAGACCGCACCGGTCGGATTGTTCGGCGTGTTGATCAGGATGGCGCGCGTGTTCGGCTGGATTGCCGCGCGGATCATGTCGGCACGTGGCTGGAAGCCATCCTCGGCCGGTGTCTCGACGACTGTGAAGTCAGCGCCCGCGGCGCTGAACGTGTTGGGATAGGTGGCGTAGTAGGGCGCCACGACGATGGCGTGGTCGCCCTGGTCGAGCACGCCCTGCACAGCCGCGTAGAGTGCGGCCTGTCCGCCCGGCGTGGCGATCACCTGATCCGGCGACGTCTCGACGCCGGTGCAGGCGCTCGAGGCCGCCGCCATCGCCTTGCGCAGGCGCGGCAGGCCGGGAAGCGGGGTGTAGTGGTGATTGCTGCCGCGAACCGCGGTCACACAGGCTTCGATCGTCTGCGAAGGCGTGTCGAAATCATGGTCGCCGACCGACAGCATGATGATGTCTTCGCCGGCCTCCTTGCGCGTCCAGGCGGCGAAATGGACTTCCCAGCCGTCCTTGCCCGAAGGCACGATGCCGGAAATGCGCGATGATGGTCTAGGCATGCAAAACTCCCGAAATTTCGTAGCCGGCCTGTTCGAACCGGTCGCGCAGAGCGGCGATGTGCGGAGGTCCGACTTCGCAGCAGCCGCCAACGATGCTTGCCCCAGCCTCGACCCAGCCGATCGCCTGGTCGGCATATGCATCCGGGCCAAGGTCGTGACGGGCGTGCAGCACATCGACGGTGCCGCCGTGCTTGAGCGCTTCGGTTGACGTGAAGCCATTGGCGTAGGCGCCGACCGGGCCGCCGAGGGCGATCAGTTCAGGCAAAGCCGCGGCGATCGCTTCCGGCCGGCAGCAATTGACCAGCCGCGCGGCGACTGCCAGGC
The DNA here is from genome assembly GCF_003997415.1 of Mesorhizobium sp. M7A.F.Ca.MR.245.00.0.0. Classification (NCBI taxonomy): domain Bacteria; kingdom Pseudomonadati; phylum Pseudomonadota; class Alphaproteobacteria; order Hyphomicrobiales; family Phyllobacteriaceae; genus Mesorhizobium; species Mesorhizobium sp. M7A.F.Ca.MR.245.00.0.0. Next base: position 77,547 of record NZ_RZTE01000029.1, on the reverse strand, counting down.
CGTCGAGCGCGCTTGCCGCGGTGGCTATTGCTTCGCCGCTACGCAGCCGCGGCTTGCCGTGGTCGGCCAGTGTCCACGACACCCATACCGGCTTGCCGCTTTCCGATGCCGCGGTGACCGCCGCGCGGGCTTCGTCCGCCGACGCCATGGTTTCACACAGGAACAGGTCGACGCCATCGGCCTGCTCGGCAACGATGCGGCGGTAAATATCGAGCGTGTCCTCGAAGGAAATGGTCAGTGCCGGTGCATAGCTGCCGAAAAGCGGCGATAGGCAGCCGGCGATGGCTGCATCGCCGGCCTCGTCGCGGGCCTGCCTGGCCAATTCGATGCCGCGCTTCTGCAACGGCTTGAAGAGGTCTTCCGCGCCCTCGCGCGCCAGGCGTTCGGGTGTTGCCGAATAGGTGTTGATGGTGATGACACGGGCGCCGGCACGGATGAATTCCGCGTGCAGGTCGCGCACCAGATCCGGTTCGTCGATCAGCACCCGGGCTGACCATAGCGGCGTCGGCTCGGATTTGCTGCGGCGGACCAGTTCCTGGCCCATGCCGCCATCGGTGAGGATGATTTTCTTCACGCGCGCAGCCTCTCGTTCTTCGGATCCCACAGCGGCTCGTCCTTCTGCACGATTGCCTGAAACCGGTCGCCGAAGATCTCGACTTCGACTGATGTGCCTGGCTCGGCCAGATCGGCGCGCAGCATGCCGAGCGCGATCGACTTGTCGACCCGGTAGCCCCAACCGCCGGACGTCGTCTCGCCGACGATCTTGCCGTCATGCCAGAGCGTCGACACCGAAGGGGCGTCGCAGTCGCCCGGGTTCTCTATAACCAGCGTGACGAAGCGCTTCTTCACGCCTTGCTGCTTTTCGTTCTGGAGTGCAGCCTTGCCACGGAAATCGGGCTTGTCCCATTTGACGAAGCGCTCCAACCCGCCCTGCAGGATCGAATAGTCGGTCGACAGGTCGCCCTTCCAGGTGCGGTAGCCTTTTTCAAGCCTGAGTGAATCCAACGCATACATGCCGAACGGCTTCAATCCATGCTGCTGGCCTGCCGCGCAGATGGCATCAAAGATCGCGGCGGTGTCGTCCACCCTTGTGTGGATTTCCCAGCCGAGCTCCCCGGCGAAGGAGACGCGCACAAGCTTCGCCCAGCGGCCGGCGATCTTGGTTTCCTGATGCGTCAGCCATGGCAAAGTGAGGTCGGCTTCGCAGACATCGGCGAGGATTTTCCGCGAGTTGGGGCCGGCCAGGATCTGGGTCGAGAATTCCTCGGTCCGGTCGATCAGCCTGAACGGCGCATCCTTGGGCATGCGCGACTTCAGCCATTCGAAATCATGCCACTGCGCGACCGCCGCGGTGATCAGCGTCATCAGGTTCTCGTCGTGACGCACCACGGACATTTCGGTGACGATGCGGCCTTTGTCGTCGGCGAAATAGACGAGACCGATGCGGCCTGGCTTCGGCACCAGCCCGGTGACCTGCAGGCTCAGCCATTCGGCGGCACCCGGACCGTCGAGGTTGAAGCGCGAGAAGCCCGGCAGGTCCAAAATGCCGGCGGCATCGCGCACGGCCAGGCACTCCTCGCGCACACGATGATGCCACGGTCCGTCGCGGCGGAAGGTCAGCGTGGCTTCCTCGAAAATTTCATCGCCGTCTTGTGCGTACCAGGTGGCCCGCTCCCAGCCATTATAGGCGTCGAAGCGGCCGCCGAGCGCCTTGATGCGATCATGGATCGGCGACAGCTTGCGGTCGCGCCCTTCCGGCCAGGCATGGCGCGGGAACTGGATGGCATACTCGTTGCCGTAGATCTCCATGCCCTTGGCGACGCAATAGTCCGGCGCCGAGGCAAAGGAGGTGAAGCGGCGCGGGTCGCACGACCACATATCCCATTCGGTCTGGCCCTCTGTCACCCATTCGGCCAGCACCTTGCCGGCGCCGCCACCCTGGGCAATGCCGAAGGTGAAGACGCAGGCCTCGAAGGCATTGGGAACGCCGGGCATCGGGCCGATCAGCGGATTGCCGTCCGGCGTGTAGGGGATCGGCCCGTTGATGACCTTGGACAGGCCGGCGGTGCCAAGGATCGGCACGCGGGCGACGGCATCGGCCAGATAATGTTCCAGCCGGTCGAGGTCGTCGGGGAACAATTGAAAGGAAAAATCCTCCGGCATCGGGTCGTTGTGGCTGGCCCAATGCGCGCGGCAATTGCGCTCATAGGGGCCGAGATTCATGCCGTTCTTCTCCTGGCGCAGATAGTAGGAGGTGTCGACGTCGCGCAGCAGCGGCAGTTTCTTGCCCTGTTCCTTCGACCATGCCGCCAGTTCGGGAATCTCCTCGAACAATATGTACTGATGGCTCATCACCATCATCGGCACGTCGCGGCCGAACATCCGGCCGACTTCGGCGGCGCGGTAGCCGGCGGCATTGACGACGATCTCGCAGCGGATCTCACCTTGCGCCGTCTCGACCACCCACTCGTCGTTCTCGCGGCGCACGCCTGTGACCGGGCAGAAGCGGATGATCTTCGCGCCCATGTCGCGCGCGCCCTTGGCCAGCGCCTGGGTGAGCTGCGCCGGATCGATGTCGCCGTCGCTTGGGTCGTAGAGCGCGCCTTTCAAATCATGCGTCTCGATGAAGGGATAGCGGCGCTGGATCTCGTCGACGCCGACGATCTCGATGTCCATACCCTGGTAGCGGCCCATGCCCTTGGCGCGCTGAAATTCCTGCATGCGCTCTTTCGTGTGGGCAAGGCGCAGCGAGCCGGTGACGTGATAGTTCATGGGATAGTCGACCGCGTCGGCCAGCCCGCGATAAAGCTCGGTCGAATAGCGCTGCATGTTCATCAGCGACCAGGACGAGGAGAAAGTCGGCACGTTGCCGGCGGCATGCCAGGTCGAGCCCGAAGTCAGCTCGTTCTTTTCCAAGAGCACGCAGTCGGTCCAGCCCGCCTTGGCGAGATGGTAGAGCGCGGAGGTGCCGACGGCACCGCCTCCGATGATCACCACGCGCGCCGTGCTCGGCAAACCCGCCATGTTTTTCTCCAAACTTGAACTCAATAGACGGGTGGTGAAACCACCCAGATGACAATTGCAGGCTCCGCGCCCGGATTGCGCCAGCGGTAAGGCTTGCCTTCGAAGCGAAAGGAGTCGCCTTCGCCAAGCCGATGCCAGACACCTCCGATCTCGATGTCGAACAGCCCGGAGGCGACGTATCCAGCTTCCTCGGTCGGCCGCTGCGCCTCGGCCTTCAGTTCCGCGCCCGGCGCGAAGACCGAACGCACCATCTCGAAGCTACCGCCGAGATCGGGCGACAGAAGCTCCTCCACCAGGCCGGATTCGCTTGTGCCAAGCGTGCGGCGCCTGCCAGCGCGCACGACCACGCCGCGCTCGCTTTCGACAGGCACGTCATGGCTGAAGAACAGGCTGATCGGCACGCCGAACAGTTCGGCGAAGGCTCGGAGGTCACCGAGCGATGGCGTCGACAGACCGCGCTCGACCTGGCTGACCCAACCGACGGAACGGCCAAGCTTCGAGCCGATCTCGGCGAGTGTCAGCCCGCGCGCCTTGCGCAGGGCCCTGATATCGCCGGCCAGCACGCGTTCGTCAGGTACCTGCAATGTTCTAGCGGTAGTCGAAGGCAAAGCGCTCACTTTATGAAAAAATCTGGCCAAATTTCATGAGAAGTCAAGCTCATGAAAAAATCAAGTAGATTTTCACGGATGCACAAGATTTGCTTGCGCGATTTTGACGGTTCATGCAAAGGCTCCGCCGAGAGCGGCGAGTGGGGACGTCCGATCGAGACAAAGGGTAAGGGACGGCCCATGCTGGAAAATAATCCCCGAATCGCGGGCGATGCCGAGATTGTCGACGAGGCGATCCTGTCGCGCCGTTCGGTGCGCGCATTCCTGCCCGACATGGTCGACGACGACACCATCCGCGCCATTCTGGCGGTTGCGGCGCGTGCCCCATCCGGCACCAACATGCAGCCATGGAAGGTCTATGTCACCAAGGGCGAGAGCAAGCAGCGGATATCAGACGCCATTCTCAATTCCGGCATTCGCGCCGAAAAAGCTGATTGGGACGAGTACCGGTATTATCCCACACAGTTCTTCGAGCCGTATCTGACCCGCCGCCGCGCCAACGGTTTCGGCCTCTATGGCGCGCTCGGCATCGGTCGCCGCGAGGTCGACAAGATGCGCGCCCAGCACGACCGCAACTTCGTCTTCTTCGACGCCCCGGTCGGCATGATCTTCACCATCGACCGCCGCCTCAACCAGGGTTCATGGATCGACTACGGCATGTTCCTGCAGAACATCATGGTCGCAGCTAGGGGCAGGGGTCTGCACACCTGTCCGCAGGCGGCCTTCGCGCCCTATCACCGGCAGATCAGGCCGGTGCTCGACATTCCGGACGAAGAGATCGTCGTCTGCGGCATGGCGCTTGGTTATGAAGATACGTCAAAACCTGAAAACGCCTTCCGCACCGACCGCGTGCCGCTGGAAGAGTGGGTCACGTTCAGCGAATAAGCCAGCCAGCCTCATTCGGTATTCATCTGTGCGCCGTGGCCGCTGACATGGGCACCGTCCTGTGGCGTCAGCTTGAGGTAGGCAAGCAGCGCGCAGAGCGTGATGATGCCCTCGATGACGAACAGGATGCGGAAATCGTCGGCGACGGCTGGACCGCCGCCGGCCAGAAATGACAATACCGCCGCAGCCAGGCCGACGCTGATCGCCACCGCCAGCTGCCATAATATGTAATAGAGCGCGCTGAAGCGGGCGAGCTGCTCGGGCGCGATGTCGGAATAGGCGAGATTGCCGGTCGAGGCCCATTGCGCGGAGCGGAAGACGCCGAAGACGAAGATGTAGGTCAGCACGATCCACACCGGCGTGGTCGCCTGCATCAAGGCGAAGCCGGCGACCATGGCGGCAACGATCGGGGTGTTGTAGACCAGCACGCGGCGAAAGCCGAAACGGTTGAGGACGCGCGGCATGAAGAAGCGCATGGCCACGGAGCCGACCGCGGCCACGAAGGTCAGCGATCCCGCCTGCACCGCGCTCATGCCGAAGCCGAGCTGGAACATCAAGGGCAGCAGGAACACCACCGAGCTGAGGCCGATCGTGTCCAGCCCGCCGCCGGTGAGGAACGAAATGCGGAAGGTACGGATGCGCAACAGCTTGAGATCGAGCAGCGGATTGCGCACGCGCAGGCAGTAGAACGAGGCGATGGTCAGGATGACCAGCGCCAGCGCCAGTTCGGCGGCGATGATGCCGCCCGCGGCATCCTTGGCAGCAAGCGAATCCATGCCGAAGACGAGCAGGACCATGCCGCTGCCGACCAGCAGGAAGCCCGGAAAATCGAACGGCGTGCGCACCGGCTTGGTCATCGTCGGAAACAAAGAGGCGGCAAGAATTGCCGCCGCCAGCGCGAACGGCACGTTGATGAAGAAGATCCAGCGCCAGGAAATGTAGGTGGTCAGCGCGCCCCCGACGAGCGGACCGACCAACGGTCCGGACTGGCCGGCCAGCGAGATGTACATGTTGATCTTCAGCGTTCGGCTGCGCGGAAAGGTCGACAGGATGACGACCTGGCCGAGTGTGCCCATCAAGGCGCCGCCAAAGCCTTGCAGCGCACGCGCACCAACCAGCGTCCAGATGTTGTCGGACAGTCCGCAGAGCGCCGACGAGGCGGCGAACACCAGCAAGGCAAAACAGTAGACATTGCGCAGTCCGAAGCGGTCGGCGGCCCAGCCGCCAAGCGGCATCGAGATGATCAGGCTGGCGACATAGACGGTAATCAAGAGGCCGAGCTGGCTGGGCGGACGGCCGAGGCTTTCGCTGATGCCCGGCAGCGCGGTCACCACGACATTCTGGTCGAGGCTGGTCATGAACACGCCGCAGGCAACCGTCAGCGGCAGCAGGAGCAGGGCTCTGGCCGGCACATCGGCGCGATCCGTGGCGCCGGCGGATAGTTCTGCGGTCATGGAGATGTTCGAACCAAACGAATGTGCCGACTCTTGAAGAAGGGATTTCATATCCCTCGGGCCGGTTGGGCGGCCACGTTTTCGCACCATGGGCGCCGGCGGCCCGATTCTCTAGCGGCAGAAGCGGCTGGCGTTGATGCCAGATGTGGGCAACGCGGCCATCCGGCCGCGCCGCCTACTGCACCTCGTAGCCGACTTCCTCGCTGGCGTGGCAGAGCGCCTTCCAGAACGAGCGTGCAAACGAGCGGAAGACATAGATGTCGAACTGGTCGGCGCTGGTGCGCTGGATCTGGGCGAAGATGTCGTGATGGGTGGTCGAACGGCCGGCGCCGACCGGAAAGGCCGGCAGCGCGAAGTCGATGGCGAAGAATTTCGCCAGCACCCATTCGGCCTTCGGCCCGGCAATGCGGATGGCGGTGCGGCCGTGCGAGAGGTCGGTCACGGTGCCAATGGAGGGGGTCACCACTTTGGCAAAGGCCGCGGCCAGGCCTTCGGCTTCATCGGCAACGGTGAACTTTCCCGGCGCGAAGCCGAACACCGATTTCACGCCGTCGCTCAAGCCGCCGCCGGCGCCATCGGGCAGGGCAAGCCCGGTGACGGTGCGGATGGCTGCTATCAGCTTCTTCTCCTCGCCGGGCCACGCGGCGAGCTGCACGATCGAGCCCGGCCTTGTCTCGGTCAGGATGATCTCGACGCCGTGCTCGAAATTGCCGTGCGAGCCGACATGGAATTCAGGCTCAAGCGGCGACAAGGGTTCGGGTGATTGGCGCTCAACCATGCATGCGGCTCCCGTCCGGATCGAAGAAGTGGTTGGAGACGATCTCGACCGGTCCGAACCGGTTGCGCAAGGGATCGGAGACATGAGCGCGCGTGCCCTGCCGTGCCTTGCCGCCCTTGACCAGCGCCAGCGCGATATGCCTGCCGAGCGCCGGTGAATAGCAGCAGGCGGTGATGTGACCGATCGAGCCGTGCGGATTGGCCTCGTCAACCTCCTCGACGATGTGCGCGCCGCCATTGAACGGCCGGTTGTCGAGGGCGATCAGGCCGACCAGTTCCAGGCGGTCCGACGCGATCAGGCCTTCGCGGTCCATCATCGCCGAGCCGATGAACGGCTTCTTCTTCGACAGCATCCAGTCGAGATGCAGGTCGCGCGCCGTGGTGCGGCCATCGATCTCGGCGCCGGTGACATGGCCTTTTTCGATGCGCATGGTGCCCAGCGCCTCGAGCCCGTAGGTGACCAGCCCGAACGGTTTGCCGGCCTCGACAAGCGCTTCCCAGACATGGGTGCCGTGGCCGGCGCCGGAATAGACTTCGAACGCCATTTCGCCGGAGAAGGACAGCCGGCAAATCATCACCGGCACGCCTGCTATCTCGCCGCGCACGAGGCCCATGAAGGGCAAGGTGGTATTGTCGACTGCGGTGCCGGTGACACAAGAGGCGAGGATCTGCCTGGCCTTCGGCCCGCCGATCGCGGCCCCCGCCCATTCGTCGGTCACCGAGGTGACGTGGACTTTCAGCTCCGGCCAGATCACGTCGAGGAAATATTCCAGATGCTGCATCACCTTGCCGGCATTGGCGGTGGTGGTGGTCATCAGGAAGTCCTGCTCGCCGAGCCGCCAGGTGGTGCCGTCGTCGAAGGCCAGGCCGTCCTCGCGCAGCATCAGACCGTAGCGGGCCTTGCCGACGGCCAGCGTCGAAAACATGTTGGTGTAGACGCGGTCGAGGAATGCGGCGGCGTCGGGGCCTTGCACGGCAATCTTGCCCAGTGTCGAGACATCGACGATCCCTGCGCTTTCGCGCGTCGCCTTGGCTTCGCGCACATAGGCCTGTTCGACCGTCTCTCCGGCATGGCCGTAGATCATCGGGCGATACCAGAGGCCGGCGGAATACATCGTCGCGCCATTGGCCAGATGCCAATCATGCATCGGGGTCAATCGTTCGGGCTTGAGATCGCCAAAACGTTCCGCCGCCAGCGAGCCGATCGACACCGGCGCAAAGGGCGGCCGGAAGCGCGTCGTGCCGACTTCGGGGATGGGCTTGCCCAGGGCTTCGGCCATGATGGCAAGGCCGGGCACGTTGGAGCTCTTGCCCTGGTCGGTCGCCATGCCGAGCGTGGTGTAGCGTTTCAGATGCTCGACCGAGACAAAGCCTTCCCGGTGCGCCAGCCGCACGTCCTCTGCCGTCACGTCGTGCTGGAAGTCGACAAAGCTCTTGCCCTTGGCCCTGATCTCGAACACCGGTGCCGGATCAGGATCGCCGGGCACGGCTTCCACCACCGGCAATACAGAAGGCGCGCTGGGGCCACCGGCTGCGGCAAGGCCCGCGGCGCGGCCTTCGGCGATGGCTTCGACGGTGGAGAAACTGCCGGTGAAGGCGCCGGCGCCGATCCAGCTCTGTGTTGGCTTCGGCGGCAGGAAGGCCTGCCGCACGGCATTCCATTCCGCCTTGGCGCCGGCCTGGCTGGCCAGATGGATGGTCGGCGACCAGCCGCCGGACATCAGCAGGCAATCGGCGTGGATACTGCGGGCATCACCTATGAGTGCGCCATTGGCCATATCGAAGCGTTGCAGTTTGAGGCCGGACAGCGCCTTTCCGCCTTCGGTGGCGACGACGGCATGGCCAGCGAAGATCTCGGCCTCGGCTTCCGCGGCCAGCTTGCGCATCTCCGGCGAAAGTTCCGGCCGGACATCGGCGATGGCGACGACCGCGGCGCCGGCCTTCTTCAAGGCGACGGCGGCGCGGTAAGCGCTGTCATTGTTGGTGAACAGCGCGATCCGCTCGCCCGGCAGCACGCCGAATTCGTTGGCATAGCGCTCGGCTGCATGCGCCAGCATCACGCCTGGCCGGTCATTGCCGGGGAACACGAGCGGCCGCTCGAACGCACCGGTGGCCAGGACCACGGATTTGGCACGGATCGCCCAATAGCGATGGCGCGGCTCGCCCTTGCCTGGCTGATCCTTGTGGTCGCTGACCCGTTCGAGCGCGGCAAGCGTGTTGTTGTCGTAATAACCCCACACCGTGGTGCGCGGTAGAAGCCGGACATTGTCGCGGCCTGCGAGCTGGGCGACCGCGCGCCGCGCCCAGTCGGCGGCAGGCGCGCCATCGATGCTTTCCCCGGACCAGTTGGCCGAACCGCCGAAAAGCGGCTCGAGATCGGCCAGCATGACGCGCGCTCCCTGATCGGCGGCGGTCCTGGCGGCCATCAGGCCGGCCGGCCCCGAGCCGACCACCAGCACGTCGCAAAAGGCGTTCATGCGCTCGTAGCGGGCCGGGTCCTTCGCCGTTCCGGCGCTGCCGAGACCGGCGGCGCGGCGGATGAAGTGTTCGCAGAACATCCAGAAGCGTGTGCCTTTGAGCGGCCCAAACACCGGTCCCATGAAGGTCTTGTAGTAGAAGCCGGCCGACAGGATGTTGCCGCCGAGCTGGTTGACGGCGTTGATGTCCCAGGCAAGCGAGGGAAAGCGGTTCTGGCTGATGGCAACCAGGCCGTCATGGATCTCGACCATGGTCGCCGGAATGTTGGGTTCACGAACCCCGCCCTTCAGCACCGTCACCAGCGCGTTGGGTTCCTCGACGCCGGCTGTGAGCAGGCCGCGCGGGCGGTGGTATTTGAACGAACGTCCGTAAAGCGTGACGCCCTTGGCCAGCAGGGCCGACGCCAGCGTGTCGCCGGCATGGCCGGTGTAGGCCGTGCCGTCGAAGGTGAAGCGGATGGTTTTCAGCCGGTCGATGCGGCCGCCGGTATCGGCGCGGCGCGGGCTCATGCCTTGTCCTCCGCCTTGCGGCGCGCGGCGGAGCCATGATCGCCGCGCCCTTGATGATCACCGCGCACGAAGGCAACGCTGGAAATCTCATGCGTCAGCGTGTTGCGCACGACGCGCAGATGCGCGCGGCAGCCGCCGGAATGCTGCCAAATCTCGTTGTGATCCCCGGCCGGGTTCAGCCTGTCATAGACATAGGCATTCCACGCCTCGAAATTCTGAGAGGCAGGATCGGGACGCTCGCGGTTGCCGTCACCCTGATAGGTGAACTCGATGACGTCGCGCGGACCGCAATAGGGGCAAGTGATCACCATTGAACTCTACCTAATGCCTAATGCAGCCGGGGGTTTGCACCCTGGCCCTTGTCGTCGATCACCAGGCCGCGGTGGAAGCGGTCGAGGGTGAAGGGGGCGTTGAGATCGTGCGGCTGGTCCTTGGCGATGGTCCAGGCGAAGCACCAGCCGGAAGCCGGCGTCGCCTTGAAGCCGCCATAGCACCAGCCGCAGTTGAGATACATGCCGGGCAGGGGGCCGGTGGTGATGATCGGCGAGCCGTCCATCGACATGTCGCAGACGCCGCCCCAGGAGCGCAGCATGCGCACGCGCGCAAGGCCCGGAAACAGCGCCAGCATTTCGCTCATCACCTCGTCGACGACAGGCAGATTGCCGCGCTGGGCGTAGCTGTTGTAGCCGTCGATGTCGCCGCCATAGATGAGGCCGCCCTTGTCCGACTGCGACATGTAGAAATGGCCCATGCCGAAGGTGACGACGGTGTCGATGAAGGGTTTCAGCGATTCCGTCACGAAGGCCTGCAGCACATGGCTCTCGATCGGCATCGTCTCGATGCCGGCCATCTGCATGACCCGCCCGGTGCTGCCGGCGACCGCCACGGCCACCTTCCTGGCGCGGATGTCGCCGCGCGACGTGGTGACGCCTGATATACGGTCGCCATCGCGCAGAAAGCCGGTGACCTCGCAATTCTCGATGATGTCGACGCCGCGCCGGTCGGCGCCGCGCGCGTAGCCCCAGGCCACCGCATCGTGGCGGGCGGTGCCGGCGCGGCGCTGCATCAAGCCGCCGACCACCGGGAAGCGCGCGCTGTTGGAGACATCGAGCGCCGGGATCAGACGTTTGATCTCAGCCTTCGTCATCAGTTCGGCGTCGACGCCGAGATGGCGCATGGCGTTGCCGCGCCTTGCATAGTCGTCGAACTGGGCCGGCGTGTGCGCCAGGTTCAGGCAGCCGCGCTGCGAGAACATGACGTTGTAATTGAGCTCATGCGAGAGGTTCTCCCACAGCTTCATCGAGTGTTCGTAGAAGCGGGTGTTGGCCGGCAGCAGATAATTCGAGCGCACGGCCGTGGTGTTGCGGCCGACATTGCCGGAACCGAGCCAGCCCTTTTCCACAACGGCGACATTGGTGATGCCGTGTTCCTTGGCAAGATAATAGGCCGTCGCCAGCCCGTGACCGCCGCCACCGATGATGACGACGTCATAGGACGCCTTCGGGTCAGGCTTGCGCCATGCCGGCTTCCAATCCTTGTTTCCCTTGAGCGCGTTCGCGAGCAGCGAAAAGGCCGAGTACTCTGCCATTGATGTCATCCGGTTCGGGCGATGCGGCAGACTATAGAGCAGGCCGCATCCGCAAAGCCAGTATTGCGCCATCGCCTTTCGACTGGCCGACGCTTGAGATGGATCGATGGGGGTGAGTGATCGGTGGCGCCAATGATCGGATGGGCTCGCGATACGACGGCTTGCCCCATGATAGGGCCGTCTTTATCAAGGACAGGCTTTTCAAATTGCCTTTGCCGCCGATGAGTCGCCAACAAATCATGCTTTTCCGATTGCTTCGTCTCATTTTGATCCTCACGCTTGTCGTCTCGGCGCCGCTGTCGTTCGATGCGATGGCACAGGGGCTTGGCCAGGCGCCTGCCGGACTCGTCGCCGATCAGCAGAAGATCCTGCAGGACCTGACGACCAAGACCGACAATCTGGAAAAGAAGATCCAACAGGACGCCGAGGAGGATAGCAGCCTCGTCGATATCCGCCTGCAGCTCGAGGAGTTGTCGCGGCAATCGCTGAACAGCGCACTGGCCTTCCGCACGCGTCTTGGCGAGATCAACAGCCGTCTTGAGCAGCTTGGCGCGGCACCTGCGGCGGGTCAGCCGCCGGAGCCCGACATCGTCAGCGGCGAACGCCAGGCGCTGGTGTCGGAAAAGGCCGAGATCAATGCGGTCATCTCGCAGGCCCAGGCCCTGTCGATCCGCATCAGCGGGCTGATCGATAAGATCGGCAATATGCGCAGCGAGTTGTTCCGCAACCTTTTGACCAAACGCTACGTGCTGTCGGATGCGCTGAGCCCGCAGGTTTTCTCCGACGCCCAGGACGAATACACCAATCTGTACAAGGCGGTGTCTTCCTGGCTGAGCTTCGCTTTCAAGTTCAAGTTCCAGGCCATCCTCGCAGCGACCTTCGTGGCGCTCGGGCTGGCGCTGGTGCTGCTGGTCGGCGGCAGGCGGCTGTTCGGGAGGGTGTTCGAAGCCGATCCCTCCAATGAAGACCCGTCCTATCTCAGCCGCTTATCGGTGGCTTTCTGGTCAACCTTGCTGCCAACGCTGGCGGTTGCCGCCTTTCTGGGATCGACGATTTTCTTCTTCAATTATTACAATGTGTTGCGTGGTGATATTGGCCTGTTCCTCAATGCATTGGCGACCGCCATCGGCGTGGTGTTCTGCGTCAACCGGCTGACCAATGCGGCGCTGGAGCCGCGGCTGCCGAACTGGCGCCTTATCCCGGTCGAAACGGGGCCGGCGCGCTGGCTGGTGCGCCTGACCACCGCCATGGCCGTGGTCATCAGCGTCAACACCTTCCTGTCGGTGATCAACGACAAAATGGGCTCGCCGCTGTCATTGACCATTGCCCGCAGTTTCGGCGCAACCATCATCGTCGGCGTCATCCTGATCCTGATGGCGATGCTGAGGCCATTCAAGGCGCGTGATGGAAGTTGGCGGCCGTGGCCGGCATGGCTGCGCTATACGGCGCTTGCACTCGGTCTTTTCACCATCGTCGCGGCGCTGCTTGGTTACATCGGCCTCGCTCTGTTCGTTTCGCTGCAGGTCGTCGTTACCGGCACCGCGCTGATCACCGCCTATATCGGTTTCCTGTCGGCACGGGCGATCGGCGAGGAGGGTGCTTTCGCCAACACGACCGTCGGGCGCTGGCTGTCGGCCAAATCCAGCTACGAGGATACGGCCCTCGACCAGCTAGGCCTTGTCGTCAGTGTTGCCATCAATGTGATGATCGTGCTGGTGTTCCTGCCGCTGATCCTGCTGATGTGGGGTTTCCAGCTGGGCGATATCCAGGCTTGGGCCTACAAGCTCGCAACCGGGATCAACATCGGGTCGGTGACCATTTCGGTGACCGGCATCCTCTCCGGCATCGTCGTCTTCATCATAGGCTATTTCCTGACGCGCTGGTTCCAGGGCTGGCTCGACGGTTCGGTGATGGCGCGTGGCAAGGTCGATACCGGCGTGCGCAACTCGATCAGGCTGGCGGTCGGCTATGCCGGCGTCGCGCTCGCGGCACTGGTCGGCATCTCGGCGGCGGGCATCGACCTGTCCAGCCTGGCGCTGGTCGCCGGCGCTCTTTCCCTCGGTATCGGCTTTGGCCTGCAGAACGTGGTGTCCAATTTCGTTTCCGGCCTGATCCTGTTGGCCGAGCGGCCATTCAAGGTGGGCGACTGGATCGTTGCCGGCGATGTCAGCGGCACAGTCAAGAAGATCAGCGTGCGCGCCACCGAGATCGAGACCTTCCAGCGGCAATCGGTGATCCTGCCCAATTCAAACCTGATCAACAACGCCGTCGGCAACTGGACTCACCGCAACAAGCTCGGCCGCATCGACATCAAGGTCGGCGTCGCTTACGGCAGCGACGTCAAGCAGGTTCATGCCGTCCTGCTGGAGATCGCCCGCAGCCACCCGATGGTGCTGAAGAACCCCGAACCCTTCGTGCTGTTTTCCAATTTCGGCCCTGCCGCCCTGGAATTCGAGATCCGCGTGTTCCTGGCCGATGTGATGAATGGCAACATCGCGCAGAACGACATCCGTTTTGCCGTCCTCGAAAAATTCAGCAGCGAACACATCGAGATGCCCTCGACGCCGCGCGCCGTGGTCGAGGCCCATAAGCCCAAGGCGTGGCCGACAGACGACGACAAGATCGAGGCCGACTTCGCCGAACAGGAGCAGATAAAGGCCGGAGCCGAGGCGGAGAAGAAGCGGCTGGTCAAGTCCCGCAAAACCAAGAAGCCAGATCCGGACTAAGCTGGGACTCCGTCGACCTTGATCCTGCCGGAACCGATTGCGGCATGAATGCGGCATTCAGTTGCGGTTCAGCTTCCATCTCCTATAAGCTCCCATGCACAGGCGAAATTGCCTTGCGAAATGCAACAGAGGCGGTGGGAACACCGATATTGCACCATGTGGAAGTCTCTCGTCGCTGCCGTCGCCCTGGTCGCCGCCATCGGCTCGGTCCATGCCGCAAGCGCGGTCAACAAGGACGCCGAGACCCGCACGCTGGTCGTGACCGAGGGCGGCAGCAAGACCGACCTCGCGCTGGCTGGTGGCGAAACGGTTGAGTTCTGCCCGAATGGCTGTTTCGTCACCTTGCCGAACGGCGACCTCGAAGCTCTGACCGGTTCGGAAACCATCGAAATTTCGGGCGGCGTCGCCCGAATCAAGTAATTCCGATTGGCATATCTTGAGAGGCCGGGCATTTGCTCGGCCTTTTATCGTTTCCGGTAGCAGTTGCTTAACAATGACGCGGGAAATACCGTCACGGCAGCCGTCTGCAACCGGGCGTTTTAACGTTCGCTACGCCACCGCCCGCTATACCAGCCTCAAGACGCCGGAAAGCGGCGCGCAACTCTACGCGGGCAGGGCAGGACGGACATGGATGCGCGGTCGGACAGGAACGCAATACCGCTTGCGGTCGATCTCGACGGCACGCTGATCGCGACCGACCTGTTGTGGGAAGGGCTGTTCATCCTTCTCAAGAAGAACCCGCTCTATATCTTCCTGGTACCGTTCTGGATCGCCGGCGGGCCGGCGCGGCTGAAGCAGGCAATCGCGCAACGCATCGACATCGATCCGGCATCGCTGCCCTATCGCGAGGTGCTGCTTTGCCGCCTCCGGACCGAACACGCCGAGGGCCGCAAGATCGTGCTGGCGACCGGTACGCCGCGCAAGTTCGCCGACGCCATCGCGGCCCATCTCGGCATTTTCGACCAGGTGCTGGCCACCGATGGTCTCGCCAATCTCACCTCGGGCAGGAAGCGCGCCTCGCTGATCGCAGCCTATGGCGATGGCGGTTTCGACTATGCCGGCAACAGCCGTCACGATCTCCAGGTCTTCGATGCAGCGCGCAACGCGATCGTCGTCGCGCCCGACCGCCATGCCGCGCGCTGGCAGGCGGCACATGGCGCCGAGACGATGCCGGCGCCGAAGCCGACTTTGCGGACCATCGTCAAGATGCTGCGTGTCCATCAGTGGCTGAAGAATTCGCTGATCGCAGTGCCGATGGTGCTCTCGCATGAATATTTCAACACCGACATGATCTGGCAATGCCTGCTGGCATTCGTCTCGTTCAGTGCGGTGGCGTCGGCCATCTATATCCTCAACGATTTCTTCGACCTCGCGCTCGATCGCAAACACCTCACCAAGCGCAACAGGCCGTTCGCCAGCGGTGCGCTGTCGATCCCGTTCGGACTTGGCGCGATCGCGGTGCTTCTGGCGATCGGCATCGGCACCGGGCTGTTCCTGTCGCCCGAATTCATGGCTGTGCTCGGCGGCTATATGGTCGTCACGACGGCCTATTCGCTGTCGTTCAAGCGCATGCTGCTGGTCGATGTGCTGACACTCGCCGGCCTCTACACGATCCGCGTCCTGGCCGGTGCGGCGGCGACCGGCGTCGACGTCTCGTTCTGGCTGCTGGCCTTCTCTATCTTCTTCTTCCTGTCGCTGGCGCTGGTGAAGCGCTTCGTCGAACTGCGCACCACCGCCATTCCGCCTGGCGAGCGCATTGCCGGCCGCGGCTATCGCACCGAAGACCAGGAGATCGTCGCCCAGGCCGGCATGGCTTCGGCCTTCTCCTCGGCGCTGGTGCTGGCGCTCTACATGGACAGTGTCGCGGTGCGCGAGCTCTATCCGCATCCATGGCTGATCTGGCCGCTGGCACCGATCGTGCTTTATCTCACCATGCGTGTCTGGATCCTGGCGCGCCGCAACGAGATGCATGACGATCCGGTCGTCTTCATCATCCGCGACTGGCGCAGCCAGATCGTTGTGCTGATCGGTGCGGTGATGCTGGTCATCGGGGGCTGGTAGGCATGGCCACTGAGCGGTTCCCGAGCTTTGGCCTTGCTACGCCGCCGGCGCCGCGCGCCATCGGTGCCGACGAGGCTATCTCGCTGCTGAAGGGCGGTCAGGCCAAGCCAGCGTCACTGCTTGCCTATGGCAATGGCCGCTCCTACGGCGATTCCTGCCAGAACGCGGCCGGCGCGGTCGTCGACATGCGCTCGCTGAACCGGATTCGTGCCTTCAACGCCGAAACCGGTGTTCTCGAGGCGGATGCCGGCGTGCTGTTGTCCGACATCATCGCCCACGCTGCCCCACACGGCTTCTTCCCGGCGGTTGTGCCCGGCACCCAATTCGTCACGCTGGGTGGCGCCATCGCAAACGACGTGCATGGCAAGAACCATCATCGGCGCGGGACATTCGGCTGCCATGTCGAGAGCTTCACGCTGCTCAGGTCCGACGGAAAGACCCACCGCTGCTCGGCATCGGACAATGCGCGGCTGTTTGCGGCAACGATCGGCGGCATGGGGCTGACCGGCCTCATCCTGTCGGCCTCGATCCGGCTGATGCGGGTGCATTCGCTCGACATCGTCGAAAAGGCGACCCCGTTTCGCGATCTCTACGAATTCTTCGGTTTGGCCGAGGCGGCCGATCAAGCCAATGAATATGCGGTCGCCTGGATCGACCAGTTGGCCGATGGCCGCAACAGCGGTCGCGGCCTGCTGTTCACTGGTAATCACGCCGAGCACGGCTCGCATGCCGCCTCGCGCGTCGGCGGCAATTTCTCGGTGCCGGTCCAGCCGCCATTCAATGTGCTCAACTGGCCGTTCCTGACCGCCTTCAACGCTGCCTACAGGTGGAGGAAGAGCCGGGCAACGGTGCCGCGCCAGGCCGGATATCAGGGCTTCTTCTTCCCGCTCGACGGCGTGCGCGACTGGAACCGGCTTTATGGGCCGAAAGGGCTTTTCCAGCACCAGAGCGTGGTGCCGGAAGAGACGGCGCGCGAGGCCGTGCCGGCATTGCTGGCGGCGGCAAGGCAAGCCGGGCAGGGCTCCTTCCTCACCGTGCTGAAGCGCTTTGGCTCCATCCGCTCGCCGGCGCTGCTGTCGTTCCCGCGTTCCGGCTACACGCTGACACTGGATTTCCCCAACAGAGGTGCCGCGACGCTGACATTGCTGCGGGAACTCGACCGTATCACGGTCGAGGCCGGCGGCGCGGTCAATCCATATAAGGACGCCCGCATGGGGGCCGAGATATTCGCCTCGTCCTTTCCCGAATGGCAGCGGCTGGAAGCGCTCCGCGACCACGCCTTCATGTCTGACTTCTGGGCGCGCACCGCGAAGAGATTGGATGCGCGACGAGGCTCGGTCGAGGCGGCCGAATAGATAAAACTCGAATAATTCCTAGTTAATTGATGCTTAATAACGAGATTTACTCAAAATATTGTTGGGACTTCACCAAATGTTTGCGGGTTTGTAGTAGTGAGCGCGAAGGGGTGGCTTGGAACACATGAAATACATCGTCTTCATTCTCTTTACAGTCATGACCAATGCCGCCGCGCAGCTGATGCTGAAGCAAGGCATGATGTCGCTCGGGCCGATCTCGTTCGAGGGCGTCAATCCGCTCGTCAAGCTGTTGCAGATCGTTTTCAGCCCCTGGGTGTTCCTTGGCCTGTGTACCTTCGTCATCTCGATGGCATCGCATCTCTATGTGCTGTCCAAGGTCGAGCTCTCCTTCGCCTATCCGTTCCTCAGCCTCGCCTATGTTGCCGTCGCCATCTTCGCTTATTTCGTCTTCCGCGAGGACCTTAATGGCTGGCGCATCGCCGGCATCGCCTTCATCTGCGTCGGCACGGTGCTGATCGCGCAAAGTGGCCGAGATTTGGGTGGTCGAGGCCATGAGGACCAGACCGCTTCCATCACGCCCGACAAGATTCACGCAAACGAGATCGTTCGATGAGACATGTGATTTTCGGCGGCGACGGTTTCGTCGGCCGCCATCTTGCCCCGAAACTTGTGGCCGATGGTGAAGAGGTCGTCGTCGCCGACATCGTCAAAAGCGACCTGCCGCATTACCGCAATGTCCGCTTTATCCAGTGCGACGTCACCGATCCGGCATCGGTCGCAGCGGTTGGGCTGAAGGCCGACAACATGGTCTACAATCTGTCGGCCAAGATGCTGTCGCCGATCCAGGTGCGCGCCAAGCGGCACGATTTCTTTTTCCCGGTGAATTTCCACGGCACCGAGCACATCATGCAGGCCATGGACAGAGCCGGTGCGTCAAAACTCGTCCACTACACGACCGACATGATCTACGGCCACACGGTCACGCAGCCGATGACCGAGGAGCACCCGGTGGCGCCGCTGGGCGAATATGGCTGGTCGAAGCAGAAGACAGAGGAGTTGGCGGCCGAATGGCGCAAGCGCGGCATGTCGATCTCGCTGTTTCGCCCGCGCCTGATCATCGGCCCAGGCCGGCTCGGCATCCTGGAAAAGCTGTTCAAGCTGATCGACTGGAATTTTCCGGTGCCGATGATCGGTTCGGGCAGGAACCCCTATCAGTTCATCTCGGTGTTCGACTGCGCCGAGGCCGCGCGCGCGGCCTGGAAGGCCGGCGTGCCTAATGAGGCCTATAATCTGGGTTCGCTCAACCCGCCGCCGGTCAAGAAATTGCTCGGCGATTTGATCCGGCATGCCGGCTCGAAATCGATCCTGATCCCGACACCGGGCTGGGCGGTCAAGCGCACGCTGGACCTGCTCGACCTCTTGAACATGCCAATCATGGACCCGGAACAGTATCTGATCGCCGACGAGGACTGCGTGCTCGACGTGTCCAAGGCCGGGCGTCAGCTCGGCTGGGTGCCGCAATATCGCGACGAGGACATGCTGATCGCCGCCTACAGCGAGTACCGCGCCAAGAAAGCCGGTCACGCCGTCGCCACCAAACATGTGCCCGCCGAATAGCGGCTCGCAAAACAGCTTTCGTTGCGCTCGATCCTGGTCGTGCGTGCAGACAGGAGATTGAAATGACCGTCATGGCCAAGCCCGAACAGACCAATTTGCGCACCATGGTCAGCGCGCCGTCGCTGTCGCCCGCCACCATCGCCAAGCCCGATTTGATCGGTGTCGAGCAGGCCAAGGCGATGGACGTTGCCCGCATGACCGACCTGTTCAAGGCGCATCTCAACCCCGGCCAGCTGCACTTCATGAAGCTGCTCGGCTTCCACAAGATCAAGATCGAGCGTGCCGAAGGCATGTTCTACATCGACCAGAACGGCCGCAAGATCCTCGACTTCTTCGGCGGCTTCGGTTCGCTGGCCTTCGGCCACAATCATCCGCGCATTCTGGAAGCACGCAAGAAATTCCAGGAGGAGAAGCGCCAGGAAATCGCCATCGCCTTCATGTCGCAATATGCGGCAGCGCTTGCGCACAACATCGCCAAATGCTCGCCCGGCGATCTCGACATGGTATTTTTGGGCTCGTCCGGTTCGGAAGCGATGGAAGCGGCGGTGAAGCTCGCCGAGCGCGCGGCCGGTCCGAAGCGGCCGAAGATCGTCTATGCCGAGAATTCCTTCCACGGCAAGACCAAAGGCGTGCTGGGCATCACCGACGGGCAGCTTTACCGCGCGGACTTCAAGGTGGCCGAAAACACGGTCCGCATCCCGTTTGCCGACATCGAGGCGGTCGAGCGCCTGTTCCGCTCCGATCCGGAGGTCGGGGTCATCGTGCTTGAAACCATCCAGGGCGGTGGCGGCATCATTCAGGCGCCGGCCGAATATTGGCAGAAGCTGCGCGCACTGTGCGACCAGTATGGCGTGTTGTGGGTCGCCGACGAAGTGCAGTGCGGCTATGGCCGGTCAGGCCGCTTCTATGCTTTCGAGCATTACGGCGTCATTCCCGATGTGACGGCGCTGGCCAAATCGCTTGGCGCCGGCAAGGCCGCGGTCGGCGCGATGATCGCGCGGCGCGAGGTTTATATGAAGGCCTATGGCACGCCGAAAACGGCGATGATCCATGCCATGGCGACCTTCGGCGGCATGGGCGAGGCCTGCGTCACCTCGATCGAGGGGCTCAACGTGCTCTACGACGAGGGGCTGATCGACAATGCCGCCGTCACCGGCGACTATTTGCTGCAGCGCCTGCAGGCGCTCAGGGAAAAGTACCCGAAGATCATCAAGGAGGTGCGCGGCAAGGGTTTTATGATCGGCCTGGAGTTCCACGACTTCTCGCAGACCTTGCCGATGGTGTTGCGGCCGATCGTCAGCGTGCTCGACGACAAGCTGAAGGGTTCGCTGTCGGGCTTCATCGGGGCGCTGCTGCTGCGCGACTACGATGTGCTGGTCGCCTTCACCGAATACAACCGCAACGTCATCCGGCTCGAGCCGCCGCTGATCTGCCAGCGCGAGCATGTCGACCGCTTCGTCGATGCCTTCGACAGCCTGCTGTCGCGCGGCATCGTGTCGATCGTGAAGGACTTCGTCAAAAGCCAGGTCCGTTAGAAACGAAGTACGCCGAGTTCGACAATGCTGACCAGGTCGCCCGCACCAGACAACCCGCTCGACCGGCTCATCGGAGCCGGTCTGGCGTGGGGCGAGGGGACTTATGCGCGGCTGGCAACACCGATCGGCGCGGCGGCCTTCGCGCTCTACATTCTTTTTACAGCGTTCACCGCCTGGGTGATGCCCGACGCCAACTGGGACATGCTGCCCTATCTCGCTATATCGGAGGAAGGCACCTATCCCGATGCGCAGGCGCTGCATGACTATGCCTACAGCACTGTCAAATCGGGCGTGTCCGCAGGCGACTATAAGGCGCTGACCGACGATGGCGGCGGCTTCCGCAGTCACATGGCGGAGAATGCCGCCGACTTCCATTCACTGCTCGGCATGTACCGGATCAAATTTCTCTACGCCGAGATACTGTCGACGATGAGCGCGGTGATGTCGCCGGTCGAGGCGATGTGCCTGGTCTCAGTGTTCTCGGTTCTGCTGTTCGGCGCGATCGCCCTGATGTGGCTGCGCTCCGAGGGGGCACTGGCCTTGGCGCCTGTGGTCGGCGCGGTGCTGATCATGGCCGATTTCGGCGATGCGGCGCGCGCCTCGACGCCGGATCTGCTCACGTCGGCGCTGTTGCTGGGTGGACTTTACGCCTATGTCCGCGGCCGCGAGGTGGCGACCGCGATCCTGCTCTTCCTCGCCTTCATGGTGCGCCCGGACAATATTGTTTTCCTTGCTGTTTTTGCCGTGCTGCTGGTCGCCTTCCGGCAGAAATCGTGGGGCGCGCTGGCCGGTTTTGCGGCTTCTTTCGTCGCCTATTTCGCCATATCGCACTGGGCCCATCATCCCGGCTGGTGGCCGCATCTGTGGTTCTCCAGCATTGAGCAGCATTACAATATGGACGGGTTCGAGCCGCCATTCTCGGTCACCGCCTATCTCAGGGCGTTTGCCGCCTCGCTGCTGCGCGCCGTCAGCTTGAACAGCTGGGTCGGCGTGTCGGTGCTGGCACTGGCCGGCTGGTTTGCCGCCGCCCGCGCCGGCTTCCGCCTCGACCGCCGCGCCGGCATCCTGTTTGCGGCACTGGTGCTCGGCGCGCTGGCGAAGTTCACCGTCTTTCCGATCCACGACACGCGCATCTATTTCCCGCATCTGATCCCGCCATTCCTGCTGCTGGCGACGCCGTTCATGGCGCTGTGGGCAGCCGCGGCTCGCGGCCAGAATCGCGCGCCCTTGCCAATCATTCCCGGAGACAAGCCATGAGTTCGCTATCCAGCCTGGCGCGCGTTGCCCTGTCGCTTGGTCTACCAAGTGGTGTTCTCGATCGCGGGCCGTCGCTGCGCGGCACGAAGTTCCTGGCCAGGGCGGCGCTGAAGGCGCGATTTGGTGGGGCAGGGCGACCGTTCCAGATGGTCAATGTCGGTGCCTGCGACGGTGCGCTGTTCGACGATGTGACGCCGTGGCTGCACCGCATAGCTGGCGCACGCGCGATGCTGGTCGAGCCGATCCCGTACAATCAGAAACGACTGCGCGCCAACTACCCCGACACCAGCCGGTTCATCATCGAGCCGGTGGCGGTGACGAAGACAAAGGGCACGATCACCGTCCACACTTTCGATGCCGCCGCGCTCGAGGCCGGCGCGCTGCCGATCGAGTTCATCGGCTGCTCGTCGGTCACCGACACCAATCTGATGTCGGGCAAGAATGCCTGGGGCGAGGCCGACACCAACTTCAACAAGTTCGCGCCGCATCTCAGGGACATCGAGGTGCCATCCGAGACCTTGCAGACGCTGCTCGACCGCAATGGCATCACCCATATCGACGCCTTTCTCGTCGATTGCGAGGGCGCCGACTGGATCGTCTTCGAACAGCTCGACCTCAAGCGCTACCGTCCCGGCATGATCAAGGTCGAGGTCGGCGCGCTGCCGGCTGCCGAGATCGGCCAGGTTGTGGTCAAGCTGAAGACAGCAGGTTATCAGGTCGGCTTCCAGGCCGAAGACGTCTGGGCGTTTGCTTGAGTTAGCGTCCACCTCGAAAAGCGAACCGTCCAAGGCGCCCGACAGGAAGCATTCTGCCGTCTGGTCGCTCGGCTTTTTGCCAATGTCGCAAACAGGCTTCAATCGTGCTGCTGCTCCGCCTTATAGTCCGCGCGCTTTATCACTTTGGAGTCGCGGGCAATGGCAGAGTTTCCGAAAAAGGCGAAGGTCGTCATCGTCGGCCTGGGCGGTATCGTCGGCGCATCGATCGCCCATCACCTGATCGAACGCGGCTGGGATGACATTGTCGGCATCGACAAATCGGGCATCCCGACCGACATCGGCTCGACGGCGCACGCCTCCGACTTCTGCTACACGACCAGCCACGATTTCCTGTCGTGCTGGACGACGCTCTACTCCATCGATTTCTACGAGAAGATGGGCCACTACGCCCGCATCGGCGGCCTTGAGGTCGCGCGCGTCGGCGATGACAGCCGCATGGAAGAGATCAAGCGCAAGATCGCCTCCGCAAAGGCGTTTGGCACGCGCGCCCGTCTGATCGAACCGGCCGAGATCAAGGAGAAATTTCCACTCATCGAAGAAGCGATTGTCCAGGGTGGCCTTTGGGATCCCGATGCCGGTCTGGTCATCCCGCGCTCGCAGACGGTCGCCGGCAAGCTGGTCGATCAGGCGGAAGCGTCCGGCAAGCTCAAATCCTTCGCCAACACGTCGGCTCGGTCGCTTGTCGTCAAGGACGGCCGCATATCAGGCGTGGTGACGGACCGCGGCACCATCGAGGCCGACTATGTCATCGTCTGCGCCGGGATCTGGGGCCGGCTGATCGCGGAAATGGTCGGCGAGGACCTGCCGGTCATGCCGATCGACCATCCGCTGACCTTCTTCGGCCCCTACAACGAGTTCGCCGGCACGGGCAAGGAGATCGGCTGGCCGCTGCTGCGCGACCAGGGCAACTCGGCCTATATGCGCGACACCGGCGATCCAAAGACCGCCGAGGGCGGGCAGATCGAGTGGGGTTACTACGAAGAGACCAATCCGCGCCTTTGCCATCCGCGCGACCTGCTGGAGAAGGACCAGGCGCGGCTTTCGCCGTCACAGCGCGACCTCGACATGGAGCAGATCCTGGCACCGCTCGAACGCGCCATGGAACTGACGCCGATCCTCGGCGAACTCGGCTATAACGAGAGCCATTCCTTCAACGGGCTTCTCCAGGTGACGGCTGATGGCGGCCCGTCCATGGGCGAAAGCCAGAAGGTGCGGGGCCTTTGGTATGCCGTCGCCATCTGGGTCAAGGATGGTCCCGGCATGGGCAAGCTGATCGCCGACTGGATGACCGACGGCCGCACCGCGATCGATCACCATGCCATCGACTATGCACGGTTCTATCCGCACCAGACCAAGGAGCAATTCATCTGGGATCGCTGCACCGAGACGGCGATGAAGGTCTACAATCCGGCGGTGCATCCGCGCGAGCCGTTCTCCAAGGGCCGCAACATCAGGCGCTCGCCGTTCTGGGAACGCGAGAAGGAGCTCGGCGGCTATTTCATGGAGCTCGGCGGCTGGGAGCGCGCCCACGGCTACGCCGCCAACGAGCATCTTCTGGAAAAATACGGCAACCGCGTGCCGGTGCGCGAGAACGAGTGGGACAACCGCCATTTCTGGCGCGTCTCCAATGCCGAGCATCTCGCCATGAGCGAGGATTGCGGCATCGTCAACCTGTCGCATTTCGCCATGTACGACATCGAAGGTCCCGACCATGTCGCGCTGCTAGAATGGCTGTGCGCGGCCAAGATCGGCGGCGACAACAACATCGGCAAGGGCATCTACACCCACTTCCTCGATGAGGAAGGCATGGTACGCGCCGACTTTACCGTCATCCGCATGGCCGACCGCTGTCGTTTGATCGACGGCGCGGACGCCGGTCCGCGCGACTTCCAGTACACGCGCCGCACGGCACAGGACAAAGGCTTCGACGTCACTATCACCGACGTGACCGAGAAATACGTCACTATCGGCATCTGGGGGCCGAACGCCCGGGCGACCTTGCAGAAGGTGGTCGAAAATCCGGACGGGCTCTCTGTTGAGAACTTCCCATTCGCGGCAATCAAGCCGGTCCGGATCGGCGGCAAGGATGTCACCGCTTTCCGCATCTCCTATGTCGGCGAGCAGGGCTGGGAGCTGCACATGCGCTACGAGGACGGCCTGGCCGTCTGGGACGCCTTGCGCTCGACCGGCGTGATGCCCTTCGGCGTTGAGACCTATGCCAACACGCGCCGCATGGAAAAAAGCCTGCGGCTGCAGAACGCCGACCTTTTGACCGAGTACAATCTGCTCGAAGCCGATCTTGCGCGTCCGAAGGTCAAGGAGAACGATTTCTGCGGCAAGGCCAAGCATGTCGAATATCGCGCCCGCGAGCACCAGCCGGCCATGCTGTGCACGCTGGTGATGACCGAGAATGTCGATGCGAAGGGCGTGGCCCGCTATCCGGTCGGCACGATGCCGGTGATGGACCCGAAGACCGGCGAAACGCTGGTCGACGAACTCGGCCGCCGGTCCTTCACCACCTCGATGGCGTACGGGCCGACCGTCGGCAAGAATATCGGTCTTGCCTATTTGCCGTGGGCGTACGCCCAGGAAGGCCGCAAGCTCACGATCGAGTATTTCGGCGAGACCTATCAAGTCGAAGTCGCCGCCGTCGGCTACAAGCCGCTCTACGATCCGGAGAATTTGAAGCCGCGCAGCTGATTGCTGGCAGGCGCAAGGGCATAAAGGCAAAAGCCTGGCCATCGGCCGGGCTTTTCTCTTTTTAAGCCGGCGGTTTTCGCTTACCCTCGCGGAATGTCTGCTTTTGCCTGTGCTAGACATATGCTTTCGGGCTGTGCCGCGTTCGCGCTGACGCTTTGGTTGGCGCCGGCGTCCCTTGCTGACGAGCCCGTCGATGTCGAGCTGGTGCTGGCCGTCGATGTCTCGCTGTCGATGTCACCGGACGAACTCGAGATCCAGCGTCATGGCTACGCAGCGGCGCTGACGCACGACAATGTGCTGCAAGCCATTGCCGATGGGGCTTATGGCAAGATCGCCGTTACCTATGTCGAATGGGCCGGCACCACCTGGCAGCGCGTCATCGTGCCGTGGACGGTGATCGCCAGCCGCACCGACGCCGAGCGCGTGGTCGCGCAGTTGTCGGCGCAGCCGCCCAATAGCGCGCGGCGCACCTCGATCTCCGGAGCGCTGGAGTTCGGCAACGACCTGTTTGCCGAAAGCGGCTACCGGGGCACGAAGCGGGTCATCGACATTTCGGGCGACGGCCCCAACAACCAGGGTGCGCCGGTCAATCTGACCCGCGACGGGCTGATCAAGCAAGGCATCGTTATCAACGGCTTGCCGCTGATGACGCGAGGCGGCTTCACCGGTGCCTACGACGTCAGCAATCTCGATCGCTACTACAGCGACTGCGTCATTGGCGGTCCCGGAGCCTTCATGATCCCGGTCAATGACTGGACGCAGTTTCCCGAAGCCATCCGTCGCAAACTGGTGCTGGAACTCGCCGGTCCGGCCTCGCCGCAATGGGCGGCGGAAGAGGCCGCGCATCCGCCGGTGATATTGGCGCAGGAGAGGTCCACCACCGACTGTCTGGTCGGTGAGAAAATGTGGCGAAACCGCAGTTGGATGTTCGACAGCCGCTAAAGCTCTTCTCCGTTGAGCGTGATCTTTGGCCGAACCGGCTCCCATTCTTGCCCCGCTGCCTACCTGTTCGGGCTTACGCTCCAGGCTTGCCTCCGCTACCGAAGCAGTGGCAAACTGGGCGGGCCGCGTGATCCAGCCAGGAGCGCGGCCAAACCGAGGAAACACCGATGAGACGTCTTGCCATCCTGACCGCAGTCGCGTCTGTGCTTTATGCCGACGTCGCCAGCGCCCAATACAACCAGGCTGCCTGCATCATGTTCGAGAACGGGAATTTTCGCGGGCGGTCCATCGGCATGGGTGCCGAGGATTCCGTAAATTTTCGTGGCGGCCAGTTCTGGAATGACCGTGTGTCGTCGGTGATCGTTCGCCGCGGCTGCACGCTCGTGGCCTATGAGGATTCTCGGATGGGCGGCCGCTCGATCGAGATCACGCGCAGGATCCGCAATTTGGGCGGTAGTGACTGGAACGACCGTATCTCCTCGGCGGAATGCACCTGCGACGACTACTGAGGTTCAGGCGGCGGAGCGCAGACCGGTTACGCGTGCCTCAAAGGTTCCGTAAATCCTTTACAAGCACATAGAGGTGTAGCGGGTCGGTTGGGGATTGAATGAAACCATAACGCTCGTAAAAGGCGCGGGCGTTGTGATCCTTGGCATGTACGGTCACCGCGCGGATGCCTGCAATGTCAGCCGCCTGTAGGCTGCGCAGGATGGCATCGCGCAGCATTCCGCCGCCAACGCCTTTGCCCTGCCAGTTCAGGCTGACCGCGAGACGCGCCAGCAGCATTATCGGAACCGGATGGCGCGCAAGGCCTTTCGTCAACCGCTCGGGCGCACCATCATAGGCGACTTCACCAACCACGAGCGTATAGAAGCCAACCACATCTTCGCCCCAGAGACCAATATAGGTTTGCGAGGCATTTGCTTGCTGGTTTTGAAATGCGTACCTGGCGAGAAACCTGTTGAGCGGCTGCTCGCCGCAATCGAACACATCCACCAGATGCGTGTGAGCCAGTTTCTCGATACGAAACCGGCTCACGCTGGATCGCGGCCGGAAAAGATGCTCGGTTCACTCAGCAGGCGCTTCAGGCGCGGAAGATCTCGCGTGGGGGCATCCAGCGCCGCCATGAACGCAGCCCATTTTTCGGCGTCGAGGGAGAAGCGGTGTCGGTCCGCCAGTGTTTCCTCGGCGCGCCCAAGTGCACTTTCAAGGACAAAATCACTCAGCGAACGGCGTTCAACGGCGGCTGCGGTCGCGAGCGTCCGCTTTGCTTCGACGGTAAGACGCAAGTCCAGTTTTTCGGATCGAGTCGTTCTCGTGGTCATGTGACACCTTTCGACATAAGGATATCACATTTTGCCAGACAATGTCATGACAATTCTCTAAGGGATATCGGATCAGGCCGCCAGCAGCTGCTTGCGGTCGACGCGCTCCTGCTGCGGCGAGCGGGCGTAGAGTTCTCGGTAGCATTTGGAGAAATGCGAGGCCGAGACGAAGCCGCAGGCGACCGCCACCTCGACCACCGGCATCGACGACTGGATCAGCAGATGTCGGGCGCGGTCGAGCCGGATTTCGAGATAGTAGCGGGCAGGGGAGCGCCCCATCTCGGTGCGGAACAGCCGTTCGATCTGGCGGCGCGACAGGTCGACATGGTCGGCGATCTCGATCAGTGACAGCGGCTCCGACAGATTGCCCTCCATCAGTTCGATGATGGTCAGCACTTTCGAGTTCTGGACGCCGAGGCGGGCGCGTAGTGGCAGGCGCTGGCGGTCGGTGGGGCTGCGCACGCGGTCGGTCAGCACCTGCTCGCAGACGCGGTTGACGAGGTTCTCGTCAAAGTCGTCGCCGATCAGCTTCAGCATCATGTCGAGCGCGGCGGTGCCGCCGGCGCAGGTGTAGATGTTCTGGTCGATCTCGAAGAGGTCGGCAAAGACATTGGCCTTCGGGAACGCTTCGGAAAAGCCCGGCAGGTTCTCCCAGTGGATGGCGCAGCGCTTGTTGGACAGCAGGCCGGCGGCGGCGAGGATATGCGCGCCGGTGCACAGGCCGCCGACGGCGACGCCGCGATTGTATTCCTCGCGCAGCCAGGCGAAGGCGGACTTGTTCTGGTAGCGCTCGACATTGATGCCGCTGCAGACGATGGCCATGTTCGGCCGGTCGGGACCTGCCATCTTCTTGCGTTCATCCTCGAGCGACGTGTTGACCGCGCATTCGACCCCGTTCGAGGCGCGCACCGGCTTGCCGTCGATGCTGGCGAGGCGCCAGCGATAGGCCTCGTAGCCGAGCATGCGATTGGCCGAACGCAACGGGTCGAGCGCGGTCGCAAAAGCGATCATGGTGAAATCGGGAATAAGGAAGAATACAAACGATCGCTTGATCGGATGCTTTACGGCGTTCAAGGGAACCTCACACAGCCATGGCGCGAACAGGATGTCGCGAATAGCATAGCGACATCAGGAAAAACCATGTCTGTCAATCGGCTACGCCGCTACGACAAGATTAAATTTGCGACATGGGTCGCAAATGGGCAATCGGCGTGCAGCGAGCCCTGGAAGTGGCACGAACTGTTCAAGGGACGGGCAACGTACTGCCTGCGCGCAAAACAAAAACGCCGCTTGGCTGGAGCCAGGCGGCGTTACAGTTTTAAAGCAGCGGCAGGGATGCGCTGCCCCTAAAAATCTTCAGGCGACGAAGCCGAGGCGCGCCGCATTCATGGCGCCGGTCTGGCCGGGCATAGTGTTGGCGAGACGCTGACGCTCGAGAGCGGTGGTCAGGTTCATTTCGCGGCGGGCAAAGAGGCGTGCAAAAAGCTTCATAATCATCTCCATTTGTTGCTCAGACGGGTCGCCTTCGCTTGATGGAGTGGGGCAGCTCGTTTGCTGGCGCCGATATAGGCTTGTGTAAGCAGAAACTAAATCGCAAAAGCGAAGCGCTTGATATGAAATGCGACATCGGTTGCGACAGATTTGGGCAAGGTGCCCAAAATTTACGATTATTTACAAGGGATTAATTGAAAAGAGGGCTGCTATGCGGCTTTCTCATATGCGTCATGCGCTGGAAACATGGCTCTAAAAATTCATTTGAGTGCAAATAAAATAGAGAAGGCCTGCCGGGCGGTTTGCGCGGCAGGCCTTCAGCACATGGTACACACGATCTACTTTGCTCCAGCCCAGGATCCGACGCCGTTGCGAGTACCGGTCTTGGTATCGGAAGCTTCAGGCCAGCCGATGTCCTTCTGCAGTTCGATCGGCAGGGAGCGGATAGCGCGTTCAGTCTGGTAGCGGGCGCGCGCCGCGCTGAATTCGGTCGCGATGCGACCAAGGGACGACAGGATAGACATCTCTTTCTCCTTTAGGTTGGCTAGTGCCAGACAGCGAGTTGGCTACTGCGGGTTTGTTTCAACTTCATTTCGTGTCGAATGCAGGTCTGTGTCGAGGTCGTTTCATGGCTGCTTGTGGCAGCTACTGCTTCGATGGAGTTGACTATCCTCCCAATCTGATGTTCAATCAAACGAAATGGAATGATGTTTTGTATCAGAAAAATTGAAGGTCGGTTGCCATGAACGCCCCGCTCAATCATCCGCTGCCGCTGCTCGATCTCGATGTTTTGCGCACGTTCGTGGCGATTGCCGAGACCGGCAGCTTCACCACCGCCGCCAATGCCGTGTTCCGCACGCCGTCAGCCGTTTCCATGCAGATCAAGAAGCTCGAGGACATTCTCGGCCGCTCCGTGTTCGCGCGCGACGCTCGCTCGGTGTCGCTGACGACGGACGGCGAGATGCTGCTCGGCTATGCCCGCCGGCTGCTGTCCATCAATCGCGAGGTGGTGTCGAAGTTCATCATTCCCGAGATTGTCGGTGTGGTGCGGCTTGGCTCGCCGGATGATTACGGTGAGCGCGTGCTGCCGCATGTGTTGAAGCGTTTCGCGCAGTCGCATCCGTCGATCGCCGTCGACGTCACCATCGACCAGAGCAGCAATCTGCGCCGGCGCATGGACGACCGGGCGCTCGACATCACGCTGTTGACCAATTCCTACAAGACCAGCGCGCTCGGCGCCGAGGTGCTGCTGACCGAGCCGATCGTCTGGGCCGGTGCCAAGGGCGGCTGCGCGCATTTGCGCGAGCCGCTGCCGGTATCGCTGTGGGAAGAGGGCTGCGCCTGGCGTGCCGGCGCGCTCGACGCGCTTGGCCGCGAGGGCCGCAACTACCGCATCGCCTATATGAGCGCACACACGGCCGGCCAGCGCGCCGCGATCATGTCCGATCTCGCCGTGGCGCCATTGCCGAAGTCGTTCCTCGGCAATGACATGGTCGAACTCTGCCCGAAGGACGGCATGCCCGACATCGGGACCTACAATCTGGCAATGGTGGTGGCGCCGGATGCCAGTGCCCCGGTCAAGGCCGTTGCCGACCACATCCGCGCGACTTTCGAAGTCTTCCGGGAAACCGGCAAGTTCTGACCGGCTGGTAGGACGATAGTATAAAGCTACTCCGCCGCTTCGGCGGGGCGCTGTTCAGGCCTTACTCTCGTATCGTGCACGATCCGGCTCTCCCCGAGAAAGGCGACGATGCGCTCGCGGGCGCGCCGGGCTTCCGGCATGTCAATCAACGGCCAGACGTGGAACATGCCTTCCTCATAGACAAGATCGATTTCAACGCCGGCTGCGCGGGCTTTTTCGGCGAAGATCAGATTGTCGGGAGTCAAAAGATCGCGCGAGCCGGTCAAAAGCAGCGTTCTTGGCAGCACGGACAGATCTCCATAGACCGGGCTGATGTGCCAGTCGCTGGGATCGATGCCGGCACTGTACAGGCGAATCGCCTCCCTTCCGCCAGCTATGCCCAGCCAAGGGTCGTTGCGTTCCGCCTCGAACACTGCGGGGTTGGTGAGCGACACGTCGAGACCCGGCGAAATGAGCACATGCCGCGACGGCAGGGGCAGTCCTTCTTCGGCGACCATCATGGTCAGCACCACAGCCATATTGCCGCCGGCGGAATCGCCCATGAAGACGATGTCTTCGGCTTCCGTCTCGGCGAGCATCTGCCGGTAGACATCGCCAACCATTCCGAACATGGCATGGAAATCGTGTTCGGGAGCGATTGGATAGATCGGCACCGTGATCCCGTAGCCCAGCCGATCCGCCATCTCGGCGATCAGGTGCCAATGATAGGGTGTGATTTCAAAGACATAGGCACCGCCGTGCAAGTAGAGAATCCGCTTCTGCTCGCCGGTCCTGGGTGCGATTTCGTAGACGGGGAAGCCATCGACCGTATGCATCTCGATGTCGAGACGCTGATGCAGCGAGGCGGGCGGGCGGTGGTTCTCGGTCTTGCGCGCGGCCGCGATCCAGCGCTGCAAATTTTCCGGACTGGCAAATGCCTGCTTGCGGCTGTGCCGCAGGACGAAAGACACGACATGGCTTTTCAAACTTGGCATGCGAATACACGAACTTCGGCAAAGCCGACTAAGAGAACCCCACTATCTTCGAAGATCGTGCCGTGGCCGAAAATGTCAAGATTTGCGCCGTATCTACACGGTGGTGTGATCCGCGCCGCGGTGCTCAGCGACGTGGTAGAAGTGCGGCACGCAGCCGGTTGCTGGTGGTCGCCGGGGACATGCGAGATCCCCGACGCATGCCGAGCAATTTGCATTTGTCGGCGAAGGTCATCAGCGCGCGGCGCTCCAGATCGTGTTGATAAGTGCGGCCTTTTCGCTGGATCGCGGCGATACCGGCCAGCCGATATCCTTCTGGATTTCGGGCGGCAGGCTGTTCAATAGGCGTCGCGCCTTGCTGCGGTCGTGAGCATTCTTGATGGCCGTGCCATAGCGGCCGAGGTTTTCGAGCATTGACATCGTTGTCTCCTCTGGAGCGTTGCGGCGGCTGGAAAGATATCTCCAGCCTGCCATTCGATGCCGGTTGAATGCGCCTGCCATGTATCTGGCGAATTTCACGAAAACAGCTTTTTGGTTTCCGGATCAGGCGATCCGGAAACATTTGCATGCAAATGAGTTTGGAAAGGCCGTGACCTGGGCGCGGCCGCTTATTCCCGTCCACGCCTGGCGGCGTGGCCTTCGCGCGAACGCCGTCGCGGAGCGGCGTCGCCGGCAATGCCGTCCTCGCTGACCGTCTTGCGCGGCGGCAGTTTCACCGCTGCCGACAGCTTCGGGAACGGATCGACCTTGTTGGGCAGCGCCATGGCGTAGACGAAATGCTCCTGGAATTTCGGTTCCAGGGCCGTCTCGATCTTCTCGATCTTGCTGACCGTGTCCTCGATCTCGCGGCGGTAGCCGCGATTGAGCAGCGCCATGCGCGCGCCGGCACCGGCGGCGTTGCCGACGGCCGAGACCTTGTCGAGGTCGCAATCCGGGATCAGCCCGAGCACCATGGCGTATTTCGGATCGATGAAAGAGCCGAAGGCGCCGGCGAAATGGATGCGGTCGACATGCTCGGTGTTCTGCTTTTCCATCAACAGCTTGGTGCCGGCATAAAGCGCTGCCTTGGCAAGCTGAATGGCGCGCACATCGGTCTGGGTGATGGTGATCTTCGGCCCATCTTCCGTCAATGCGGCAGAGCCTTCCTTCAGCACATAGGAGAAGGTGCGGCCGTTGGCGGTGACGCGCGGCGAACGGGCCGAAAGCCCGCCGTCGATGACGCCGTCCTCGGAAATGATGCCGGCGAGATACATCTCCGCCACCACTTCGATGATGCCGGAACCGCAGATGCCGGTGACGCCGGTTGCCTGGACGCTTTCCAGGAAGCCCGGCTCGTCGGACCACAGTTCAGAGCCGATGACGCGGTATTTTGGTTCCAGTGTATCGGGATCGATGCGCACACGCTCGATGGCGCCCGGTGCTGCGCGCTGGCCGCCGGAGATTTCGGCACCCTCGAAGGCAGGGCCTGTGGGCGAGGAGGCCGCAACCACACGCTGGCGATTGCCGAGTACGATCTCGGCATTGGTACCGACATCGACGATCAGCATCATCTCGTCCTGGCGATGCGGCCCTTCCGACAGCGTCACCGCCGCCGCGTCCGCCCCGACATGGCCGGCGATGCAAGGCAGCATGTAGAGCCTGGCGCCCTGGTTGAGCTTCAGGCCGATGTCGGATGCCTTGATGTGCACAGCGCCCGAAACGGCCAGCGCAAAGGGCGCGCCGCCAAGCTCGGTCGGATCGATGCCGAGGAACAGATGGTGCATGATCGGATTGCCGACGAAGACGCTGTCCAGGATGTCGTTGCGCTGGACATTGCCTTCGGCGCAGACCTTGTCGACCAGCCCGGAGATTGCCTCGCGCACGGCGACCGTCATGCCTTCGCGGCCGTCAGGATTCATCATCACATAGGAGACGCGGCTCATCAGATCCTCGCCGAAGCGGATCTGCGGGTTCGAGGTGCCGGACGAGGCGGCGACGCGGCCCGACAGCAGCGACACCAGATGCATGGCGATGGTGGTCGAGCCGATGTCGCAGGCGAGACCGTAGGCCTCGTTCTTGAGGCCGGGCCACAGCGCCACGACGCGCGCTGTCTCCGAATCGGTATCCTTGTAGATGGCGGCGGTCGCGGTCCAGTTGCCCTTGCGCAGGATGCCTTGCACCTGCGGCAGCAGATGAAAATCGAAATCGAGGCTTTTCAGGCCCCAGTCGTGCATCAGCGCGATCTTCAGCCGGTCGAGATCGCCAAGCGGCTTGTGCATGTCGGGTTCTTCGATCTCGACATAGCACATGCGGATCGCTGAATCGCGGGCGATCACCCTGGTGTCGGCATCCTTGCGGATGGTCTGCGCGTTGATGACCGTGTCCTGCGGCACGTCGATGACGAGGTCGCCGAGAATCTGCGCCGAGCAGGAGAGGCGGCGCCGTTCGGGCAGGCCACGGACGCGCTCATAGCGCTCTTCCTTGGCGCCCTTGGGCGTGATGTGGTCGTTGGAGGAGGTGATCTTGTGCTTGGCGAAATTGCCTTCCTGCACTTCGATCTGGCAGCGTCCGCAAGTGGCGCGTCCGCCGCAGACGCTTTCGACATAGACGCCTAGCTGGCGCGCGGCATCGAGCACCGGCGTGCCGACAGGAAAACGCCCGCGCTTGCCGGACGGCATGAACAGCACGAGCGGGTCGGTGATGTTGGCAGGTGAGTTCACGATTGCGCGCTTACCCTCGGCCCATCCGGGCTTCACGGCCGCCACGGCGGCGGCCGCCATTGCTGGCGCCGTCGCCCGGCGCATTGACCTGCGTCGGGGCGGCGACCGCCTGGCCGCCTTCGGCGGGCTTGTAATCCTTGTAGGTGCGGATCCAGTTTGTGCAGTTCTCGTCGGTGCCGTTCAGCACATTGGCGCCGCGTACGGCTTCCATTTCCTGCGGCCGCACCGGGTTCATGATCGCCGAGGTCATGCCGGCGCCGATCACCATCGGGATGAAGGCGGCGTTGATGCCGTGGCGGTGCGGCAGGCCGAACGAGATGTTGGACAGGCCGCAGGTGGTGTTGACCTTGAGCTCTTCACGCAGGCGGCGCAGCAGCGCGAAGACCTGGCGGCCGGCGTCGCCGAGCGCGCCGATCGGCATGACCAGCGGGTCGACGACGACGTCATGCGCCGGGATGCCGAAATCGGCGCAGCGCTCGACGATCTTCTTGGCGACGGCGAAACGCACGTCCGGATCCATTGAGATACCGGTCTCGTCGTTGGAGATGGCGACGACCGGCACGTTGTACTTCTTGACCAGCGGCAGGATGGCTTCGAGCTTTTCTTCCTCGCCGGTGACGGAGTTGACCAGCGGGCGGCCCTTGGCGACCTTGAGTGCTGCTTCGATCGCGGCGGTGACGGAACTGTCGATCGACAGCGGCAGGTCGACCAGCCCTTGCACGATCTCCAGCGTCTGCACCAAAAGGCCGGGTTCGGTCTCGTTCGGATTGACCGAGGTAACGCCGGCATTGACGTCGAGCATGGTGGCGCCACAGGCTGCCTGCTCCAATGCATCCCTGATGACGGTCTCGAAATTGCCCGCGATCATCTCGGCGGCCAGCTTCTTGCGGCCGGTCGGATTGATGCGTTCACCGATCACGCAGAACGGCTGGTCGAAGCCGATGATGATTTCTCGTGTCGCCGAAGCGACGATGGTACGGGTCATGAATTCTCTCCGCCGTGATATAAAGATTTCTTTATATCGTTATCTGGTTTCGTTCAAGCGAATGGGTGGCCGTCCGCGCCGTCAGTGCGCGGTCTTCACCATGTCCACCTGCGTTTCGGTAATGTCGTCGTGCAAGATGCTGTCGAGCCGGTCGGCGACAAGCTGATCGTCGCGGCGGATCTCACGTTTCCATGGCTGGCGGCCCTTCAGCACGCCCGATTCATCGACGATCTCGGCAACATATTCTTCCTGCCGGTAGGCCATCACGTGAACGCCGGAAACGCCGGATATTTCCTTCACCTCGTTGATGATGTCGATGCAGAGCTGCTTGCCTTCCTTTTTCTGGTCCTGGGCGCCTTCCAGCCGCTTGATGACAGAATCGGGAATATGGATGCCCGGCACGTTCGAGCGGATCCACTTGGCCGTTTTGGCCGAGGCCAGCGGCCCGACGCCAACCAGGATGAAGCATTTTTCGGTGCAGCCGAGGTCGCGCACCTTTTGCATGTAGGTGCGGAACATCGGCACGTCGAAGCAATACTGGCTCTGTACGAATTGCGCGCCGGCGGCGATCTTCTTGCCCAGCCGATGCGGCCGGAAGTCGATCGGTGGCGCGAACGGATTGATCGCAGCACCCAGGAAAAGCTGCGGCGGCGTCGTCAGCTTGCGGCCGGACAGGAACTTGCCATTGTCGCGCATGATGCGGCAGGTTTCCAACAGTGACATGCAGTCGAGGTCGAACACCGGCTTGGCGCCGGGCTGGTCGCCGGCCTGCACACCGTCGCCGGTGAGGCACAGCATGTTGGCGACGCCCATGGCGGCACCACCCAGCACGTCACCCTGGATGGCGATGCGGTTCTTGTCGCGGCAGGCGATCTGCATGATCGGTGCATAGCCCATGCGGGTCAAAAGCGCGCAGATACCGACCGACGACATGTGGCAATTGGCGCCCGAGGCGTCGACGGCGTTGATGGCATCGACCCAGCCGTCGAAGATTTTCGCCCTGTTATAGACGTCTTCCGGATCGGCGCTGTCGGGCGGGTTGAGCTCCGTCGTCACGGCGAACTCGCCGCGCCGCAGTACGCGCTCCAGCCGGCCGCGCGAAGTGTGGCCGGGCAGGGGCTCGAGCGGCAGATGGATGCCGGCCGGGTTCTCGTCGATCTGGCGTCCGATCATGCCGGTGCCCCGGTGTTTGCCTTCTTGGCGGCAGCGGCCGCTTCGCGCGCGGCGGCCGCCTGCGCGGTCACCCGCAGCCAGGCCGAGGTTTCGCGCAGCGACTGGTCGACCGGCTTCTGCACGGTCAGGATCCTGTCGCCGTGCACCATGTTCTGCGAGCCTTCCCAGGCCTTGACCCAGACGCAGGGCATATCGGGCTCGACCTCGCAATTGCCGTTGGCGCGAACGCCACCGCAAGGACCGTTGCGCAATTGCTTGGGGCAGTTCATCGGGCAGGACATGCCGGTCGAGGACAATATGCACTGGCCGCACATGCGGCAGTCGAACATGAAGCCCTTGACGCGCTTCTCGACGAATTTGATCGGCCCTTCGACGCGGCCGTAGCCGATGCCTTTCCACAGCGGATGGAGGAGCAGGAACAGGTCGGCGAATTTGGCGTAGAACCATTCGAGTAATCGCGAGTGCCGCACAGACCATAATCTGACCGCAAAGGAACGCTGCACGCGCCGCTGCGGCGATACATCGGCCGGCTTGTAGTCGGATTTCGGCGCTGCCTTCTTGACCAGAGTGGCCTGGGTAACCGGCTGAACAACCCTTTGGCCATCCTTGGCAGGAAAGGTTTCAGACATTTTCTTTGCCGCCTGCCTTGACCAGGGCGACCAGCCGCTCGCGGTCGTATTTCGTGTCGATGTCGTTGAATGCCTTCTCGACCTCGGCTTCGAGGTCATCGCCGACCGGGACGGGATCGGCCTTGCGCCATTCGGCCAGATAATCGTCGGTGCCGCCGGCGCCAGTGCGCATCGCGCACATGTCGATCGCTTCGGTAAAGCGCAGCGGCAGTTCGCGCTTGGCGTTCTGCCGGCCCTTCTTGACGATGATTTGGGCTGGGATGTCGCGCCAGTAGACGACGATCAGATCGGCCATGAATTCTCACTCCTCGTTCTGCGAGCATTGCCGGAAGCGCAGTGGGGCCGCTTGTTATGGGACGACGCGCGCGCATTCAAAAGCGACGCATTTGGATGTCGTAAAATGAAAGGTGTGATTATTCGTTTCCGGCGTCTGCCGGCGCCCGGTTCGAGGCTTCGGAAAAGCCGGCGCACGGCATGCGGATCCTGACGAGGAACGCGTTACCAGATGCCGGTTCTCAGGCCAGTCCAGAGATAGAACCAGATCGTCGGATGATACCATTGCTGCGATGGCAGGCCGGGGTCGACGGTGGTGATTTTTCCGGCCAGAACATCGCTGACCGCCTCGACGCAGATGTCGCGCGAGAACGCTGCCTGGCGCAACGCGTAGCTGGAGATGGTGTCGCCGCGTTTCGGTTGACCGCGCACCTGTTTCAGCACGGCGCCCGTATCGACGCCGGCATCGACCAGATGCACGGTGGTGCCGAAATTCTGCGGGTCGCCTGACGTCAACGCCCAGTAGCCACCGTTCATGCCGCGGTATTTCGGCGTGATGCCGGCGTGATAGTTGAGCACCGGGCAAGGCATCCGGGCAAGCATGTCCTTCGACAACAGCCTGCAGCCATTAAGCAGGACAACGCCTGGCTGGATCTTCTTGATCGCTTCGAGGCATTCCGGCCCGTTGGCTGAGGCGACATGGATGATTTCCTGATCCCGCCGCGGCTCGACCTCGAGCTTTTCCTCGGCAATCAGCCGGGCGGCATGGCTGGCGAGAAGCCGTTTGCCCAGTCTGCTGAGCACCATCGTGCCAAGTTGGCCGATGGCGGAGATCCAGCCCTGGCGGCGAGCCCGGCCGCGAAGCAATTGCTTTTTGGATTCAGGCGTTTCGAGGATGACGCTGACAGGGCCGACGCGGTCGGTGATCGCGTTGACGATAGCCCAGACATGCTGGCCGCCTCCGGTGACGACCACGATCCGCGTACTGGATTCTGATGCTGCCATGGATCTTGCCCCCTCCAAGCAACCCGTTCTTGATAATGGTCGGGATGCTAGGGCGTCCGGGTTAATCCTTGGTGATCAGCCTTCGATACACAGTCAGCGCTTGAATTCGATGATATCGAGCTTCGATTCGTAGTAGGGCGCCGGAAATTCGATGCGCCATTCCTTGGCGCTGTTGCGGAAGGCATAGCCGACCTGGTCGGTTTGCGGGCCGCTGCCATAGGGCTTTGCCGGATCATCGTTGACATAGAAGGAGCCGAGATAGATCGCGCGTTTCTCGCCATCATCGAAGAAGCGGCCCTTGGTGCGCTGCGAGCCGCTGATCTTTTCCAGCCGCCAGCCGGAACCGTCGTCGGTGACCTTGCACTTGAACCAGCCATAGATGACGAGCGGCAAAGACCCGCCGGCCTTGATGGTGCGGCACCGCCAACTGCCGGTCAGGTCCTTGTCGGAAAAGGCCACCAGCGGTTTTGCCAGCAAGGCGTCGAGTTGCTTGACCTCGGCCGCATCTCCAGCTTTCGCCTCGGCAAGCGCCGCCTTGCGCGTCTCGCCATAATTGTCGAGCCGCTTCTTGTCGGCCGGGGTGATGAGTTTCTGTACGTCGCCATCGGCATGAGCGGGCAGGGCGAAACAGAGGAGACCGAGTGCGGCTATCAAGAGGCGAGGGGTCATCGGTGCGTTTCCACGTTCGAATGGCCTGGAGGGCCTGTTGCCTTATGGCGCACAACTTACCCGTTCTCGGCGGCCTGTCACCCAGGGTTGGAGCATAGCGGGGTCAGGAATTGCTTCAGGCGTGTGCAGCCGCCTGCGCCATTCCGGCCGTCAGGTCGCCATAGCCGGTTGCGCGGCGTTCATAGACGAGACCAAGCATTCTGGCTGCCTTTTCGGCGACCTTGTCGAGTTCCGGATCATTGGTCTGGGCCAGATAGATCAGCTTCTCGTAGTTGCCGAAATAGTCCTTGATCAACTCCGGGTGCTTGTCGAGGCCGAGCGGTTTCATGAAGAAGGCGTCGAACTGCCGGCAGAGGAAGTCGGTCATGTAGAAGGACATCATGTCGTCGTCGGCGACTTTCGCATAGGCCTCCATGCCTTGATAGAAGGCAAAGCAGTGCGGGCCCGCCATGCGCTCGACGCCGTGCTTCTCGCAGATGCGGTCGAGCAGGCCGCCGGTGCCGCAGTCGGCATAGCCGACGAAGATGTTGCTGTAGCCTTCGGCCTTGGCCTTTTCGATTGCCTTGTCCATGGCCGGGGCGATGCGGTCCGGATAGAAATGGAATTCTGCCGGCAGGCAGGTCAGGTCGAGGTGATCCAGTCCGAGCTGTTCCTTGACGGCCAGAATTTCGCGCGCAATCATCCCACAGGCGATAACGAGCAGCCTGGCGTCTTGATTCGGTTTCGTTTTTTGCGTCTTGGCCATGGAACCCGTCGAGCCGGCCTTCGTTGCTGTAGCGCTAATTTATCTATTGAGGGAGACACCGTCCATGAAACTGCTACGCATCACGCCAATTGCCATCTTGACCTGCGCCCTGGCCCTCACGGCTTGTGCGAACACCGTCCGAGGCGTCGGCAAGGACGTCAAATCAACCGCCAATGCGGTCGAGGACACCGTCAACAATCCCTGATCCGCACCCGGCCTTCTTCATCTGGGAACAAAAAAGCCGCGCTGCAAGGCGCGGCTTTTCCTGTTGTCCGGCCGAAATGGCCAATCAGGCCGAAGCGCGCACATTGTGCTTGCGCTTCATGAAGTCCTTGGCGGTTTCGACCGCCACGGCCGCATCACGGCAATAGGCATCGGCGCCGACGGCCTTGCCGAATTCCTCGTTCAGCGGCGCGCCGCCGACCAGCACGACATAATCGTCGCGGATGCCCTTTTCCTTCATCGTGTCGATGACGACCTTCATATAGGGCATGGTCGTGGTC
>NZ_RZTE01000029.1:0-37174 GCF_003997415.1 Mesorhizobium sp. M7A.F.Ca.MR.245.00.0.0 | reverse complement strand
TTCTTGCCGATGTCGTGGATGTCGCCCTTGACGGTGCCGATGACCATCTTGCCCTGCTTCGGCGCGCCGGTGGCGGCGAGCAGCGGACGCAGGATGAACATGCCGGCCTTCATCGCATTGGCCGACAGCAGCACTTCGGGAACGAACAGGATGCCGTCGCGGAAATCCTCGCCGACGATGCGCATGCCTTCGACCAGCGCTTCCGTCAGCACCTTGTAGGGCACCCAGCCGCGCTCGAGCAGGATGTTGGTGCCTTCCTCGATCTCTTCCTTCAGCCCGTCATAGAGATCGTCGTGCATCTGCTGCACCAACTCGTCGTCGGAAAGTTCGGAAAGGATGATCTCGTCGTCGGACATTTGTATCGAGCTCCTGCCGGCATCGCGACCATGTCGCAAGGCACACATCTTCGCGTTCATACCTAACCCGCTGAGGGCATGTATCCATAGCTGATTTGCGACTTCCCGCAAAAGGAAAGCGACCGTAACTCTCTTGGAATTCTTGTCGATTTTGCGACAGGCGTTGGCGCTGGCGGGCCGTTTCGAATAGGGTGCATGGCTACGATCTGGCAAGAAGCGGCGAGGCAGCCGCTATGGATTCCAGACAAGAACAGTTTCAGGGAAGAACCACCATGAGCGAACACGCGGCAGTCGATCAGGAAGCGTCAAACGCGCGACGTGGACGTGGCGCCAGTGGCGGGGCAGCAGCCCGGCGGGCAGCACGTTCGGGCGGTGGCCCAGGTACGCAGCTCACCTACATCAAACGCAAGATCAACGTTTACGAGGTGCTGGACGAGGAAGGCCTGGCGCTGATCGAGAAGAACACCGACACGGTGCTCGAGGAAATCGGCATCATCTTCCGTGATGACGCGGAAGCGCTGCAACTGTGGAAAGAGGCCGGCGCCGACGTCAAGGGCGAGCGCGTGCACTTTCCGAAGGGTCTGTGCCGTTCGCTGCTCAAGACCGCGCCGTCCGTCTACACCCAACATGCGCGCAATTCCGAGCGCTCGGTGCAGATCGGCGGCAATGCCACCGTTTTTGCGCCGGTCTACGGTCCGCCCTTCGTGCGTGACCTCGATGGCGTCAGGCGTTATGCGACGATCGAGGATTTCCAGAATTTCGTGAAGCTCGCCTATATGGCGCCGTCGATCCACCATTCGGGCGGCACGGTGTGTGAGCCCGTCGACGTGCCGGTCAACAAGCGCCATCTCGACATGATCTACAGCCACATCAAATATTCCGACAAGCCGTTCATGGGTTCGGTGACCGCGCCGGAGCGCGCCGAAGACACCGTCGCCATGGCCAAGATCGTGTTCGGTGACGATTTCGTCGAGAACAACACGGTGCTGACCAGCCTGATCAACGCCAACTCGCCGATGGTGTTCGACGAGACCATGCTCGGCGCGCTGAAAGTCTATGCGCGCCACAACCAGGCCTGCATCGTCACGCCGTTCATCCTTGCCGGCGCGATGAGCCCGGTGACGGTGGCCGGCACGCTGACGCAGGTCCTGGCCGAAGTGCTGGCCGGCGCCTCGTTCACGCAGCTGATCCGGCCGGGCGCGCCGGTGCTGTTCGGCACCTTCGCTTCGTCGATCTCGATGCAGTCGGGAGCCCCGACCTTCGGCACGCCGGAGCCGTCGCTGGTGTCTTATGGCGCCGCACAGCTGGCCCGCCGCCTCGGCCTGCCGTTCCGCACCGGCGGCTCGCTCTGCGCGTCGAAGGTTCCGGATGCTCAGGCGGCCTATGAAAGCGCCAACACGCTGAACTCGACCATCCTGGCCGGCACCAATTTCGTGCTGCATTCGGCCGGCTGGCTCGAGGGCGGGTTGGCGTCCTGCTACGAGAAATTCATGATGGACATCGATCAGCTCGGCATGACGCAGAAATTCTCAGAGGGCGTCGACCTGTCGGAAAACGGCCAGGCGATGGACGCCATCCGCCAGGTCGGCCCCGGCAGCCACTATCTCGGCTGCGACCACACCCAGGCCAATTTCCAGACCGCCTTCTATCGCTCCAACATCGCCGACAACAATTCCTACGAGCAGTGGCTGGCCGAAGGTGAGAAGACTGCGCCGCAGCGCGCCAACGAACTCGCCCGCCGCTGGCTGGAAAGCTACGAGGCGCCGCATCTCGATCCGAGCATCGACGAAGCGTTGAAGGACTTCATCGCCAAGAAGAAGGGGTCGATGCCCGACGCCTTCACTTGAAAGGAGCCCGAATCAGGCGGGGCTAAAGTCGCCAACATCATCCACAAGGAAGTCTGGCGGAGCGCGTTCTCCGATCCGGACAAGAAGGGATGACTGCGCGTCGCGGGTGAAGACAAGCGGTGGGGACGGTGCCAATGCCTTTCAATCCAACCAGGCGAAATCGGAACATCGGCACGCCCAAGCAGGGCCATGGTCAAAACAACCGCATGGTCATTCCCCGACCATGGAACTCCACCAGATGGTGTGTGGCGCAGCTCGATCCGAGCCAAACGCTGCACAGGACAGTGAATGGCAGAGACGTAACGCTCATTGTCGAAAAGACGAG
This sequence comes from Mesorhizobium sp. M7A.F.Ca.MR.245.00.0.0, assembly GCF_003997415.1. Taxonomy (NCBI): domain Bacteria; kingdom Pseudomonadati; phylum Pseudomonadota; class Alphaproteobacteria; order Hyphomicrobiales; family Phyllobacteriaceae; genus Mesorhizobium; species Mesorhizobium sp. M7A.F.Ca.MR.245.00.0.0. Next base: position 34,646 of record NZ_RZTE01000029.1, on the reverse strand, counting down.
TGGCAGGTGCAGTCACGCCTGCACGGTCGAAGATGTTGTTTTCGTTCTCTCTCATGTTCCCCTCGCTGACTGGCCGGACTGGAAACATTTGTCTTGCCCCAACCGACGCGAAAAGCGCGGCTACTCGGACCGGTCTGGGGGCGGATGTTTTATGATGCCAACCTTGGTTTCCGTGGATCCTCCATCGTGAAAAGTGGTCCGGCCATATTTTTGGAAGCTTGTGGTGTCGGCGACATCATCGATTGGCCCACGTCGCTGGACTCCGAGGATGCGGCAGAATTGGACAGGCTTCGTTTGGACGGTCACGACGTCAGCCGGGTTGGAAAGAAACATCTCGTTTCCCCATCGCTCGACGCTGTGCGAGCCACGCAGCTCTATCGCACGCTCCTGCATGAGATCGGCCACTGGCGTGATTGGCTTGAAAAAGTGGAAATGCCGTCCGACCAAGGCGAGGACTACTCAACACTTTATGACCGTTACTTTGCGCGGCCCAAAAGCGAGCGAGAGGCTTTTGCGCATCGCTACGCTGATAATTTGCGGGCGACGCTCGAGAAGAAGGGGGTCATTCCGTTCCCGAGGATCGAGGCGTGACAGTCTGCCCGGGCATGAAGGGATGAACCCTGCACGCCGTACGGTTGACGAAATAGCGGCCGCGCTTGCCGCCAATGGCCTTATCCTGCGCGGCGGGGTCATTTTCAACACAGGCGAAGAGTCACCCTCAGGCCTGTCAGGCGCTGCCGCCAAATCAGCCCTTTTGGTGGGGCAGGCGGGAGCCGCGCCCTGGCCGCATTTCCTGCGCTGGCGCGAGAGCCAGCCGGAGCAAATCGCCAATCCGCTCGACACCTGGTCGCGTGAGGTGATCGGCGCGGTGGCGCAGGATTTTGGCGCACGGGCGATTTCTCCGTCGGACAAGCCCTATCTGCCGTTCCAGCAATGGGCGATGCGGGCGGAGGGACTGAAGCCGTCGCCGCTCGGCATCCTCATGCATCCGCAATACGGGCTATGGCATGCCTATCGCGGTGCGCTGCTGTTCGAGGACGAGCTTCCGATTCAAGCCGGCGAAGCGGCGCCTCACCTTTGCGATACCTGCGTCGAGAAACCCTGCCTGAAATCCTGCCCGGTCGACGCCTATTCCGCGCAAGGATTTGCTTATCAATCCTGCCTGGCGCATGTGCGGGGGGCGAATGGGGGACCCTGCCGCCGCGGCGGCTGCCTTGACCGCAATTCGTGCCCCTATGGCACGGAGTATCGCTATCCGCCGGAGGTTCAGGCCTTCCACATGGCGAGCTTCGCACGAGCCACCAACTGATCCATTCCCATTGCGGTGCTCGTTGGCTTCGAGCATCTTGACGGCAGTTAGACGCAAGCCTATTCATCAAGTCATCTGATGACTTGATGAATAGGCTGATGCAACCTGCTATCCGAACCAATCTCACCGACAGCGCCACCGAGAGCCTGCGGGCTGAAATCGTCAGCGGCCGCTGGGGTGTCGGCGAGCGTATCCCCAACGAGGCAGCTCTGACCGACCTTCTGTCGGTCAGCCGCGGCACGGTGCGCGAGGCGGTGCGGGTGCTGGTCTCGCAGGGATTGCTGGATACGCGCCAAGGCTCGGGCACCTATGTGCGCTCTGCCGTCGATACTTCTGCCTCGCTCGACCGGGTCAAGCGCAGCGGCCTGCGCGATCAGTGGGAGGCGCGGGCAGCGCTGGACCTCGAGGCCGCACGGCTCGCTGCCTTGCGCCACACGCCAGCCGACCTCGAGCGGATGCGGCAATTGCTTGCCGCGCGCGGCACTGTCGCCGAAGGCGGAAGCGAATCCTTCACCCACCGCGATCTCGCTTTCCACAAATCCGTCGTCGCGGCGTCCGGCAACAGGGCGATGATGGAGCTCTACGACTTCTTCACCGCCGCGATTACCGAGACTATCCATGCCACCATCGACGGCGATCTGCCCGAACCGGACCACCAGGCGCATGCGGCAATCGTCGAAGCCATTGCCGCGAGCGATCCCGAGCGGGCCGTTGCCGCCGTCCGAGCTTTCATGGCGCCGGTGCTTGCCCAACTTGAAAGACTGCTTTCGCAATGAACCAGAGTTTTCGTCAGCCTGACCCGAAGGCCGAGGTCATGGACGGTCTGGAACTCATCGATGCCGAGGCCGACAGCCTGCCCGTGCCGCAGCCGCCTGAACTGCGCAGCCGTGCGGCGCGCATTGTGCTTGGCGCGAGCCTTGTGCTGATCGCCTTCAGTCTGCGGCCGCTGTTTTCGAGCCTGTCGGTGCTGTTGCCCGAGGTGATGCAGGCAACCGGGCTGTCGACGACGGGCGCCAGCCTGCTGACGACGCTGCCCGTCCTGTGCCTCGGCCTGTTCGCGCCCTTCGCGCCAAGGCTTGCGCAGCGCTATGGAGCCGAGCGCACCTTGCTCGGGGCGCTCGCCTTGCTGGTGCTGGGAACCGGCCTGCGCTGGTTCGGTACGGTTCCCCTGCTGTTTGTCGCGACCTTCCTGGCAGGCGGCGCCATTGCCATCGGCAATGTGCTGCTGCCAGGCCTGGTGAAGCGCGATTTCGCCGACAGGGCCGCCGTCATGACCGGGCTCTACACCATGGCGCTCTGCGCCGGTTCGGCTGCCGCCGCGGGCTTCACGCTGCCGATCGAGCATTTTGTCACCGGTTCATGGTCCGGAGCACTTGCTGCCTGGGCGGTGCCGACCCTGATTGTGTTGCTGATCTGGATTCCGCAGGCGCTGGGCAGCCGGCGGCAAGTGAGCCATCAAGGCTTTCGCGTCGTCGGGCTTTGGCGCGATCGCCTTGCCTGGCAGGTGACGCTGTTCATGGGGCTGCAGTCGGCGCTCGCCTATTGCATCTTCGGCTGGCTGGCGCCGATCCTGCGCGAGCGTGGCTTCGATGCGGCCACCGCTGGCGCCATGGTTTCGGTGTCAGTGATGGCGCAGGTCATCACGTGCCTTGCCGTGCCGTCCTTCGCGATGCGGTTGAAGGACCAGCGCGGCATCAATGTGGCGCTCGTTGCCACCGCGGTGATCGCGCTGCTCGGCATTCTCTTTGCGCCGACCTCGACGGTGCTGTTCTGGGCAATCCTGCAAGGCATCGGGCAGGGTGGCCTGATCGCTGCTGCCATGAGCTTGATCGTGCTGCGTTCGCCGGATTCGCATGTCGCCGCGCATCTTTCAGGCATGGCGCAAGGCGTCGGCTATGTGCTGGCGGCATTCGGCCCGCTGCTGGTGGGCCTGATCCGCGACTGGACCGGCAGTTTTTCGGGAACGGCGTTCCTGTTCGTCGCGCTCGGGCTTGGCGTAGCCATCATGGGGCTTGGTGCCGGCCGTGCGCTGCATGTCGGCGCGCGGACCGTGCGCGAGGGCGAGCAATAGCGTCCGCAATCCTGCACGAAATGTTGACTGCCACGCCCCGGGAATGCCTTGCCGTATGGCCTTGCGCGGATATGTATCGCGCATCAGTCGAACGGAGCGGGCGATGACGAAACACGACCTTCAGATCAAGACCAGGGATGGTGTTGCCAATGCCGGGCTTTTCCACTCGGCAAACGCATCTCCTGCCAAGGCCGGCGTCATTCTCTATCAGGACGCCTTCGGTCCGCGGCCGGCGCTCGACGGTATGGCCGAGCGGCTCGCGAATGAAGGCTATGCGGTGCTGGTGCCCGACCTATTCTACCGCAATGCGCCCTACGGGCCGTTCGACGCCAAGACCGCCTTCGCCGAGGAAAAGACCAAAATCCCGCTGATGGCGCTGGTCACCGGCACGACACAGGAGATGACCATTAGCGACAGCGGTGCGTTCCTCGACGCGCTTGCTGCCGAGGGCATCACCGGGCCGATTGGCACGGTGGGATATTGCATGGGTGGCGGCCGGGCGTTGAACGCCGCCGCTAACTATCCCGACAGGATAAGGGCGGCCGCAAGCTTCCATGGCGGCAATCTGGCCAGCGACGCCGCCGACAGCCCGCATCGCAAGGCAGCCTCCATCAAGGCGCGCGTCTATGTCGGCATGTCGGGTGTCGACAGGAGTTTCCCGCCGGAACAGTCGGCGCGGCTGGCCGAGGCGCTCAGGGTTGCGGAAGTCGATCATGTCATCGAGAACTATGCCGGGATGGCGCATGGCTGGTGCGTGCCCGATCATAGCGTTTTCAACGCCGCGGGTGCCGAACGCCACTGGAAGCGATTGACGACGCTGTTCGCAGAGACGCTGATTTAAGGCAGGAGTCACTGCGCACTGATCGCACACAGGTCGACTCTGAGCAGGACGCTACGCGTCTTTGAACCAGAACGGCAGCCGATGCGCCGAAGAGTGAGCGATGCTTGCCCTTTCGACGGCGGCAGATGACTGTTCACCTTGCCGCCGCCGGATCAGGCTGCGCCTAGGCGTTTGCCTTGCGATAGGCTGCTACGACAAGCCAAATTGCGGAAAGCAGAAAGTAAAACGCGCCGAACCCGGCATAAGGGGCGATGTCCAGAATCGTCGGCGCAGCCGTGCCGAGGGATCGGCTGATCATGAAGCCGCCGGCGAGGGCCGACTGCGCACCACTCAGGATCATCGGCCATTGTGCGCCATGGTAGCGCCAACGCCTTGCTCCCGTATTCAGCTGCAGTAGACCCGAGAGGATCGCCCAAACCCCAAACACGGCCAGAACGGCATACATGCTGTTGTTAACCGCCACGATGACGGCGAGCGCCGTTATCGTGCTGACCACGACATTCAAAGCCTGGGACGAGTTGGCCTTCAGGCCGCCATTTACCCTGGCGTCAACCAGATTGGCGAGAGCGTCCCATGCCGGGTAGATCACGAGCAGAAACGCGGTGGGACCGGGTTGCCCGTTGAATAGAATGGCGGCAGCAACCCAGGCGATAGAAAATATGGCGCGTGCGAAATAATAGGATCGTAGCCATCCGGACCGGGTGAAAGATTGGTTTTGCATCGGCAGATTCCTTGTTGCTATCTACCTATTAGTAGGTAGACAAAACCCCTAAGTCAACCCAATGTCCGGAACACCTCCCTGTGAGAATCGGGAACGATGCAACCTTGACAGTTCGCCTACCAGAAGGTAGGCGGCGATATGAAATCAATGGCTTCGACTTCAGAAAAGATTCTCGATGTCGCGCAGTCTCTCATCGTCGCGGGAGGCTACAACGGGTTCAGCTATGCCGATATCTCGGCTGCCATCGGCATCAGGAAGGCGAGTATCCACCATCATTTTCCGACGAAGGCCGAGCTGGTTTCGGTGCTGGTGGATCGTTACAGGCGGCAGGCCGAAGTGGGTTTGGAGTCTCTCCGGGGAGAACTCTCAAGCCCTGCTGAACAACTGCAGTCCTATCTGAACTATTGGCGGACATGCATTCGCGATGCCTCGCCGTCGTTCTGCGTCTGCGCGATGCTCGCCGGCGAGATGCAGATGCTGCCGGAAGAGGTGGCGTCACGCGTTCGTGCCCATTTCCAAAATCTCGCGGGATGGCTTACGTCGGTGCTGCGGGCTGGAATGGAACAGGACTTGTTCCGCTTGAACAACCGGCCGGAGGAGGAGGCCCAGATGCTGATGGCATCGGTTCACGGGGCAATGCTGTCCGCGAGGGCTTTCAGCGATCCCGGGCTGTTCACCATAATCGTCACCCCCCAGATCACCAGGCTGCTGGGACGGGATAGCTAGAAAACTATCGGGCCAAAGTGATACCAGGCAGCGCAAGTGGCGCGCCCCAAATGAGTGGGTCGAGCGGGAACGAATAGCCTGATGCAATCTTATGATGTCGTGATCATCGGCGCGGGTGCCGCCGGAATGATGTGCGCCGTGGAGGCGGCCAAGCGCGGCCGTTCGGTGCTGATCCTCGATCATGCGGCGGCGCCTGGCGAGAAGATCCGCATCTCCGGCGGCGGCCGGTGCAATTTCACCAACATCCATGCCAGCCCGAAGAATTTTCTGTCGGGCAATCCGCATTTCTGCATTTCGGCGCTCAGTCGCTACACGCAGCGCGATTTCATCGCCCTCGTCGAACGCCAACGCATTGCCTATCACGAGAAGACGCTTGGGCAGCTGTTCTGCGACGGCTCGGCGCGCCAGATCATCGACATGCTGGTCTCGGAAATGCAGGGCAGGGGCGTGGAGCTGGCGCTCTCGGCCAGTGTTGAGGATGTCCGCAAAACCGTGGAGGGGTTTGCGCTCACCCTCTCCACAGGCTTGGTTACTTGCCAGTCGCTGGTCGTGGCCTGCGGCGGCAAGTCGATCCCAAAGATGGGCGCGACCGGCTTCGGCTACGAGCTTGCCGATCGGTTCGGCCTTGCCATCGTCGAAACGCGGCCTGCGCTGGTGCCGCTGACCTTCGACGCAAACACGCTTGAGCGGCTAGCGCCGCTGGCCGGCAACGCCGTCGACGCGGAAGTCGCCTGCGGCAAGACGCGGTTCTCCGAAGCGATGCTGTTCACGCATCGCGGCGTCAGCGGGCCATCCATCCTGCAGATCTCATCCTATTGGCGCGAGGGCGATGAAATCCGCATCGCCATGCTGCCGGGAGTTGACGTGGCGGACCTCATTCGGGTGGCCAAGCGAAGCAATGGGCGGCAAGCGGCACAGACGGTGCTGGCAAATCATCTGCCGAAGCGGCTTGCGCAGTCGATCGCCGAGCGCACAGGGATCGACGGCAACCTTGCTGATCTTTCCGACGCCCAGATGAAAACCATAGCTGCCGCAGTCAATGACTGGCGCATCAAGCCTGCCGGCTCAGAGGGCTACCGGACCGCCGAAGTGACGCTGGGTGGGGTCGACACCAACGGGCTGGACCAGAAGACGATGCAGGCGAAGTCCGTGCCGGGCCTGTTTTTCATCGGCGAAGTCGTCGATGTCACGGGTTGGCTGGGTGGCTATAATTTCCAGTGGGCATGGTCGTCGGGCTGGGTGGCAGGCCAGGCGGCCTAGACTTGCGTCCGTGGCTTCGCCCCGGCAGCCGCTTTCTTCTTCTTTTTGGCGTGGTTGTAATCGATGGCCGCACGGACGAGCTCTTTTAAAGCGCCCTCATTGAGCCTGTCGCCCTCGAACATGTCGATTGCCCGCCACACCTTGCCGCCAAAACCATTGTTGAACAGATTGTCGGGGTCCGGCAGGCTGGCGCCATGGGAAAAGGTCAGCTTCACCTTGTCCTTGTGGGCGTTGCCGACCACGATGTTCCCGTCGAGGCACCATACCGGGCTGCCCATCCACTTCCACTCCTCGACGATGTCCGGGTCGGCTGCAAGGATGGTCTTGCGGATGCCGCCGAGCGTATCGCCGCGCCAATCGGTGAGGCCGGCGATCAGTTGGTCGATCTGTTCGGATGGGTTCATTGGGTGTCTCCTGTGCCTCGACGCGTTTCACCGTCGCCCGTTACCAGCGCGCCAGCTGGGTGATCTGAATGAGGTTGCCGCAGCTGTCGTTCAACTGGGCGATGGTCGAGCCGGTCACCTCGGTCGGCGGTTTGATAAACGCGCCACCCTTCGCCTTGATGCGCTCGTAGTCGCCCTTGACGTCGTCGGTGAAGAACATGACCGCGGGCTGACCCTGCTGGAAGATGGCTTCCTGATAGGACTTGGCGGCCGGGTTGTCGTTGAGCGCGAGCTGCAGTTCGGTTCCATCAGGCTCTTCAGCCGAGGCCACGGTCAGCCAACGATAAGGCCCATTGCTGAAATCGGCCTTTTTGGTGAAGCCCAGCACGTCGGTGTAGAAGCGCAGTGCGTTTTCCTGGTTGTCCACATACACGCTGGTCAGCTTGATCTTCATTGCTCTTTTTCCTCTGTCATAGTCGGTCATTACGGGATCCAGCCGGGCAGGGCCGCGGCCTGCTTGATCCATTCCACCATCCTCGCCTCATCGAACGGATCGTCTTCGCGGATGTCGATCCAGCGCACATCCTTGCTCTTGGCCGTGCCGCCAGGCGGAATCGGCCGCAACGACGTGCCGCTGAAGAAGGTCACTTTCAAATAGTGGGTGAAGACATGGAAACTCACGAACCAGCCTTGGCCCTCGACGCCGTAGAAGGGCGAGTTCCAGCGCACGGCCTTGCGCACGTCGGGCACGTTGTGTTCGATGAGCGCGTCGAGCCGCTCGCCGAGGCCACGCTTCCAGCCCGGCATTGCAGCGATGTAGGCCTGCACCGGAGCGTCGCCGTCGCCCTTGGCGATTTGCGGGTTGCCGCCCGAGAGCAGGACCGGTGCCGCTTTGGTCGACTGACCCTGCGTCTTGGTCATTCTACCCACTCCTATCCGCCGGCACGCTGCGCGCCGCGGCCCCTGGCGGCATAGGGCAGCACGAACATGTACAGGCCGCTGAACAGCAGCAGGAAGAGCGGCAGGAGCGGCGAATAGACCACCCAGGCGGGAGGCTGGCCGAATGCCATGGTGACAAAATTGGCGACGACGGTCAGCGTAAAAATGATCGACAGCCAGCGATGAATTTGCCGAACCCACTTGTTCCTGTCCAATAGCTCCTCCTGTCAAAACAAGCCGAAGCGGACCCGTGATCCGCATGTCGGCGGGTTCAATCCATCCGCGCCAGGACCTGACCCAGATTTGTAAAGTACTGCCGCCACCCACTCGTCGCGCCCCGATACGCCTGCTCCTGATCCGGCCGGAAGCCGGACTGTTCCATACGCAACAGGGTTCCCGTGCTGGTCGGCATGAGAGTCCAGGTGACGACACTCTCGAGGCCATAGGCCTGCCACGTGTAGGACAGTGTCTTGTTCAGCTCGACGGCTGTTACCTGGCAGTCGACAACAATGCTCACGTCGGGTTGCGGTTCCTTTCGCAGATTGAAACGGTGGTCCACGACTGGCTTGAAGTCGTTCTTCATCAGCCATTCCTCGATCAGATGCGGTTGGGTCAGCGCGCGCCAGATTTTCTCCGGCGGATAGGGGATCTCACGTTCGACGACGACGGAGCGCGTTTCGGTCGCGATGTTGGTCATTGATCCATTCTTTTGAGCAAATTTTCGAGGTCGTCGAACCGGCTCTGCCAGAATGCATTCATCTGGTTCGTCCAGTCGGTCAGCGGGGAAAGTGCTGCGAGCTGGGCGCTATAATGGGTCTGCCGTCCTTGATGGCGGTTGCGCACCAGCCCGGCCTGCCTGAGTACGCCGAGATGCTTCGACACCGCAGGTTGGGAGACCCCCGACTGAGCCGTCAGGGCGCCGACCGTCTGCTCGCCTTGCCGGCACAGGCGCTCGAAGATCGCACGACGCGTCGGATCGGAGAGTGTTCTGAAGAGGACATCGTGAGCGTTGTTCATTTTGGATCGATAACCCGGTGGCTATTGATTGACGTATAACCGCCGAGATATGGATGTGTCAAGCGGGGTGCCGGCGGTCACGATCCGGCGGTTTCCAAAAAAATCTTTCCATTGCCCCAAGGATTAGCCATTAGCCTTCGTCCAACAGGCAAATGATGGCGATGATGCTGGATGAAAGCGAAGCCTCCGACGCCGAACTGATCGGGCGGGCGAAGGGCGGAGACAGGGGGGCCTTCAGCACATTGCTGGAAAGGCACTATGACTTCGTCTATCGCGCTGCCTATCGCTGGTGCGGCAGGAAGGCCGATGCCGAAGACATCGCCCAGGAAGTCTGCGTCAGGCTCGGCAAGGCGATCCGCGACTATCGCGGCGGCGGCGCTTTCACCACATGGCTCTATTCCGTGACCCTGAACGCCGCGCGCGACATGATGCGAAAGTCCGCCCGCGAGACCGTCAAGACCGAGGCCTATGGCGTCCATGCACTGATCTCGGGCGAGGCGTCGGTCGAACCGGAAGACCCTGCCGAAGCGCTGTGGGCAGCCGTCCGGCGATTGCCGGACAAGCAGCGCGACGCCGTGCTTTTGGTCTATGGCGAGGGCCTGAGCCATGCGGCCGCCGCCGAGGCGATGGCGATGTCGGAGACGACGGTTTCCTGGCACATCCATGAAGCGAAGAAACGGCTGAAGACGCTGATGCGCGCGGCCGGGGAAGTGTGACCATGGTCGACGACAACGAACTCAACAGACTGCGCGATATAGCGGCGCCGGCGCCCGCCCAGGACGCCAAGGCACGTGCCTTCGAGGCCGCCCTGCGCGCCTATGATCAGGAAAATATTTCTGCTGTCACCCAAGGATCGATTGGCGGGCTTCGTCTCACAGAGCGAGCACAAAAGCTCTGGAGCGAGATCATGCAAAAGAAACTCATTGCCACGCCGGCCCTTGCCGGGCTCGTCGCCCTGCCGATCGCCGGATACGCCACCTTCCATCTGCTGAGGGAACAGCCGCCCAAATTCGGCGGCGACGAGAAAATCACCGAGACGCTGGCCGATAAGCCAGCGACGGTGAAGCCGACGACCGCCGAACCGAAGCCGGCTCGCGGCGAGTTGGAGAAGGACAAGAAGGCAGACGCGGATGTGGAAAGCCGCGGCGCGACCGATGCGCTTGTGGCGCCGGCCTCGCCGCAGAAATCCGAATCGACCGTTGCTGGCGGCGCGGCACAACAAAATGCGCTGGAGCGCGGTGTGCTGGCCGAGCCTGCGCCACCGGCACCGACAGGTGAATTCGCGCTGGATGGCGCTGCAAGTGTACCCAGCACCTCGCGAGCCCGCATGCCGGCCGAATCCAAGCTGATGGCGCCGCAGCAGCCGTCGATCTTGCCGGCCGACCAGATGCAGCCGCAACCGGAAAACCGCGACCGCATCGAGGATTTCAAGACCAATCCGGTGCATGCGGCACTCGAGGATCCGGTCTCGACCTTCTCGATCGACGTCGACACTGCCTCCTATTCCTTCGTGCGCGGCTCGCTGAAGCAGGGCACCCTGCCGCAGGCCGATACTGTTCGCGTCGAGGAGATGATCAACTACTTCCCCTATGACTGGAAGGGTCCGGAGTCGGCCTCGACACCGTTCAACTCGACCGTCAGCGTCATGCCGACGCCGTGGAACACGCAGACCAGGCTGATGCATGTCGCCATCAAGGGTTTTGACGTCAAGCCGACCGAGCAGCCGAAGGCCAATCTGGTCTTCCTGATCGATGTCTCGGGCTCGATGGACGAGCCGGACAAGCTGCCGCTGCTCAAGTCGGCTTTCCGGCTGCTGGTCAGCAAGCTGAAGGCGGACGACACCATCTCGATCGTCACCTATGCCGGTGACGCCGGCACAGTCCTGGAGCCGACCAAGGCGTCCGAAAAGGACAAGATCCTCAGTGCCATCGACAATCTGACGCCCGGTGGCAGCACGGCCGGCGAGGCGGGCATCAAGGAAGCCTACAGGCTGGCGCAAAAATCCTTCGTCAAGGACGGCGTCAACCGCGTGATGCTTGCTACCGACGGCGACTTCAATGTCGGCCAGACCGATGACGACGACCTCAAGCGGCTGATCGAAAGCGAGCGCAAGACCGGCGTTTTCCTGTCGGTGTTCGGCTTCGGCCGCGGCAATCTGAACGACCAGATGATGCAAACCATTGCCCAGAACGGCAACGGCACCGCCGCCTATATCGATACGCTGGCCGAGGCTGAAAAGGTGCTGGTCGAGGATGCCTCGTCGACGTTGTTCACCATCGCAAAGGACGTCAAGATCCAGGTCGAGTTCAACCCGAACAAGGTCTCGGAATATCGCCTGATCGGCTACGAGACCCGCGCCTTGAACCGCGAGGATTTCAACAATGACCGCGTCGATGCCGGCGATATCGGTTCGGGCCACTCGGTCACCGCGATCTACGAGATCACGCCCAAGGGCAGTGGTGGCGAGCAGATCGACCAACTGCGTTATGGCCAGGCGTCGGTGGACAATGGCGGCGTCGCCAATGCGGACGAATATGCCTTCGTCAAGATCCGCTACAAGCTGCCGAATGAAGACGTCTCGAAGCTGATCACCACGCCGGTGACCTCGGCCAACGAGATCTCGTCCTTCGACCAGGCCAGCACCGACCAGCGCTTCTCCGTCGCGGTCGCCGCCTTCGGCCAGAAGCTGCGCGACGAGGATGCGACCGCGAAGTTCGGTTACGACAAGATCATGGAGATCGCCACTGCCGCTCGAGGAGCCGACCCGTTTGGGTACAGGTCCGAGTTCCTCTCGCTTGTGCGCCTTGCCTCGGCGCTGGGTGGTAATCGGTAGTGGTGATGACGGCCGGTTTCTTTCAGATGGGATCGTTCTGACAGGGGAAACCGACCGCGGGCGGGTGAGGCAGGCCGGCGAGGGATTCCTTCCCTTGCCGGCCTTTTTTCGGAGCGTTTTCCGGGTCGTTAAATTGCGCCGCATTTCCGGTACGGGATCGCAACCCCCTCCTTGTTACGCAGGACAGGTGTACTGGGCTTGAGGGAGCCGAAATTGCAGATCAGGACTATCGCCAACTCGATACCCCCAGCGCCAGACGCCTCGGCGGTTTCATCGGCCCCATCATCGGAATCCAGGCGTATCAGTGACGATGTCGCACAGGCGCGCCACACCGCCCTGTCGGCGCTGACCAACGACCGCTTCCGCATCATGCTGGAACAGATCACCGACCCCAGCGCTTCAGGCGCGCTGATGACGATGCGCGGCGACAATGTGGTCGACTTCAAGTCGGCGCAGTCGAGCTACGCCGACAACAGCGAATAACCGAAATCGATGAGGTCAGGCCCGGCTGCGGCGGCGCTCGCGCCGGGCTTCGCTGGTCTCGGCGGTGTTTTCCGTCGCGACCTTGTTGCGCATCGGACCAATGCGCTCGACGATCGCCGCAACCGTTGGACGATCCGACTTGGTGTGCGCGTCGAGCGCCTTGCGCATGGCGGCAAGGTGCTGGAACGAGGTGCCGCAGCAGCCGCCGATAATCTTGGCGCCGCCATCGACGGCGAGGCGCACATAATCGGCCATCAGTTCGGGCGTGCCGGAATAATGGATTTCGGTGCCGCGGAATTCGGGAATGCCGCAATTGCCCTTGACGATCACCGTCGCTTCCGGCTTCGCCTCGGTCATGTCGAGCAGCGAGGCCAGGATGTCGGACGCGCCGACACCGCAATTGGCGCCGACGCCGAGCGGCGCCTGCGAAAGCCCGTCGGTGACGCCGTGAATATCCCTGGGCAGCAGGCCCATCATGGTGCGGCCGGCGGTGTCGAAGGAACCGGTGTAGGTGTAGGGCAGGCCGACGCGGATGGCAGCCTCGGCGGCGGCGCGGATCTCGTCTGGAGCCGACATCGTCTCGATCCAGGCGACTTCGGCGCCGCCTTCCTTGAGGCCTTCGATCTGCTCGGCGAAGGCGTCGACCGCCTCGTCATAGGTCATGGCGCCCAGCGGCACCAGCAATTCGCCGGTCGGGCCGACCGAGCCGGCGACGATGACCTTGCGGCCGGCCTTGCCGGCGACCGCACGCGCAAGCTCAGCGGCGCGTTTGTTCAACGCGTGCACGCGATCCTGCGCATGGTGCAGCTTCAAGCGGTGACGGGTGCCGCCGAACGAGTTGGTGAGGATGATGTCGGCGCCGGCATCGACGAAATTCTGATGCAGGCTGGTGATGGTGTCGGGCGCCGTCTCATTGAGCAGCTCTGGCGCCTCGCCCGCCTCCAGCCCCATGGCGAACAGGTTTGTGCCGGTGGCGCCATCGGCCAGCAGCACGCCCTTTTCAGCCAGCAGAGCGTCGATCGGGTTCGTGGTCGTCATCGGATTGGCTTTCATGTTTCGAAGTCGAATAAGGATATAAAGAAGTCTTTATGTGTAGTCAACGATTTTGGAGCGATGCCGACACCGGATCGGAGGCGTTTCCTCACCGTGTCGAGGTGACCTCGACGTGGATTTCGGTGCAGACCCCGCCATTGGTTGGATAGTAGTCAACCGAGCAAGCGGTGACCACCAGCAGGAGGTCCTGTTCGGCGCGCAACGTCACATAGCCGCCCGGCGGGTTGATCGACGCGGAAACCACCAGCCGACCGTCGGGTTCCGGCAAGGAGTTCTGAAAGAGATCGACCGGATCGGGGGCGAAAGGCAGCGATATGCCCTCTGTGGCCAGCGCCTGCATCAGATTGTCCCGGCAGTTCGGATGATTGGGAAATCCGGCGCGCTCATAAAGCGCGCTGTCGCAAGCGGGGTAAAGCATGTCGTGCGGACCCGGCGAGCCATCTTCGACCAGCGTCAGCATCGGCTTGGCGGCGGCACTGAAGAAACTGTCGCCGATTGCGGGAAAAAGCCGCTCGGTGATGTCACGGGTCTGCGAGGTGCTCAGCCAGTCAAGCGCCGGGTCGGTGCTGAAAGCCCAGAGATCGGAAACCTGCTGTCCTTTGGGATCGATGATGCGGATGAGGTCGCCTCGAGAGACGCGGATGGCGCGGCCCGACTGGGGAGGAACGACGATGCGGCGCGGATCGGGCATGAACTGTCCTTCAAAAATGGAAATGGCGTGGTCGGGACGAGGCTCCACCAGAGGACCATGATTGCCAGAGATCAGACAGTGCCTGTTGGGAACGACATGCCGGCCAGCCTGTGCGCGAAGCCGGACGCCTCGTGCGCGTTGATGTCGGCGGCGCGGATCAGATTGTCGAAATGCTGGATCAGCGTCTGGATCGGCTGGGTGGCGTTGAGCACCAGATACATGTCGCCGACATAAATGGCGGCGCGATAGGGGCCGAAGATGGTGTAGGGGATCGAATAGCGCATCCGCCCGTCATAGAGAAACAGCCGGAAGGTGGGGTAGAGGTCGTCGAGCAGCGTCGCCATGTGCAGCAATTGGGCGCGGCGGTCGGCTTCCGGGAAACGGTCCCAGACACCCAGGCCGCGGGCGAAAATCTCCAGCGTATGGCGCGGCATGCAGACTTCCATGTCGGTTTCCGGCCGCCTGTTGTAGTCGATGCGGTATTGCGTTTCGCCGGCCTGGGCGAGGCGGCTCTTGTTGGTGATGCCGGCTTCGTAGTCGACCAATGCTTCGGTGCGCAGAAGGTCGGGAATGCCGGCCGGTACGTAGCGGATCTTGGTGCCGGCCGCCTCGGCATGCCATTTGGCCAGCAGCGTGCGGTCGAAGCCGTCCGGTGCCTCTTCTATCTCCAGGCTCTCGCGGATTTCGCCGGTGAGACCCTCGTCCTGGCTGAGGCCGAGAAGCCAATCGAGCGACACCTTGAACTCGGCGGCGATGTTGAGCAGCGTTTCCGCTCGGGGCAGGCGCGTCGAGGCGCCCGACAGCAGCTGCGACAGCGCCGAACGGTCGATGCCGACCGCGGTCGCGAAGGCCGACTGGTTGAGGTCGGAGCGTGTCAAGAGTGTTTTCAGGCGCTCGCGGAAGATCGTCGACAGGTCGCGCTTGTCCATGTGCGTGCTCAACCTCGATTGAGGAAAAATTTGCGCCGAATCGCTTCCGAGCGCACCTCAGGCGTAAATGAATCCCTAAGCCTGTTTACAATGTGTAACATGTGCGGTCAAAAATGCGCAATCGCAACAGTTTGTGTACTTTGTCTCGTTGAGTGGAATCACTTCTCCTGACACAATGTTGTCAGGAGCCAATTGGGGCTCCGGCGACTGAGGGGCAGTGGTCGATAGCATGACGAGCAAGAGCATCAGGCGACACAGCGCACCGGCCATAGAGTGGCCGACCGTGGTACTCGCCTTCTTCTGCTACGCAACTTGGCTCGCCACCGGTTTCCTGCTCTGGCCATCCTACCCCGTCCTGGCGCTCGCCATCCTGGCTTTGACCGCCGCATTGCAATCGTCGATCATGCACGAAGTGCTGCACGGTCATCCGACACGCAACGCGCGGGTCAATGAAGCCTTCGTGTTCCTGCCGATCGGTCTGGTCTGGCCATTCCGCCGCTTCAAGACCATTCATCTGCGCCACCACGCCGACGAGCGGCTGACGGACCCGCTGGACGATCCGGAAAGCTATTATCAGGCGCTCTGGCAGCACGACGAACTGCCGCCGACGATGAAATTCCTACTCAAGATCAACAACACCATGGCCGGCCGCTTCGTGCTTGGCCCGTGGCTGTCCTGCGTCGGCTTCTTCATCGACGATGCCAAGCAGGTGATCGCCGGTGACAAGGCGATCCGCAAGGCCTGGCTGCTGCATGCGATCGGCCTTGCCGTCGTGATGCCGATCGTGCAGTTCGGCTTCGGCATCCCGCTGTGGCTTTACATTCTGGTGCCGGTCTGGCTCGGCCAGTCGCTGATCTCGATCCGTACTTTCGCCGAGCATCAATGGTCGGAACATCCGGAAGGCCGCACGGTGATCGTCGAGCGCTCGCCGCTGTCGTTCCTGTTCCTCAACAACAATCTGCACTTCGTCCATCACAAGACCCCGACCGTGGCCTGGTACAAGCTGCCCAAGCTGTTTCGCGACCGCCGTGAGGAATGGCTGCGGATGAACAATGGCTATGCCTATCCTAACTATTTCGCGCTGATCAAAGCCTACGCGTTCAAGGCGAAGGAGCCGATCGTGCACCCGGTGCTGCGGCGTCAAGCCGAGCCGGGCAGGGCCTTCAAGCCGCGCATCAGGGCGCGCAGCATCAGCGGACTCGGCAGTGCGCCGGTTCCCGCAGAGCCGCCGAAGGAATAATTCCGGTCTACCCGGAATCCGTGTCGGCCAATTCTGATTGGGCGCCGCGTTTTTGCGATCATTTTTCCAGACATGATGATTTGATATCGGCATGAGTGAATTGGTTGCGGCGTTGCCGATGTATGACTGGCCCGAAATGCGCGGCGAGGTCGACGCGCAATGGATGCTGTTGCGCGACGCGTTTCGGCAAAAGGGTATCGACGCACCGCAAACCATCGTGCGGCGCAATGGAGACCTGCCGCCGGTGCCGGGCGGTATTCGTGATGCTGCCGGTGCATTGATCGCACCCGATCCAGTGACCTTGCCGCCGGACGAACTCGATTTTCACAGACTGTGGCTGCACCCGGCGCTGCTGTTCGCGCAGACCTGCTGGGGGCCGATGGAACTCGGCCTGTCCAGGCATGTGCAGGTGGTTGCCCAGCCAAGCTACGACGCCTACGAAGGCGGGCAGGGCGAGCTCTATTCCAGCGCCATCGTCATGCTGGCGGATGGCGCGCCGTCGGTTGCCTCGCCCAATGACGGCAGCCCGCTGATCCCACTCGATCGGATCCGCGGCAAGCGCTTCACCTTCAACAGCCTCGATTCGATGTCGGGGTTCCTCGGTTTGACGCGCGACCTGGAGGCGATGGGCGAGAGCCTTGACCTCTTTGCCTCGCGCAGCGAAAGCGGTGGGCACCGTTCCTCGATCGTCGCAATTGCAGAGGGCAAGGCCGATATAGCGGCCATCGACTGCAAGAGCTGGGCGCTGGCGCAACGCTTCGAGCCGGCGGCGAAAAAGGTGGCGGTCCTTGGCTGGACCGGACGGCGCAAAGGCCTGCCCTACATCACCGCCGCAGGGACACCGGAAAAGACGGTTGGGGCGTTGCGCGAGGCCATCGCCGGGCTAGCCGAGCAGTATCTTATCCAACGGGTAGGTTGAGAGCTGTTCGTTGCCCGTCTCGGTGATCAGTATCTGTTCCTCGATCTTGACGCCTTCGCGCCCGCCAAGCCTGCCGATATAGCTTTCCACGCACAGCACCATGCCCGGTTCCAGCACGCCGTCCGGAGTGTCCGATGTCCAGTCGCCGGCATGCGGCAAGGTCGGGTATTCATCGGCCAAGCCGACGCCGTGATAGAGCACGCCGTAGCGCGTCGGGAAGCAGTCGCGGGGCGGCACCGCCGAGCGTTCGACGAGGTCGCGAAACGAGATGCCTGGCTGCATCAGTGCCGTGTTGTGCCCGATCTGGTCGGCAGCGATGCGGAACAGGTCGCGCTGTTCGCTGGGTTCGCTGGTCGGCTTTCCATCGCCGCACAGCCATGTGCGCGACAGGTCGGCGCAGAAGCCGTAGGGGCCGATCAGGTCGGTGTCGAAGGCGACGAGATCGCCAGCCTCGATCTTGCGCGACGAGCATTCCTGGAACCATGGATTGGTGCGCGGGCCTGACGTCAGCAGTCGCGTCTCGATCCATTCGCCGCCGCGCGCGATGTTGCCGCGGTGCAGTTCCGCCCACAATTCGTTTTCGGAAATCCCCGGCTTCAGCGCTTGTTCCATCTCGCCCATCGCCGCCTCGCAGGCGACGATCGCGCGGCGCATGGCGAGGATCTCGTCCGGCGATTTGATCAGCCGCGCGTTCTCCATCAACGCTTCGCCATTGCCGATGGAAATGCCGAGGCGAGCCAGCTCCTCGACGCCTTCCGGATTGATATGGTCGACGGCGATGCGGCTGTTGCCGCCGCCATGCTCTTTCACCAGATCGGCTATTCCTGCGGCCCAGCGGCGGACCTTTTGCTCGGTCAACTCACCGCCATAGAGATACATCCACGACACTGCCGGTCGCACTTCGTCGACGACGCCGGAATGGTCGGACAAATGCTCGCAGGAGAAATAGTCGAACAGCACCACCGGCCCGTCGGTGGCGACAAAGCAATGCCGCGTCGGGTTGTGCGCCACCCACAGCTGCATGTTGGTCGAGTCGGTGGCGTAGCGGATGTTGACGGGATCGTAGAGCACGGCGCCGGCATAGCCGCGGCGCCTCAGCTCGGCGCGGATGCGCTCCAGCCGGTATTGGCGCATCGCCGCCAGATCGGGCGCGGCAATGCCCGCCGCGGCCCATTCAGCCTCGGCCTGCGCACCGTAGCCCAGCACATGCTGGTTGAGCGAAGCCGCCTTCTGGCGGGAGGCGTCGCGCAAGGCTTCGATCGAGTCGGCTTCGAACGGCATGATCTTGCGATGCCGGCCAAAGCTGCCCTTCGGCCCCGCGTTGTCCATGGTCGAAACTCAGGTCCGCATCTTCTCGCCGCTCGGATCGAAGGGCGCTTCGACATTGATGCGGGCCGGGCGCCGGTGACCGAGGATCTCGATCTCGAACAGCCCGGCACTTTCGTCCTCGGCAAGCGCTGCGGGGACGTAGCCCTGCGCCATCGACTTCTGCACATAATGCGCATAGCCGCCTGACGTGACCCAGCCGACCACGCGCCAGTCACCGTCGACGATACCCCGCACGGCGGAAGCGCCTTCGGTAGCCTTGGAGCCACGTATTTCCTTGCCGCCCTCGTCGAAGCGGGGCGCGCCATAACCATGCGGCTTTTCAACCGTGCCATAGTCCTTGCTGACCTTGGCCCAGATCGGCTCATCGCCCATGACATCGGCGTCGGTGGCATCGACGATGAAGGAGACGCGGCGCAGCTTTGGGCCCTCGGCCTGTTCCTTGGCAGCGGCCTCGCGGCCGATGAAGTCGTTCTTCTCGAGCTTGATGAAGCGGTCCATCGCGCCTTCGAACGGTCCATAGATCGGCCGCAACTCGCGGAACCAGGTCGGAAAATTTTTTTCGAGGCGCATGGAGAGCAGCGCGCGCATGCCGAAATCGACAAGGCCGAATTCCTCGCCGGCGTCCTTGATCGCTTTGTAAACCAGGCGCTCGTAGGCCGGTGCCATCCAGATTTCATAGCCGAGGTCGCCGGTGTAGGTGATGCGGTTGACCATGCAAGGCGCCCCGCCAACCGCCATCTCGCGGAAATCCATGAAGCGGAAGGCTTTTGTCGAGACATCGACATCGACCAACTTCTGCAGCAATTCACGTGACTTCGGCCCTGCGATGGACAGGCCGACCAGCGTCTGGTCGAAGCGGTGGATGCGCACCGTTCCGTCCTTCGGTAGATGCTTCTCGAACCAGCGCATGTGGTATTTCTGCGCCGCCGAGGAACCCCAGATCATGAAGCGGTCTTCTGCCGCCTTGGCGATGGTGAAGTCGCCGATCAGCTTGCCGAATTCGTTGAGCATCGGCGTCAGCACGATGCGGCGGGTCTTCGGCATGCGGTTGGTCATCAACCGGTTGAGGAAATCCTCGGCCGCGGGTCCCGAGACTTCGTATTTGGCAAAATTGGCGATCTCGGTGACACCGACACGCTCACGCGTGGCGCGCACTTCCTCGCCGATCGGCCCAAAATCGTTGGAGCGGTGGAAGGAGACGATATCCCTGGGTTCCTTGCCTTCAGGTGCGAACCAGAGCGGCGTCTCAAGTCCCCAGCTGTCGCCCATGACGGCATTGTTGGCCAGCATCGTGTCGTAGAGCGGTGTCGTCTGCGCCGGGCGTGCTGCCGGGAGTTCCTCATTGGGGAAGCGGATGGAGAAGCGGCGCGAATAGTTTTCGCGCACCTTGGCGTTGGTGTAGCGCAGGCCGGCCCATTCGCCGAAGCGGGTGACATCCATGCCCCAGACGTCGAAGCCGGGATCGCCATGCACCATCCAGTTCGACAGTGCGAGGCCGACGCCGCCGCCCTGGCTGAAGCCGGCCATGACGGCGCAGGCGCACCAGAAATTGGTCAGGCCCTGCACCGGGCCGACCAGCGGGTTGCCGTCGAGCGCGAAGGTGAAGGGGCCGTTGATGATCTGCTTGATGCCGGCTTTCTCGATGCCGGGGAAATGCTTGAAGCCGATTTCCAGCGACGGCGCGATGCGGTCGAGGTCCGGCGGCAACAATTCATGGCCGAAATCCCACGGCGTGTTGACCGGCGACCACGGCTTGCAGGCCTTCTCATAGGTGCCGAGCAGGATGCCGTTGCGCTCCTGGCGGGTGTAGATCTCGCCCTTGAAATCGAGCACGCCGATCATTTCGCGGCCGGTAGACTTGTTGAATTCCTCGACCTCCGGCATCGGCTCGGTCAGCAGATACATGTGCTCCATGGCCAGCACCGGCAGTTCGACGCCGACCATGCGGCCGATCTCGCGCGCCCACAGGCCGCCGCAATTGACGACATGCTCGGCCTTCACCGTGCCTTGTTCGGTGACGACGTTCCAGGTGCCGTCGACCTCCTGTGTCAGTTCCACAACGCGGTTGCGCAGCACGATCTCGGCGCCGAGTTTTTTCGCCGCCTTGGAGTAGGCGATGGTGGTGCCCGACGGATCGAGATGGCCTTCCACCGGATCCCACATGGCGCCGACGAAGTTGGTCTCGTCCATCAGCGGGAACATCGCCTTGGCCTCGGAGGGGGTGATCAGCTCGGTGTCCATGCCGAGATAGCGGCCCTTGGCGTGGGCCAGTCGCAGGAAGTCCATGCGCTCGGGCGTGTCGGCCATCATCACGCCGCCGGTCAGGTGCAGGGAGCAGGACTGGCCGGATATTTCCTCGATCTCCTTGTAGAGCTGCACCGTATAGGCCTGCAGCTTGGCGACGTTGGGGTCGCCGTTCAGCGTGTGGAAGCCGCCCGCGGCGTGCCAGGACGAGCCGGAGGTGAGCTCCGAGCGCTCGATCAGCATGATGTCGGTCCAGCCGGCCTTGGCTAGATGATAGAGAACCGAGCAGCCGACGACGCCGCCGCCGATGACAACCGCTTTTACATGAGATTTCATCTAGATAGGTCCGTTTTTGCGTAAACTGAATCAGATGGGGTGTCGGCGGGGAGCCGATCAAAAATCGGTCGGCGCGCCGCCTTCGGACCGGCGCTTGGCGACGAAGGCGTTGAGTTCCTCGCGGATGGCCGGGTCCATGTAAGGCTCCTCATAGGACGCCAGCCGCTCCTTCCAGACCTTGTTGGCCTTTTCGAGCGCCGTCGGCGAGCCGGCTTCCGCCCAGGTCTCGTAATTGCGCCAGTCGGACAGGATCGGCGAGTAGAAGGCGGTCTTGTAGCGGTCCTGCGTGTGCTGGGTGCCGAAGAAATGGCCGCCAGGACCGACCGACTGGATGGCGTCGAAGCCGAGTGCCTCGTCGGAAAGATCGAGGGGGGTCAGGAATTCGGCCACCATCTGCAGCAGGTCGATGTCCAGGATGGTCTTCTCGTAGGAGCAGCGCAGGCCGCCTTCGAGCCAGCCGGCGGCATGCATCATCAGATTGCCGCCGCCCTGGATGGCGCCCCACAGCGAGAACACGCTTTCATAAGCCGCCTGTGCGTCGACCGTGTTGGCGGCGCAGGTGTTGGAGGTGCGGTAGGGAATGTTGTAGCGGCGGGCAAGCTGGCCGCCGACGAGCTGCGCCTTCATGTATTCCGGCGTGCCGAACGCCGGCGAACCGGACTTCATGTCGACATTGGAGGTGAAGCCGCCATAGCCGACGGGTGCGCCCTTGCGCACCATCTGGGCGAAGGCGATGCCGGCAAGCGCCTCGGCGTTCTGCTGCACCAGTGCGCCGGCGATGGTGACAGGCGCCATGGCGCCCGACAGGGTGAACGGCGTCACGACGACGACCTGGCCCTTGCTCGACATCTGGATGATGCCTTCCATCATCGGCACGTCGAGTTTGAGCGGCGAATTCGTGTTGATGATGGTGAAGACGGACGGCTCTTCCAGCATCTGCTCGTGGCTGATGCCGCGCGCGATCCTGGCGATCTCGATGCCGTCGACATTGCGTTCCTTGCCGAGCGAATAGATGTGGAACACCTTGTCGGTGAGCACGCTGAGATCGCGGATGCATTCGAGGTGGCGGACGGACGGATGGATATCGGTCGGCTCGACCGGGTAGCCGCCCGTGCAGTTCAGGATGTTGTGCATCTGCGCGAGCTTTAAGAAATTGCGGTAGTCCTGCTGGTTGCCGGGCCGGCGGCCGCGATCGATGTCGGAGCAATTGGGCGCCGACGCCATCATCGAGATGATCACATTGTTGCCGCCAAAGCGCACATTGTGCGCTGGATTGCGGGCATGGATGGTGAACTCCGACGGGCAGTGCGACACCAGTTCGAGGATCATGTCGCTGTCGAAGCGCACCCGCTCGCTGCCGTCACGCACATCGGCGCCATGCGCCTTCATGATGCTGCGGGCCTCGTCATGCAGCACGTCGACGCCGATTTCCCTGAGCACGCGCAGGGAGGCGAGGTGGATCGATTCCAGCTCGTCGTCGGAGACCAGCCTAGTCGGCGTCAGCGGGTTTTTCAGCTGGCGGAAAGCCGGCTGCTCGAACGCGGCCGAGCCGCCGGCGCGCTTTCCGGCGCGGCCGCCGCGGCGGGCGCGGTCAGTGGCCAATGCCGGTTCCAAGGGTTGTAAGGCGGCGGTCATGATGGTCCTCGTAGGATGCGATAGCGGGCGGCATAATGGACCGGCGGCTGTCCAGCCATTGCGGAGGCGGCGACCACTAGGGCGAGGGAAGCGACATGCCGGAACGGCAGTTGCGCGGCCACGACATCGGCCTGATCCCGCCGCCTCGTTGGCGCAAGCGGATTTCGCCGGGCGGCCCTTCCTTTGCCTGGATCGAACCAGTAGCTAGTTGGGCTTGCCGGCCGGATGGCCAGCAATTCACATGGATGGCAGCATGGTTGCGACCGGCTCGAACGAAGGCGAAGCAGGAACGCAGTGGGCAGCGCTTGCCGGCGTCACCGCGGCACTTGCGATGTTCGGCGCGGCGCAGGGGTTGAGTTCGCCGCTGTTCACGCTGCTGATGCAGAAACAAGGCATGTCGCCAGCGCTGATCGGCTTGTCGGCGGCGATGATGCCGCTCGGGCTGATCCTTTCGGCTTCTTTCGTGCCCGCGGCTGTGCGGCTTGTCGGTGCACGCAATCTGGCGGTCGGCTGCTCGCTGATCGGCGCGCTCTGCTTCCTGGGTATCGGCTATCTGCAGGACTGGGTGGCCTGGTTCGTCATCCGCTTCATCATCGGCGTCGTCATCAACCCGCTCTACATCCTCGGCGAGGTGTGGGCACTGTCGCTGGCGCCGCCATCACGGCGCGGCCGGGTGATGGGCGTGTTCAACACGCTGATGGGCGCCGGCTACGCCGCCGGACCATTCGCGCTGACCCTGCTCGGTACGTCGGGCTGGGCGCCCTTCATGGTCGGCGTCGCCGGTTTCGCGCTCTGCGCGGTGATCCTGCACGCGGTCTCGTCTAAGCTGACCGGGTTCGAGGATGACGACCAGCCTGCCAGCGGCCTTGTCGGCTTTGCCAAGGTGGCGCCTGCGCTGCTGCTTGCCGTGCTTGTCTCGGCGGCGGTTCAGCAGAGCACTTATGCGCTGGTCCCGGTCTTCGGCGCCAGCTATGGCCTGGCGGAAGCCGTTCTGGCCTCGCTGGTGATGGCGCTTTCCCTCGGCAACATCCTGCTGCAGATACCACTCGGCCTTCTGGCGGAGCGTTTTGGCGGCCGCGCCATGATCATCGTCTGCGCGCTGGCAACAACCGTTTGCGCGCTTTTGCTGCCTTTGCTGATCACAACGCCGTTGATCTGGGTCGTGCTGCTGGTGATGGGCGCGGTCGGTTACGGCGTCTACACCATGGCATTGGTCGAACTCGGCAGCCGGTTCAAGGGCTCTGTGCTGGTCGCCGGCAACGCTGCCTTTGCACTGATGTGGGGCGTCGGTGGCATCGTCGGCCCACCCGGTGCCGGCGTGCTCATGCAAGGCATCGGCCCGCTCGGGCTGCCGGTCGTGATCGCCGGCCTCGACGCGGTGCTGGTGATGTTCGCGCTGTATCGGTCGTCCGTGCGCCGAGCTTCCTGACGAGCCCAACCTCCTGACCGGCCCAACCTCCTGACAGGCCCAACCTCCTGACAGGCCCGGCCTCCTGACAGGCATTGTCTGGAGCAAGCGGTTTTCGCCTGCCAGGGGCTTAGCACCACGTTGCTCAATCGCTAATCCTGCAGCCTCGATAGCGGTGCGCACAATGAATTTGGTTGAATCGAACGAGGACGAGACGATGCAATGGGCGGCGATCACCGGTGTGATCGCGACCGTCTCGGTGTTCGCCATCGCGCAAGGGTTGTCCTATCCGCTGCTGAGCTTCATCCTGCAGCGCCAGGGCGTTTCGCCGGCGATGATCGGCCTGTCGGCGGCCATGACGCCGATCGGTTTCATCCTGTCGTCGCCATTGATCCCGGCGCTGGCCCGCCGGTTCGGGGCAGGGCGCACAGCGCTTACCTGTGCGGCGCTTTCGGCTGTCGTGCTGGCGCTGATCGGCTGGACGCAGAATGTCTATCTGTGGTTTCCCCTGCGCTTCCTGATCGGCGTGGTGACCAACCCGCTCTATGTGCTGAGCGAGATCTGGGTCATCGCGCTGGCGCCGCCGGCGCGGCGCGGACGCGTCATGGGCGTCTATTCGACGATCATCTCGGCCGGCTTCGCGGCCGGGCCACTGTGCCTGCTTGCAGTCGGCACTGAGGGCTGGCCGCCCTTCCTCGTCGGCATCTCCGCCTTCGTGCTGTGCGGCATCTGCCTGGGCTTGGTGCTGCCGCGCTTGCCCAGGGTCGACGAGGCCGGGCATCAAGTTTCCGTCCTGGGTTTCGTGCCGCTGGCGTGGCTGCTTTTGTTTGCCGTCATAGTCGCCGCCGGTTTCGAACAGGGCGCGCTGGCGTTGCTGCCTGTCTATGGCACCCATCACGGCATTACCGAAACCCGCATGTCGGCGCTGCTGTCGGTGATGATTGCCGGCAATATCGCCATGCAGGTGCCGTTAGGCCTGCTGGCGGAAAGGCTTTCCGCGCGCCTGGTGCGGCTTGCCTGCGTCGCGATCACGGTGCTCGGCTGCGTCCTGCTTCCGCTTCTCATCGAGTCGCCGCTGATCTGGCCAATGATCTTTATCTGGGGTGCGGTTTCCTACGGCATCTACACGATGTCCATCATCGAGCTCGGCGAACGCTTCACCGGCTCCGCACTGGTTGCCGGCAATGCGGCCTTTTCCTTGATGTGGGGCGTCGGCGGCATCGCCGTGCCGCCGCTGGCGGGCGGCGCCATGGATATTCTGGGTGCCGGCGGGCTGCCGATCACGCTTGGGCTGCTGTGCCTGGCGCTGGCGATCGCGAGCCTGGCTGGCCAGCGGAAAGCCTCAATCGCGCGCTGAACATATTGAATATCGATACGGCCTGTCGGCGTTGGCTTTTCAAAGCAACGCGTTTATCGGAGACCTCATGACCAAGCCTGCCACCCAGACGCCGAATTCGGCCCCCACGACCGACGATCCCTTCCTCTGGCTGGAGGATAGGACAGCCAAGCAGTCGCTCGACTGGGTGCATCGCCAGAACGAGGTCACGGTTGGCGAGCTGCAGGGGGATCCGTCCTATGAGGCGTCGTTCCAGACCGCGCTCGACCTGATGACGGCCGAGGACAACATCGCTGTCGGCGCGGCAAAAGCCGGCCATGTCTACAATTTCTGGCAGGACAAGACCAATGTGCTCGGCCTCTGGCGCCGCACGACCGTCGCTTCCTACAAGACCGAGAAGCCCGACTGGGAAACGATCATCGACTTCGACCAGCTTGCGGCGAAGGAGGGGATAAAATGGGTGTTCGGCGGCGCCAGCCGGCTCTATCCAGACTTCAACCTTTGCCTTGTCTCGATGTCGCCGGATGGCGGTGACGCGAGCGAGATGCGCGAATTCGACATCGCGACCAAGTCGTTTGTCGAGGGTGGGTTTCGTGCACCCGCTTCCAAGTCGGGCTTCAGCTGGCTGGATAAGGACACCGTGATTGTTTCCGCCGCTTTCGACGAGGCCGACAAGACCGAGTCCGGCTATCCGCGAGTCATAAAGCTGTGGAAGCGCGATACCAAGCTGGAAGACGCGACGCCGATCTTCGAGGCTCAGAAAGAGGACCTCGCTGTGGGCGCAGCCGTAGAGTTCGACGGCGACAGGCGCTATCTGGTCCTGGCCCGGACGCTCAATTTCTTCGCTTCGCACATCTTCCTGCGGCTGCCTTCCGGCGAGAACAAACAGCTGCCGCTGCCGGACGACATGACCGATACGGCAATATTCAGGGATCAGCTCGTCTTCGGCGTGCGCAGTCCATGGACGGCGCCCGACGGCACGGTTTGCAAGCCCGACGGCCTCTATTCGCTGGATCTGGCGCACTGGGTCGAGACCGGCGCGCTCGGATCTGTCGAAACCTTGTTCGAGCCGGCATATCGCGTTTCCATCGCCGGCATGGCCCGCACGCAGGACCGGCTGTTCATCAGCCTGATGGACAATGTGCGCGGCAAGGTCGTCGTCTGCGAGCGCAAGGATGGCAACTGGTCGCTGAAACCGGTGGCGCTGCCCGAAAATGGCAATGTCGGCATCAGCCATGCCGAGCAGTTCGGCTCGAGCGTGTCCTTCTCCTTCACCGATTTCCTGACCCCGAGTTCGATCATCTGGTCTGACGACAATGGCGAGACGCTCGCTACCGTGAAGTCGCAGCCGGCGCGTTTCGATGCCTCGCCGCTCATCTCGGAACAGTTCGAGGCGCGCTCCAAGGACGGCACGATGATCCCTTATTTTGTCGTCAGGCGGCGCGATCAGAAGGGGCCGGTGCCGACGCTGCTTTACGGCTATGGCGGTTTCGAAGTGCCGCTGCTGCCCGGCTATGCCGGCGTGCGCGGGAGGCTATGGCTGGAAAAGGGCAATGCCTATGTGCAGGCCTGCATCCGTGGCGGCGGCGAGTTCGGCCCGGCCTGGCATCAAGCGGCGCTCAAGGGTAATCGCCAAAACGGATTCGACGATTTCGCAGCGGTCGCGCAGGACGTCGTCAAGCGCGGCATCGCGACAGCAAGCTCACTCGGCATCCAGGGTGGTTCGAATGGCGGCTTGCTGACCGGCGTTTCCTTGACGCAGCATCCCGAGCTTTTCGGCGCCGTCATCATCGAGGTGCCGCTGCTCGACATGCTGCGTTACGCCGAATTGCCGCCTGGCGCCTCGTGGATGGCCGAATATGGCGATCCGTCGAAACCCGAAGACGCGAAATGGCTTTCAGCCTACTCGCCCTACCAGCATGTCGACGCCGCTGCCGCCTATCCGCCGGTGCTGCTGACCACATCGACCGCTGACGATCGGGTCCATCCCGGCCATGCGCGTAAGATGGCCGCCCGCCTGCAGGAAGCCGGCCATGCCAGGACGCTGTTCTTCGAGGAGACCGAGGGTGGTCATGGCGGGCGTGGCGACCGCCGGCCGCAGGCGGCGCAGACGGCGATGAAATATGTCTTCCTGCAGAGGGCGCTGACAGCCAAGGCCTAGACTCATTCCGTTATGGGCCAAGCAAAGGGTGGTTCTCCTCGACCAGCCTTTGCTCTAAGGTGCCAGCCATGGCTCTCGTCAGGATGTTGGTTGGCGCATTTGAGGCTCGCGCATTGCGGGTCGCGGTGACGCCGTCACCGCGTACGCTGCGCGCCGAGCTTTTGCGGCTGTGCGCCCGCATCGGCTATTCGCCACCTCTCTGCCTCTGAAGCATTCGCCCCGGCTTGCCGGATAGAATCCAGAGGGAAGATCAGACATGACCTATCAGAATTATTCGCTGAAGCAGCTTCAGCAGATCGACGCCGCGCATCATCTGCATCCGTTCACCGACCACAAGGAAATGCGCGGGGCCGGGTCGCGCATCATCACCCATGCCAATGGCCCTTTCATCTACGATTCCGAGGGGGCTGAAATCCTCGATGGCATGGCCGGGCTGTGGTGCGTCAACATCGGCTATGGCCGTGACGAGCTGGCCGAGGCCGCCTTTGCCCAGATGAAGGAGCTGCCTTATTATAATTCCTTCTTCAAATGCTCGACGCCGACGCCGGTGCTGCTGTCCAAGAAGCTGGCGGAGATCGCGCCGAAGCACGTCAACCAAGTGTTCTATGGTTCGTCGGGCTCGGAGGCCAACGACACGGCACTGCGTCTCGTGCGCCACTATTGGGTGCTGGAAGGCCAGCCGGAGAAGAACCGCATCATCTCGCGCAAGATGGCCTATCACGGCTCGACCGTTGCCGGCACCTCGCTCGGCGGCATGGATGGTATGCACAAGCAGCTCAACGGTGCGGTGCCCAACATCGTCCATGTGATGATGCCCTACGCCTATGAACTGGCGCTGCCGGGAGAGAGCGACCATGATTTCGGCCTGCGCGCGGCCGGGGCTGTCGAGGAGGCGATCCTCGAAGCCGGCGCCGACAAGGTTGCCGCCTTTATCGGCGAGCCGGTCATGGGGGCCGGTGGCGTGAAGATACCGCCGGCGAGCTACTGGCCGGAAGTGCAGCGCATCTGCCGCAAATACGATGTCCTGCTGATGCTGGACGAGGTCATCACCGGCTATGGCCGCACCGGCGAGTGGTTCGCTGCCCAGACGCTCGGTATCGAGCCCGATACGATCACCACCGCCAAGGCTCTGACCTCGGGCTATCAACCGCTGTCGGCATTGCTGGTCGGCGACCGCATCGCCTCGACGCTGGTCGAGAAGGGCGGCGAGTTCAATCACGGCTACACCTATTCCGGCCACCCGGTGGCCTGCGCCGTGGCGCTGAAGAACCTCGAGATCATCGAACGCGAAGGGCTGGTCGACCGCGTCCGGAACGACACCGGCCCTTATTTCGCCAAGGCCTTGCAGGAGCGCATTGCCGGACAT
The DNA here is from genome assembly GCF_003997415.1 of Mesorhizobium sp. M7A.F.Ca.MR.245.00.0.0. NCBI lineage: Bacteria > Pseudomonadati > Pseudomonadota > Alphaproteobacteria > Hyphomicrobiales > Phyllobacteriaceae > Mesorhizobium > Mesorhizobium sp. M7A.F.Ca.MR.245.00.0.0. Next base: position 5,416 of record NZ_RZTE01000029.1, on the reverse strand, counting down.
GATCTGGTCGGCGAGGTGCGTTCGATCGGACTGATGGGCGCAATCGAGATCGTCAAGGACAAGGCGACCAAGGAGCGGTTCCTGCCGGCTGGAAGTGCGGCGGTAACCGTGCGCGATCATGCCATCGCGCACGGCATGATGCTGCGCGCTACCGGTGACACGATGATCCTGTCGCCGCCGTTGATCTGGACCCGTGATACGATCGATATGGCCTGCGATCGCATCTCGAAGGCGTTGGATCTGGCGCAAGCCGACCTGCGCAAGCGGTAGAATAGAACCCTCGACCGGGCGTTCTAGGAGCGCCCGGCCTCGAGAACATGCTGTGACTAGGAAACGATTCTACCTCTAGAGCGTAAGGTGTGGGGCAGCGGCTGATTCGGCCGCGACAAGGGGTTGTTTCCATGAGAAAGACCGGCAAGAGCCGACGGACGCAAGAAGCGGCCATCATCGGCGGCGACCTGATGCTGGCGCCGCTGGTGGCGATGATGCGGCTGCCGTTGATGGCCATGGATGGCGGGAGCAGCCAGCCTTGGAGCACGGAGACCGCGCGTGCGGTAAACGAGAAGACCGCCGCTATGGCCGAAGGCGTGTTTGCGGCGCAAATGTCCTTCCTGCAATCGGCATCGCGGTTCTGGCCGGAAATCTTTTCCGGCCGCACGCCGTCGCTGTTCAACGGGGTCGCGACGGAGCGCTCGATCAGCGCCGCGCTGAAGCCGGCAAGCCGTGCCGTGAAAGCGAATTTTCGCCGGCTGTCCAACAAGACCTGACAGAAGTTGCAGAACTTTGATTTTGCGCATTGACGGGCTCATGCGCTAGAATCAGTCGGTACGTCACCGATGGGGGACACGATGGCCGGACAACCGCTCAACCAGCCGGCTGAAATTCCAGCCGAACTCGACCGCTGGAACTGGGGCGCTTTCTTCCTCAACTGGATCTGGGGCATCGGCAACAGCACTTTCATCGCGTTGCTGGCGCTGATCCCTGTCGTCAACATCATCATGATCATCGTGCTGGGCGCACGCGGCAGCCGCTGGGCCTGGCAGAACCGCGCCTGGCGCGACGCGGAACAGTTTCGCAAGACGCAACGCAACTGGGCAATCGCCGGCCTTGCCGTCTGGGTGGTCGGGATTGGCGGCTGCGCGACGGTGGTCGGCAGCATTCCCTACGTCCTGAAAGGCAGCGATGCCTATCACATGACGATGGACAGGCTTCGCGCCGACGACCGCGTCAAGGCGGCGTTGGGTGATGATTTGACCGACAGTTTCTGGGTCGGCGGCCATCTCAACGTCAATGCAAATGGGGCCGGCGACGCCCAGTTCGGCATTCCGGTCCACGGCGCCAAGGGCAAGGGCACGGCCTATTCGACCGCTGTCCGGACAGCCGGCACATGGAGCCTGCGCCTGCTGGTCGTCAGGGTCGAGGGAACCGATGCGCCGATCGTGCTGATCAACGAAGATCATGTCCCGATCCCGAATGCTGCAATCGGAATATAGCTGGGCAAAACGCAAAAAAAGCAGCCTAAACGCGGGCGCGACGGCTGACAGTTCGGCCGGCTTTGTGGCCCAACAATCGGGTGACCACTGCTGCGTTCCAGACAAGGAAATATGCTGAAAAGCCGGATGCTGTCTGACAGTATGTGCATGCGTTCATGTGGATCGGTGGCAATTTCATACAAGGGCACGCGCATATGGTGAGTTCCTTTCGTGCGGTCGTGGTTGGTGGCGGCTGTGTGGGTGCCGGCATTCTCTACGGCCTGGCAAAGCGCGGCTGGACCGATGTGGCATTGCTGGAGCGAACGCAGCTTACGGCCGGGTCGACATGGCATGCCGCGGGGCTCATCCCCTCTTACGCGCGCAGCCGCAATGTCGGCCGCATGATCGCCAGGTCGATCGAAATCTATGAGGGGCTGGAGGCGGAGACGGGCCAGAACGTCGGCTGGCACAAATGCGGCCAGCTGCGCATTGCCAACACGCGCGACAGGCTGGACGAGTACAGAAGCTACATGGACGTTGCCGAGGTCCAGGGTGTGCAGGCCCGGATCGTATCGCCCGCGGAAGCGCGAGAAATCTGGCCGCTGCTCGACAACAACAGCATGCTGGGTGCCCTTTATCATCCCGATGACGGCCACATTGCACCCGCCGATGTCACCCAGGCCATGGCCAAGGGTGCACGCGACCTCGGCGCGAAGATCCATCTCGATACCGAGGTTGTGGGCTTCGAACGCATGCCGAGCGGCGAGTGGAGGGTCAAGACCTCACGCGGCGAGATCGTCTGTGAACATGTCATCCTTGCAACAGGCAATTACGCCCGCCAGACCGGCGCCATGCTTGGCCTGGACATTCCCGCGATCCCGATCCTGCATCAGTACTGGATCACCGAGGCGGTTCCCGAAATTGTGGAACGCAAGCGGCTTGGTCTTCCGGAAATGCCGATCCTCAGGGACGAGGGTTACGAGGGCTATCTGCGCGAAGAAGGCGACGGGCTGATGTTCGGTCCCTACGAGCGCACCGAGCAGCTCAAGCTGTTCGCTGAAAACGGCGTCCCGGAATGGTTCGGCGCCGATCTGCTCGATGAGGATTTCGATGCCGTGTCCTGGAACTGGGAACGTGCGACCGAACTGGTCCCCGCGCTCGGACGCGCCGGCATCAAGCGGAATGTGCGAGGACCTTTCCAGATGACGGCCGATGAACTGCCGCTGATGGGGCAGGCGTGTGGTCTGGAGAATGTCTGGCTCGCCGAAGGGGTGCCGGGAGGCATCCTTTGGGGCGGTGCGATTGGCTATTACCTCTCCGAACGGATCGTGGAGGGCGGCAACAGCATCGACACGACGGAGCTGGATCCCCGTCGGTTCGGCCACTATGCAAACAAGAACTGGACCCGGGCAAAGGTCCGGGAAGCCTGGGGCACCCACGCCGCACAGCACTATCCTGGCCAGGACATGCCGGCGGCGCGACCGCAGAAAACGGCCCCGTCCTATGATCGCCTAAGCCAGCTCGGCGCGGTGTGGGATGTGTTGAACGGCTGGGAGATGCCGAGCTGGTTTGCGCCTGCCGGTGTCGAAGCGCGCAATGTCTACAGCTGGCGCTGGACCCCCAAAGGGAACCACGTCGCCGCGGAGGTTCAGGCTGTCCGCCAGGCCGCTGGGCTGGTCGAGATGACTCCCATGACCAAGTTCGAGGTCGGCGGGCCGGGCGCCAAGGACTGGCTCGACGGAATCCTGGCCAACAGACTGCCGCGTTCCGGTCGTGTCGGTCTTGCCCATCATCTGACGCCAGCCGGCGGCGTGCAGGCCGAGTATGTGGTGGCGCGGCTGCACAGCGACCTGTTCTATCTCATATCGACGCCGCGCGCAGAGCGCTGGAACCTTGACGATCTCAGCCGGCTGTTGCCGAAAGACGGCAGCGTGCATCTGCGCAACGTTACCGAGGATCGCGGCAGCTTCACGGTGGTTGGGCCGAAGGCGCGCGACATATTGCAGCCGCTGACGGAGATCGACCTCTCCAATGAAGCCTTTCCATGGTTCAGCGTGCAGTCCGGCACCGTCGGCATGGCCAGCGACGTACGGCTCCTGCGCGTCAACTATTCGGGCGAACTGGGATGGGAACTCTATCATCCTCTCTGCTATCAGCGGCATTTGCTGGATGCGCTCCTGGCATCGGGAGAGGCACACGGGCTGAGGCTGGCCGGACTTCAAGCGCTGGAATCGCTTCGTCTCGATAAATCCTACCGCGCCATGTATCGCGACATGAACTCCGAATTGTCAGCCTGGGAAAGCGGCCTCGACCGATTCATCAGCCTCGACAAAGGGGACTTCATCGGCCGCGCGGCACTGGTCGCAAAACAGAAGCAGGTGACACGCCGGATCGCCACGTTGTCGATCGATACGGATGGTGCGAGCGCGTTCGCCTTCGAGGGCGTCTACCGCGAAGGCGAGCTCGTCGGCCACATCACCTCGGCGGGCTACTCCTACACTTTCGGTCACGACATCGCACTTGCGCTGTTGCCCCTGGCACTTGTGTCGCCCGGCACCGAACTCGAGGTGTCCATCCTCGGCGAGCGCCGCGCGGCCAAGGTGATCGCCGACTCGCCCTATGATCCGGAAGGCGCCCGCGGGCGCATGTGAGGCATCCCGGAGTACAGTTTCCGGGTTTATCGATGTCTCAAAACGTGCTGCAGGGCAAAATGCAAAAACCGCGCTCCATCAGGAACGCGGCTTTGCCAGATACGCATGGCGCTTCGCTACGCAAAAACTTTGCGAAACTTATGGCACTTGTCGAAACTTACGGGCTCCGGTACGCGAGACCTGATCCGGAGCGCCGGGCGGATGAGATATGTCCGCCTCGCAGTCCGTTTTATAGGGACATCGTTACCGCGGAGTTATCGAGAGCTTAAGCAAATCTAAATTTGCACTTTTTCCACCCAAGGAAACCGGAAAAATCCGGCAAATCCGGGGGTTACGCTGGGTTACCCCTGAGAAAATTAATTATGCCGGAGAAATCGACCCCGCCATGTCCCTGGGCGTTGAATAAGGCATAGAGCTGGGCTGCTTCGGCACCAAGCGGCGTTACAGCACCCGCACCATGCGCGGCTTCCTGGGACAATTTCAGGTCTTTCAGCATCAGTGCCGCTGCAAATCCTGGGTTGTAGTCCCTGTTTGCGGGTGAAGTCGGCACCGGCCCGGGCACCGGGCAGTAGGTGGTCAAGGACCAGCACTGGCCGGAGGAGGTCGAGGCGACGTCGAACAGCGCCTGGTGTGACAGGCCGAGCTTTTCCGCCAGCACGAAGGCTTCGGCGACACCGATCATCGAAATGCCGAGGATCATGTTGTTGCAGATCTTTGCCGCCTGGCCGGCGCCGTCGCCGCCGCAATGGACGATGCGACCGGCCATCGGCTTCAGGATCGGCTCGGCAGTTGCAAAGGCGTCATCGGAGCCTCCGGCCATGAAGGTCAGCGTGCCGGCCGCGGCACCGCCGGTGCCGCCCGAGACCGGTGCATCGATCGACGACAGCCCGTGCTTCCTGGCGACGGCATGGGCCTTGCGGGCTGACTCGACGTCGATGGTCGAGGAATCGATAAAGAGTGCGCCTTGCTTGGCCTTGAGCGCGATGTCTTCGTAGACGGAGAGCACATGCTTGCCGGCGGGAAGCATCGTAATCACCACATCGGCATCCTTCACCGCGGCAACGGCATTAGCCATCACTGTCACGCCATGCTCTCGGGCGACGGTGAGGTTTTCCGGCACAAGGTCGAAACCATTCACCGCATGCCCTGCCTTGACCAGGTTAGCGGCCATCGGATTACCCATGTTCCCTAGGCCGATGAAGGCGATCGTCATAGTGGTGCTCCGTGATTTGGGCTAACAGTAGGCAGTAGGCAGTAGGCAGTAGGCAGTAGGCAGTAGGCAGTAGGCAGTAG
>NZ_RZTE01000028.1:12441-80985 GCF_003997415.1 Mesorhizobium sp. M7A.F.Ca.MR.245.00.0.0 | reverse complement strand
CCCGCCCCTCTCTCCCCGTCACTATAGGATGTCCGGCAGGACAGTGAGGGGCAGCGCCAACGTCAACGATTGCTCCGTTCGGCCAGAAACTCATGACGCAGTAGCGCTAATGCATCTCGCTCAAAAGTCGCGACGCGCTTTAGGCTGAAAATTCCTTGATCCAGCACTGATTTTGACGCATATCCGCTGCGAACTGAGCTAAAAGTTCCGCCAGCCGGACCAGCGCCCATCGTGGAAGTGCCCCGCCAGCTGATGCCATTCGAACGGGGCCTCTTTAAATCATGAAAGCAGAACAGATATCGCCGGACCAGCGCTATGCCGCGTTCCGCCATCGCTCCTTCCTGATCTATTGGGCGGCGCGTTTCCTCACCACATTCGCCACCATGATCGTGTCCGTCGCGGTCGGCTGGCAGATGTACGATTTGACCCGCGACCCGCTCGATCTCGGCCTTGTCGGCATCGTCCAGTTCCTGCCGTCGCTGCTTCTGGTGCTGGTCACCGGCGTCGTCGCTGATCGCTTCGGCCGCCGCCTGATCATGGCGCTGGCGGTCGTGGTGGAGGCGATGTGCGCGCTGGCGCTGCTGTTCCTGACGCTGCGCGGTATCAGCGGGCCGCTGCCGATCTTCTGCGTGCTTGCCATGTTCGGCGTCGCCCGCGCCTTTTTCGGTCCGGCCTCCGCCTCGCTGTTCGCCAATCTGGTGCCGCCTCAGGATTTCGCCAACGCCATCGCCTGGAATTCATCGGCCTGGCAGACGGCGACCATCGTCGGCCCGGTCGCCGGCGGCCTGCTCTACGGCGTGTCGCCGGAAGCGGCCTACGGAACCGCCGCCGTCCTGATGCTCGTGTCCGGGCTGCTGATCTTCACCATTCCGAAGCCGTCGCAGCGGACCGAGTCGGAAAAGCCGACGATGCAGCACCTGCTCGGCGGGTTCAGCTACATCTGGAGCGAGAAGATCGTGCTCGGCGCCATCTCGCTCGATCTGTTCGCCGTGCTCCTGTCCGGCGCCTCGGCGCTGCTGCCGGTCTATGCACGCGACATCCTCCAGCTCGGCCCCTGGGGCCTCGGCCTGCTGCGCTCGGCGCCCAGCATCGGCGCCATTTGCGTCGCCATCTGGCTGGCCGGGCATCCGCTTCGCAACCACGCGGGCATGATCATGCTGGTCGCCGCCGCCTCGTTCGGCGCCTTCACCGTGCTGTTCGGCCTTTCCACCATCACCTGGCTGTCGATCGTGGCGCTGGTCTTCCTTGGCGCCACCGATATGTTCAGCGTCTACATCAGGGAAACGCTAATTCAGCTGTGGACGCCCGACGAGGTGCGCGGCCGCGTCAACGCCGTCAACCAGGTCTTTGTCGGCGCCTCCAACGAGGTCGGCGAATTCCGCGCCGGCACGATGGCCGCGCTGATCGGCACGGTGCCGGCCGTGGTGATCGGCGGCATCGGCGCCATCGCCGTAGCGGGCCTGTGGATGGTGCTGTTCCCGCAACTGCGCAAGGTGCGCCATCTCGACGGACGCAACTGATCTTCCTCCAGTTGACAAGCCAAAATGCCCCGCCCCCGTGCCACAGGAGCTCTCATGATCACTTGCTACCTGAAATATGTCATCGACCCCTACAAGCTTGCCGAGTTCGAAGATTATGGCCGTCGCTGGATAGCTCTGGTCAACCGCCTCGGCGGAAACCATCACGGCTATTTCCTTCCGAGCGAGGGGGCGAGCAATATCGCTTTTGCCATGTTCAGCTTCCCGAGCCTCGCCGACTACGAGGTCTATCGCAAGCGTATGGCTGCCGACCCGGAATGCCAGGAAGTGTTTGAAATGGAAAAACGCAATCGCAGCATTCTCAGCTACGAGCGCAGCTTCCTGCGGCCGGTGCTCGAACCTTAAAGCGCGTCGCGTCGAAACAGATTCACGCGCCGCGCTTTAGGTCTTGTTTTATGCATGTCGTTTTCCCAAAACCGAGGTCGCTTTTGGGCGACATGCATTAGCTATCTGCTCGGCTTGCCGAAAATCATCCGCAGGAACTCGTCCAGCCAGCGCTTGAGATGCATGTCCCAGATCAGCCGGCCGCCGAGATGATCGCGGCCGGGCTGGGCACCGGGCAATTCGAAGCGATGCGCGCCGCGCACCACCCAGCGCTGCATCATCACCCTGGTCAGTTCGCCATGGAACTGGATGCCCCAGGCATTGTCGCCGTAGCGGAAGGCCTGGTTGGGATAGGTCTCGGCCGTCGCCAGCAGCGTCGCGTCCCTGGGCAGCGAGAAACCCTCGCGGTGGAACTGATAGACCATCTCCGGCCAGTGCATCAGTTGCTTGCCGGCTTCGGTCGCTTTCAGGGGATACCAGCCAACCTCGACCAGCCCTTCACCGTGTCCTTCGACCTTGCCGCCGAGATAGTTGACCAGCATCTGTGCGCCGAGACAGATGCCGAGACATGGCCGGTTCTCCCTCAGCGGTATTTCCAGCCAGTTGGTCTCGCGGCGAACGAACTCGTCCTCGTCATTGGCGCTCATCGGGCCGCCGAACACCACCGTGCCGGCGTGGTCGTCCAGTGTTTCGGGCAAGGCGTCGCCAAGCGGCGGCCGGCGGATATCGAGGTCGAACCCTTCTTCCAGCAACATGTGGCCGACACGCCCCGGGCTCGAACTCTCCTGATGCAGCACGATCAGTATCTTTGGCTTCGAACTCGTTTGGCGCGGCATGGGAAGGCGAAGATCCTATTCGTCGCTCGATGTTCCGGTGGCGCCGGGCGCGTGCGCCGCTGCCTTGCGGCGCGCCTCGACGCGATCATGGCGTTCGACGCCGATCAGCTCGGCGACGCGCCAGACGGTGTTGTCCTCGAGCTCGTGCAACTCGCCGTCGGCATAGACGATTTCCCACATCAGGCCGATGAAGGCCTTGCGCGCATCGGCATCGAGATGCCGCTTCAGGACACTGGTGAAGGCATAGAGATCGATCGCCTCATTGTCGGCCCGCTCGCCGGCGGCGGCAAGCGCCTCAAGTTCCGTGCCGCTGATCGAATAGCTCTCCGCCAGCACCGCCTTGAACCGTTCCCACTCGACATCCTGGCGCACGCCATCGGCATTCATCACATGGTAGAGCAGCGCCGAGGCGGCGATGCGCGGATCGTCCGTGCTGGCACGAGTGCCAGCGCCGGCCGGCAAATCCCTGAGAAACGACAGAACGCGTTCAAACATAGATCCATACCCCAACGGCCTGACGGCCTGCCCAACTCAAAACAGCCGAAACCGGCGCGGCGATTTCTCCGCTTCCTCGTCCGGATCGACGCCGGGATCGTCCGGCAACCGCGCAAGCTCCTCGGCCGGATCGACGCCCTCGGCATCGCTCGGCACCGCGGCGAAGGCCGCTGCCGTGATCGGCCTGACATGATCTTCTTCGCGACTTTCAGCTTGCTTGCCCGCCGACGTCTCGCCACCGGCGTCATCGATCACCTCGATCGGCCCTTTTTCGCTCGTCGGCTTTGCCAATGCTTCGATGACCGGCACCGCATCGGCTGGCAAGTCATCATGGCTGTCGATCAACTGGCCGAGACGCTCCATCGGCGCACGCCACTCGAAGGCGTCGAGCCGGCCGGTGATCGGCGACACCGGCGCCCAGCGTTCCGACACCACGCCGTCTGCGACCCAGGCCGGATCGCGCGGCGCCCGCACCGCCCGGGACAGCAGCTGCCGCACCTTGCCCTGATCGCCGGTTTCGGCCTCCTCGATGTCTGCGAGCAGCAGATAGGCGCCCTCGCGGCGGTCCATCCGGATCGCCGCCTCGGCCTCGCGGCGGGCGGTCGAGAAATCCTGCGCGTCGAGCGCGGCGCGCGCCATCGTCATCGACGATTCGGCGTGGTTTTTCTTCATTTCCTGCAGCTTCTTCGCCCGGGTGAGGCGGTCGAGCACGGCGTCGCCCGGCCTTGCATGGGTATAGAGCTCGGCGACCTCCGGATGCGGCTCGGCCTTCCAGGCCGCCTCGAGTATCTTCGAGCCCTTGCGCACATCGTTCTGCTTGAACAATGCGGCCGCGGCGGCAACGGCGGCGGGCGCGAAGTCCGGCCGTAGCTTGTTGGCCTCGATCGCCGCAGTCCTGGCGGCGGCGGGGTCGCTGTCGGCAAGCGCCTGCGCCTTGGCGGTCAACAGCACGGCGCGGCGGCGGTTGGCGGCATCGCGCTCGATCTGCCGTTTCGATTTCTGCGCGTCGACCAGTTTCAGGGCGCCGTCCCAGTCGCCGCGCGCGGTCAACTCTTCCAGCGTCGATTCCGCCGCCCAGGCCAGCTGCGGCGCCATCACCGCGGCGCGGCCGGCATAATGCCTGGCGGCGTTGCGGTCGCCGAGCCGTTCGGCTTCCAGATAAAGCCCGCGCAAGCCCAGCAGCCGCATCTCGGGATCGTCGAGCATGCTCTCGAATTTCTGTCGCGCGCTTTCATGATCGCCTTCGAGCAGCGACGCCTGCGCTTCCAGCAGGTGGATCAGCGGCTCCTGGTCGGAACGGATCAGCTTGGCGGCTTCCTTGGTCTTCTTGCGGGCCAGCGCGCCATCACCGGCGCCGGCGGCAATCATGCCGGTCGACAGCGCCTGATAGCCACGATCGCGGCGGCGGACACGGAAATAGCGCGAGATGGTGTAGGGGCTGTTCCACAGCGACTTGAGCAGCCACCACAGGATCATCACCGCGGCGACCACGGCAACGACGGCCACCGCCGCCACCATCAGGCTGACCTGGTATTGATAGCCGTTAAAAGTGACGACCATGTCGCCCGGCCGGTCGGCCAGCCAGGCAAAGCCCAGCCCGAGCGCGAAAACGACGATGAGGAAGGCGAGCAGGCGGATCATTGTGTTGCCCTCATGCCTTCATCGCGCCCGAGATCAGCGCATCGACCTGGGTTTCGACCTCGATGCGTGCCTTCAGCTTGCCGGCAAAGTCCGCGCCAGCGGCCTTTGCGGCCTCGGGCAGCGTTTCATACTCGCTGAGTGCCTTCGCGTAGTCGCCCTGGTTGACCGCCGCCTCCATGCGCGCGACGGTTTCCGGTGCGCCGGCGCCTTCGACGGCGCCGATCGGCCTGACCTTGACCAGCGATTCGGCGCTCGACATCAGATTCTGCAGGAAGCCGGCATTCTCATCGACGGGCGTCGCGGCAGTGACCATCGCATTGGCGGCGGCATCAGCCTGCGATGCGATCTCGGCGCGGGTCGGAACGCCCTTTTCAGCATAGGGGCGCAGTGCCGCAAGCTGCGGCGCATCGGGCGAAATTGCCGCGAGGGTTTCGAGTTCGGCCGAAAACGGCCCGCCACGCTCGAGCGCCGCCTTCAAGGCCGACGCCGCGATGGCAAGCGCGACCTTCGGCTGCCCCGCCGCCGCCTCGACCTTGCCGGACAGCTGCGACACAGACTGCTCCAGCGCTGTCAGCCGGCCCTCCTGCGCCGTCGTAGCCTCGCCGGCCGACTTCACCAGCGCGTCGAGGCCAGCCAGTTTCTCGTTGAGCGGACCGAGATCGACCGGCGCCGAGCTGCCGGCCTTGCCGAGGGCGGCGACCGCCGTCTCGATCTGCGCGACCTTGTCGCCCAGTGCGGCGACCCCGGCTGCGTCGCCTGCTCCACCTTTCTCGACAGCCGATTTCAGCGCCGCCACATCGGCCTTGACCTGTTCAAGGCCCGAGGACAGGCCGACCATCTTGGCCGCTCCATCGCCGTTGCCGCCGGCGTCCTTCAAACCGGCGATTTCGGTCTTCAGCGAGGCGATGTCGCCGTTGACGCTATCGAGCGAGACGCCGGCACCGGAACCCGGCGCGCCAAGCAGGCCGGCAAATTGCAGCCCGCCGGCGCCGACCAGCGCGATGACGCCGCCGATGATGCCTGCGGCGACGCCGTTGAGGCCGCCGCGCTTTTCAGGGGGTGGCGCCATTTTCTCGTCGCGTGTCTCGGGTTTCGCCTTGTTGCCGTCGGTTTGCGTGCGCTTCGCCGATGCGTCCTCGAAACTGTAATCGTAAGCTTTGGTCTTGCCGGCCGGCGCATCGGACGATCCGGGACCGTGGGACGATCCGGGCTCGTCGGACGATCCGGGATAGGGGATCTCGGCCTCGCTAGCGGGCTTTGTCGCCGCTGCCGGCGGCTGCTCCGGCTCGGCCTTGGCGTCGGTATGCTCCCAGGGCTCGAGATCGGTCTGGTCGGCGTGAACCGGCTCTTCGGGAACCTCGGGCTGCGAAGCGTTCGCTGCTTCCTCGGCCTTCGCCTCGTCTGTCCGGGCCTCCTGCCTGGCGGCGTCCTCGTCGGCGATGCGTGAGACGGCGCCCGGCTCGAGATCGATGGTCACCGGCTCGCGGCGGCTTTTCGAGTGTCGCATCTTCGGCGTCTTGACCATGCCTGGGCTCCGCACAATTCGCTTCGTCTCAACGCCTAGCGGCGCATGATGGTTCAGAAAGGGTCTAGCACATCACCAAGCGGTGAAAAGGGGCGGTGTGATGACGCGGCTCAGCGCGGCGCCTGCAAAAGCGCCAGCAGCACATCCTCGTCGGGCTGCGCGGCAATGCGGATTCTTTCGCTGGCGACACCGTCGAAGGCTGCCGCGATGCGAGTGGAAAGCGCAAAAACCCATGTTTTTTCGAAGAGACCGCGCAGAGCGGGCCGTCTTGCCAAGGTCTGCATCGCCGCCGCCGCCTTGGCTGAATAGAGCAACACCGCGTCGGCAGGTTGCCCCGACAGGCGTTCGAGGATGACTTCGTCCGAATACCCCATTGTCAGCGTGTCATAAGTCTCGACGGCGTGGACCCGAACGCCCGCCGTCCCGAGCCTCTGTTCGAACGCCGGAAAACGCACGCGTCCGCAGAGGTAGACAATCGTCTTTCCAGAAAAATCGGCGGCGAGACTGTCGGCCAGCGCCTCCGCATCGCCCGGGCCTTCACTGACCGACAAAAACCCCGCTCGACGCGCCGCTTGCGCCGTCCTTTTGCCGACCGCATGGCAAGGCAAGCGTGCGAGCGTCGCGATGATTTCTTCCGGCGCATGGCGCACGGCATTGGCGCTGGTGACGGCCACCGCGACGGCATCGTCCAGGATCAGTCCGGCGGCGACAGGCAACGCCTTTGTTTCGGTCAGGGGCAAAAGAACCGGCTGAAAGCCCGTCTCCTCAAGCCGATGCGCTGTGCGCGAAGCACCCGGTTCCGGCCTGGTCACCAGGACGCGAAGCATTTCAGAGCCAGCCGTCGAAGAACTTTTCGCCGGCCTTGGCGCGCACGCTCCGGGCCGCTTCACCGCCGATGCGGGCGGCGTCTTGCGCCGGCCCCTGCAGCTCGACCGTGTGCGACTGCATGCCGTCGGGCGAGATGATCAGCCCGGCGAATGACAGTTTTCCGGCCTCGATCGCCGCATAGCCGGCGATCGGCGTGCGGCAGGAGCCATCGAGCGCCGCCAGGAAGGCGCGCTCGCAGGCCAGCGCCTGGCCGGTCGGCACATCATGGACGGCTGCCAGCATCTTTTCGACGTCGCGGTCGCCGATACGGGTTTCGATGCCGATCGCGCCTTGCCCCGGCGCCGGCGGGAAGACATCGAGCGGTATCAGGTCGGTGACGACATGCTCAAGCCCAAGCCGCTTCAGCCCGGCATAGGCCAGGATCGTGCCGGCGGCGACGCCTTCTTCAAGCTTGCGCAGCCGCGTCTGCACATTGCCGCGGAACATCACCACGTCGAGATCCGGCCGCATCCGGCGGATCAGCGCTTGCCGCCGCAGCGACGACGAGCCGACTTTCGCCCCGCGCGGCAGTTCGGCGATCGTCTTCGCCGCCTTGCCGACAAAGGCGTCGCGTGCATCCTCTCGCGGCAGGAAGGCCGAGAGTTCGAGACCGTCGGGCAGTTGCGTCGGCATGTCCTTCGACGAATGCACGGCGATATCGATCCGGCCCGCCAGCAGCGCCTCCTCGATCTCCTTGGTGAACAGGCCCTTGCCGCCGGCTTCCGACAGCGGCCGGTCCTGGATGCGGTCGCCGCTGGTCGAGATGACGACCACCTCGAACGCCTCCGCCGGCATGTCATGCGCGGCCATCAGCCGCGCCTGTGCTTCATGCGCCTGTGCCAGCGCCAGCGGGCTGCCACGTGTTCCGATTCTCAAGATTGTTTGCATGGCGCGCAGTCCGTGATAACCCCCCGGCAAGCGAGGCTTTTCCGGGGTTCTCCTAACGGGGAAAGCCCCATGATACAATCTTTAGGGACAGCGACGAATTGATCCGCGTGCTGGGCATAGAGACGAGTTGTGACGAGACCGCCGCCAGCGTGGTGGCCATCGACGGCGACGCCGCGCCAAAAATCCTGTCCAACATCGTGCTCAGCCAGATCGAGGAACATGCCGCTTTCGGGGGTGTCGTGCCGGAAATCGCCGCGCGCGCCCATGTCGAGGCGCTGGACGGCATCATCGAGGCGGCGCTTGCCGATTCGGGCACAGCGATCGCCGATATCGACGCGATTGCCGCCACCGCCGGCCCCGGCCTTGTCGGCGGGCTGATCGTCGGGCTGATGACCGCCAAGGCGATCGCCGCGGCGGCGAACAAGCCGCTGATCGCCATCAACCACCTCGAAGGCCATGCGCTGACCGCAAGGCTGACCGACGGGCTCGACTTTCCCTATCTCTTGCTGCTGGTCTCCGGCGGCCATACGCAAATCGTCGCCGTGCGCGGCGTCGGCGATTATCAGCGCTGGGCAACGACCATCGACGACGCGCTCGGCGAAGCCTTCGACAAGACCGCCAAGATGCTTGGCCTGCCCTATCCCGGCGGACCGAATGTCGAGAAGGCGGCACAGGCCGGCAATGCCTCGCGCTTTGCCTTTCCGCGCCCGATGAAGGGCTCGGCCCAGCCCGACTTCTCCTTCTCCGGCCTCAAGACCGCCGTGCGCCAGGCGGCGAGCGCCATTGCGCCGCTGAGCGACCAGGACGTCGCCGACATCTGCGCTTCGTTCCAGGCGGCGGTGGCCGATGCGCTGGCCGACCGCGTCTCCCGCGCGCTGACGCGCTTTCGCGAGACATTTCCCGGCACGAAAAACCCGGCCCTCGTCGTTGCCGGTGGTGTCGCCGCCAACCGCACGATCAAGATCATGCTGGAGCGACTCTGTGCCGAGACCGGCTTCACCTTCATTGCACCACCGCTGAAGCTCTGCACCGACAATGCGGCGATGATCGCCTGGGCCGGCATCGAGCGGCTGCGCACCGGCATGGCGCAGGAGAACGGCTTCGATTTCGTGCCGCGCTCGCGCTGGCCGCTGGACAGCATCTCGGCGCCGATGGTCGGCTCCGGCCGGCGCGGAGCCAAGGCATGAACGAGCGGGCAATGAGCGGCAACGACACCGCGCCAACCGGCTGGCGCGTTGCCGTGCTCGGCGGCGGCGCCTGGGGCACTGCCTTGGCCTTGGCCATGCTGCGCGCCGGGCATTTCGTTCGCCTTTACGCGCGCGACCCGGAGACCGTCGCCGCGATCGACCGTGGCGAAAATCCACGCTATCTGCCGGGCATTACGCTCCAGCCCGGCATCGTGGCGACGAGCAACATCCAGGCCGCGCTCGACGGTGCCGACTGCGTGCTGGCGGTGACGCCGGCCCAGTCGCTGCGGACTACGCTGGCGGCAGCGAAGGACCATATGCCAGCCGGTGTCCCGCTGGTTCTGTGCGCCAAGGGCATCGAAAGCGAGACCGGCGCCTTGCTGTCGGCGATCGTCGAAGAAATCCTGCCGCTCAATCCGGTTGCCGCTCTGTCGGGTCCGAGCTTCGCCACCGACGTCGCCCGCGGCCTGCCGACGGCCGTTGTGGTCGCTGCCCGCGACGAGGCATTGGCCGCCGATCTCGCCGCCCGCTTTTCCGCCGAAAACCTGCGCTGCTATTCGAACGACGACCTGATCGGCGTCGAGATCGGCGGCGCCTTGAAGAACGTCTTTGCCATTGCCGCAGGTGCCGTCACTGGCGCGGGTCTCGGTGCCAGCGCCCAGGCCGCCATGGTGACGCGCGGCTTTGTCGAGCTGCGCCGAATCGGCGCTGCCTTCGGCGCCAGGCCCGAAACGCTGATGGGGCTGTCCGGCCTTGGCGACCTGCTGCTGACCTGCTCGTCCACCCAGTCGCGCAATTTCGCCTATGGCCTGACGCTCGGCCAAGGCAAGCCGCTTGCCGGATTGCCGCTCGCCGAAGGCGTGCCGACGGCGGCGATCGCTGCCCGCATCGCCACCGAGCGCAACATCGACGCGCCGATCATTGCCGCCGTCGCCGCCATACTGGAGGGTGCCATCACCGTCCGGCAGGCTGTGACGGCCTTGATGACCCGGCCGCTGAAGACCGAAACCAACGATTGATCCCCACGACTTTGAACGATCAGGAGAAAAAGATGCTGTTTGCTGTGATTTGCAAGGACAAGCCCGGAAGCCTGCAGGTGCGCCTCGACACGCGGCCCGAGCATATCGCCTTTCTCGAAGGGTTGAACGGCGACAAGAAGCTGGCCTTCGCCGGTCCGTTCCTTGATGCCGAGGGCAAGCCCAATGGCAGCCTCGTGGTCGTCGAAGCGTCCGACCTGGCTGGCGCCCAGGCTCTTTCGGCCGCCGACCCCTACGCCAAGGCCGGGCTGTTCGAAAGCGTCGAAATCCGCCCGTGGAACTGGACGTTCAACAAGCCGGCGGCTAGTTAATCCCGGTCGCCCGCGCGATTCCAAGGAGGAGAAAGACATGAACTACTGGCTGTTCAAATCCGAGCCATTCAAGTTCTCCTTCGAGATGCTGAAGGCCAAGGGCAAGGCCGGCACGCAATGGGACGGCGTGCGCAACTACGCCGCGCGCAACAACATGAAGGCGATGCAGATCGGCGATCTCGGCTTCTTCTACCATTCCAACGAGGGGCTGAACGTCGTCGGCATCGCTGAAGTCTGCGCGCTTGCCCATCCCGACACCACCTCGGACGATCCGCGCTGGGAATGCGTCGACATCCGCGCCGTAAGGGATGTGCCGAACCCGCCGACGCTGGAGCAGGTCAAGGCCAATCCGAAGCTTGCCGACATGGCGCTGGTGCGGCTCGGCCGGCTTTCCGTGCAGCCGGTGACGCCGGCCGAATGGAAGGAAGTCTGCCGCATGGGCGGCTTGACGCCGGCTCCGTGACGGCGCTGACGCCCAACAGCGCGAGGCAATTCATTCTCGACAACACGGCGCTGATGGCGCCGCCGCACGTCCCGGAGATCCTGCTTCATCTTGCCGACGAAGCGCATGATTTGTGGCAGCGGACCGAGGATGAGCTGGTCGAGATCGGCCTGCCACCGCCTTTTTGGGCCTTTGCCTGGGCCGGCGGCCAGGGCCTTGCCCGCTATGTCCTGGACAATCCCGGCACGGCGCGGGGCAAGCGTGTGCTCGACTTCGCTTCCGGCTCCGGCCTTGTCGCCATCGCTGCCGCCAAGGCAGGTGCCGCCAAGGTGACCGCAGCCGACATCGATCCGTTCTGTGCCACCGCGATCCGGCTCAACAGCGACATCAACGGTGTCGGGACCGAATTCCTCGGCACGGATTGCATCGGCACCGATGCAGGTTGGGACGTGGTCCTGGCCGGTGATGTTTTCTACGACAAATCTTTCGCGGACCGGCTGATGCCATGGTTCGCAACGCTGAAGGCGCGCGGCGCTGAGATCCTCATCGGCGATCCCGGACGGTCGTATCTGCCGAAGGCAGGGCTGGAGCCGCTTTCTGTGTATGAAGTGGCCGTCACGCGGGCGCTGGAGGATGCGCTGGTCAAGTGCACGACGGTCTGGCGGTTCGCTTGACGCGATCGCCGAACAGGCGTTCCATCACATACAGATCAGAGGGGGAGCTCATGGATTTTTCAGCAGTGAACTGGCTGGCGGTGGTCGCCGCCGCGATCGTCGCATGGCTGTTCGGCGCCGCCTGGTACATGGGCCTGAGCAAGGCGTGGCTGAAGGCCGCCAAGCTCGATCCGGCGACGATGAAGAAGTCGCCGCTGCCCTTCGTCATCAGCTTCATCGCCGAACTGGTCATGGCCACCATATTGGCCCTGGTCGTCGGCGCGATGACCGGCGGCGAGCCGACATGGATCGCCGGACTAGTCTTCGGCTTCGTGCTCTGGCTGGGTTTCGTCGCCACGACGCTCTCGGTCAACCATCGCTACGAGAATTTCGGCTGGGACCTGACCCTCATCGACGGCGGCCACTGGCTCGGCGTGCTGCTGATCATCGGCGCCGTGATCGGCTGGTTCGGCGCGGCGGCAAGCTGAATCAAAGGCAGTAGGGCAGTAAGGCAGTAGGGGGCAGACGGCACCGACGCCTATCCATACTGCCCTACTGCCCTACTGCCCTACTGTCCTACTGTCCTACTGTCCTACTGCCCTTTGTCCGTGGTCCGCGTCTTGGCGACTTCCTCGAGCATCCATTCGCGAAAGGCGACGATGCGTGGATCGTCGGCGGTATTTTCGGGATAGACCAGGAAGTAGGCGAACTCGGGCGCCACCCGCAGGCCGAGTTCGAAAGGCTGCACCAGCCTGCCCTGGGAAAGGTCGTTCGCCACCATGGCGAAATCGGCGAGCGCAACGGCATTGCCGTCGAGCGCTGCCTGGACGGCATCCGTGGAGTTGCCGAAGACGACGGTCCGGCTGTCGTCGAAATCAGTGATGCCGGCCGCGGCCATCCACATCCGCCAGTTCGGCCACGTCACGCCTTGCCGCGACCATTCGATATGCGCAAGCGTGTGGTTGAAGAGGTCGCGCGGCTCACGCAGCGGCGGACCGGACGTCAAGAGGCTCGGGCTGCACACCGGAATGAGGATGTTGTCGAACAGCCGGTGGGTGCGAAGACCCGGATATTTGCCGGCGCCGAAACGGATGCCGACATCGATGTCATCGAGTTCGAAATCCCGCACTTCATAGGCAATGTCGAATCGCAATTCGATATCGGGGTGATGCTTGCGAAAATCGTCGACGCGTCGCATCAGCCATTTTGACGCGAACTGCGCGTCGAGCGTTACCTTCAAAAGGGCGCTGCCGCGCGCCAGCTTTTGCGCCCGCGAAACGGCCCGGCCAAGCAGGTCGAGCGCGTCGGCCGAGGCGTCGAACAGCACCGTTCCCGCCTCGGTGAGCCGGATCGTGCGGCTGGTGCGTGTGAACAGCACCAGCCCGAGTTGATCCTCGATTTCCTTGATCTGATGGCTGACGGCGGCCGGCGTCAGGCCGAGCTCGTCGGCGGCACGGGTGAAATTGAGGTGCCGGGCCGCTGCTTCCAGTGTCCTCAAGGCACGAGTCCCGGGCAGAAGACGAGCCATCCTATCCTCAAATAAAACTTGATGATCCAGAGAAAACTACTCGTTTCTCGCAGGGATTTCAATCTGGCATCATCCATCCATCGAAACATCATCAAGCCGGATTTGATATCCGGGGAGAACGGAGCACACCATGTCCATCATCGTTTTGAATTCATCGACACCCCGCCCGGCCTGGCTGGTCGAAACTCTCGACTGGCTGCGTCACGCCCGGATCGCGATACGCCTCGCCCGCCGCGACATTACCTACCAGAACGTCGAGGATCTCTCCGATCGCCAACTGCGCGATATCGGCGGCGAGCGCCGTGACGTCGCTCGCGCAATGGACAGAGAACTTGGCCGGCTGGGCCTGCTAGACATCGGCTGGCAGAGACCGCGAAGGTCAGGGAATAGGCAGTAGGAAATAGGCAGTAGAGGAAAATTTAAGTCAGCGCCGACAGGTAGCCTACTGCCTACTGCCTACTGCCTACTGCCTAATGCCTACTGCCTACTCCCCTACTATCTCACCACCCTCACCACCGTCCGGTCCGACAGCAGCGGCAGCAGCCGCGCCATGGTTTGCGCCGTGACAGCCACACAGCCTTGCGTCGGCGTGAAGCCGGGGCGCGCCAGATGGAAGAAGATGGCGCTGCCGCGCCCGCGCCGGCGCGGCGACAGGTTCCAATCGAGCACAAGGCAGGCGTCGTAGAGCCGGTCGTCGCGCCGCATGCGTTCGTGGCTGGCGCCATAGGGTATCTTGACCGGCCTGTTGTAGTTGCGGTCGTCGGGCACTTCGCACCAGCCCAGATCGGGCCCGATCGGCGTCATCGCCAGACGGGTCCTGCGGCCGCTGGAGAACTGATCTCCCCGGAAATACCCCGACAGTATCCGCATCGCGGCCAGCGGCGTGGCGCCATCGCCTTCGCGCTTGCCGGCCGAGATGCCACCGCGCCCCAACGCACAGGCAAACACCGTTTTCCCGGCCTGCAGCAGGCCCTGGCTTGGATGCCCAGGCCTCGCCCGCACGGTCAGCACACGCAGCCCTTTTCGCAAAATTGCGCCGGCTGCATTGCGATCGTGTTTTTTCTTGTATGATCGTGCCACGGAACAAATCACTGTGAACGGCTGTTGCGCCGGTCAGCTTCCGCATAAACAGGCAGCGGTCAACTGAATTTTCTTTTCAAAACAACGGATTGATCCATGACTTCACGCACCATACTGATCGTCGACGACGATGACGACCTGCGCGGCACACTGGTCGAGCAATTATCCCTTTACGAGGAGTTCGACGTGCTACAGGAATCGACTGCGGCAAAAGGTGTCGCCGCAGCGCGCGGCGGCCTCATCGATCTGCTCATCATGGACGTCGGACTGCCCGACATGGATGGCCGCGAAGCGGTGAAGATCCTGCGCAAGGGCGGCTACAAGGCGCCCATCATCATGCTGACCGGCCACGACACCGATTCGGATACGATTCTTGGTCTCGAGGCCGGCGCCAACGACTATGTGACGAAGCCGTTCCGCTTTGCCGTGCTGCTGGCACGCATTCGGGCGCAGCTGCGCCAGCATGAGCAGAGCGAGGACGCCACCTTCTCGGTCGGGCCTTATACTTTCAAGCCCAGCCAGAAACTGCTGCTCGACCCGCGCGGCGGCAAGGTGCGGCTGACGGAGAAGGAAGCCTCGATCATCAAATATCTTTATCGCGCCGACCAGAAGGTGGTGACGCGCGACGTGCTGCTCGAGGAAGTATGGGGCTACAATTCCGGTGTCACCACGCACACGCTGGAAACCCATGTCTACCGGCTGCGCCAGAAGATCGAGCGCGATCCTTCCAATGCGGAAATTCTTGTGACAGAAAGCGGCGGCTACAAGCTGGTTCCTTAAACATTTCATTATCCAATAAGCGGTCGGGCGGGGCCGCTTTCGGGTACGATCCAGTTGGAGGGTGGTTTGGATCGAACTCGCAGAGGAGGAGTCGGACTGTCGGTTCGGGGACATAGCTAGATGGCGCTGGATGACGACATCCGCGTCCTGTCCGCCGTGAGGCTCTTCGAGGGCTTCACGCAGGAACAATTGCGCCTGCTCGCCTTTGGCGCCGAGAACACCAGGCTGATTGCCAACCACAAGCTTTATCGCGAGGACGACGAGGCCGATTCCGCCTATATCGTCGTCAGTGGGCGCATCGTGCTCTACCGGGAGCAGGGTGGTGAACGCATCCCGATTGGCACGGCAGGCCCCGGCACAATCCTGAGCGAACTGGCGTTGATCGCCGACACCAACCGGTTGACCAGCGCCTCGGCCGAGATCGATTCGGAAGTGATGCGACTCAGCCGCAAGATGTTCCGCCGCATCCTGGAGGAATATCCCGAGATCGCGGTCAAGCTCCACCAGCGCATCTCGGAGGAATTTCAGGCGATGATCCGCCGCATCGAGGAACTGGCCCCGCGCTTCTCCGGCTGAAGGCTGCCCGCCTTCGAAGCTGTCGTTTCGCGGCCAAAGGCGGAAGCGCGGCAGGGTCCGTTGACAGGCCCGAGGTGAAATCCTAAAGCACCCCGAAGGCGGCCGGCACAGCAGGCGCCATCACCACCAGGCTCCTGGGGGGAGCGAGCCATGCCGTCAGGGCGGTACGAGACGATTATCTTGTATTCCCGCAATGACGCGTTCGGCGACGGATTGATCCGGATTCCGGCTTTGCGCGCCGCCAGAACGGCATTCCCCGATAGTTTCATCGTCTACGGAACCACCCGGTCGTCGTCCCTTGAACATAGCCTCAATCGCCATGCCGGCCATTTGGTCGATGCGATCAATGTGCGCACGCCGCTGGCGCGCCTGGTCGCCGATCACCGCAAGGGCGAGGGGCGATTGGCCGTTGTCGATTTCCGCATCTCGGCGCGTTGGCTGCTTCAAGCCTCGGCATCACTGCTCGGCCGCGGCATCGCCTATGAGGCAAACTTTCCGGCTTTCGCCCTTTCCTGGCGCCTGGGCCAAAGGCCTGAAGCACGACCCGGGCACAATGCCTGGCGCTACCACCGCCTCATCGAACGCCTTGCCGGCAAGCGGCTGCCTTTCGATCATCGGCTGGAGCCGGGCCCGGCCGCGCGAGCGGCGGCCAGGAGCCTTGCGGACGGCAAGCAGGCTCCGTTGATCATTATCGCTGCGCACGGCAGCGCCAGCAAGCGCATGTCGGCGGATCAGGTTGCCGCGATCGCCGACAGCCTGATCGCCGACGGGGCGAACCTTCTCTATGTGAAAACCCCAGGCGATGGTCCCGATATGGCTGAACTGGCTCAGCGCGTGCCGAAGCTGCGGCTTGTCGATTCCGCCGCGATCGAAGGTGTCGATATCGGTGACATCTTGCTGGCGCTCGGCGAGTTTGCCGATCTTTACATCGGCGCCGAAGGCGGTACCGCACATCTCATGGCAACCGTGATGACGCCGATGGTTATCCTCAGTGGCGGCGCCAACATGGCCCGTTGGAGGCCGCTTTCGAACTGCGTGGACGTGATCGAATCCCGCCATGCCAGTCCGACCGGTCTGGTCGCCAATGTGCCTGCGCGGACAATCATCGAAGCGGCGCAACGCATGCTGGCGACGCGCCGCCGCGACCATCCCCATCTGCCGGATCTCGCAAACTGTCAGCCCAGCAATTTCGCGACAACGACATGCATGAAGACTTGAAGCGCGCCGTTTGAACTTGAATTCATTTGGTCGCGCTTCGAAGCGCGTTGAGATTGAGGTCGGCCATTTGCAGGCCAGCCTCACCTGAACATCGACGCCATGGTACAATGGGTTCGGTGGGGCGAAGCGCTGCAACCATGGTGACCACCGGCACAATGCAGGCGGAGTTCTCGGCGGCAGATCTGGCGGCTGTCGTACTTTGGTTCCGATGGAGTTCCTCTCAGTCCTCAATGAGAATAGCAAATGCCAGAGAACAACGCGCTGAACACAAAGCACGGCGGCGAATGGACGATAGCCTGGCGCTTGGTCATACTGGCGGCGACGGCGATTAACGTCGCGATGCTCTTAGCCGCTCTGTTCGTTGCGCAGATTCGTGGTCTGGACGCTTGGATCTTTTATCGAGATCCATCTGCGGTCGCCGAAGTCGGCTTCTATACAGGGTGGATTTCGTCCCTGGGTGCTTCACTGTGGATCGGCTCCGGCGCGGTGACCCTGTTTGCTGGCCTGCTCACGCACCGATGGGATTGCACGTTTCTCGGCGGCCTTACCCTGTTCCTGGGGCTCGATGACCTGTTGTTGATCCATGAGGACGTGCTCCCCATTGTTGCGATACCAGAGATCGTTGCGATGATTGTCTACGCCGCCACCGGGTTGTTCTGGTTTTTTCGGCTGCGACGGAAGACATTCGACGGCACGATCGTCTTTGTGGCCGCAGGCTTCCTGCTCGCGCTGTCGGCATCCATCGACCAGATCGGAGATCTGTTTCCCACCCCTGGTTCTGCGGCAGCCATCGCCGAAGACGTCGTCAAAGAGCTTGGCATCTTCCTTTGGGCGGCAGGTGCCGTTGGGTACGCGGCGATGGTGACACGATTGGGCCGTCCGTGGGTGGATCCAGCCGACTCCACCTCTCCCGACTGACTGCCGCAGGCCCGCATCTTCGACCAGGCTAGTCCAGATCGAACCGCGCGATCACAGGCACATGGTCCGACGGGCGCTCCCAGCCGCGCGCCGGACGCAGGATTTCGTAGCCGGAAAAGCTGGGCACCAGGTTTGGCGACGACCAGACGTGGTCGAGACGACGGCCGCGATTGGACAGCTCCCAATCCTGCGCGCGATAGCTCCACCAGGTGTAGAGCTTCTGCTCATGCGGCACGTTGAGCCGCATCAGGTCGACCCAGTCGCCGGCGCGGCGCATCGCCTCGAAATTTTCCGTCTCGATCGGCGTGTGGCTGACCACGTTGAGCAATTGCTTGTGCGACCAGACGTCATGTTCGAGCGGGGCGATGTTGAGGTCGCCGACCAGCACCGAGCCGGACACCTCGTCATGTTCTGCCCGGATGGCATTCATCTCGGCGACGAAGTCGAGCTTGTGCTTGAACTTCCTGTTGATGACGGGATCCGGTTCGTCGCCGCCCGCCGGAACGTAGAAATTGTGGAGCAGGATCGCCTTGCCGCCGGCCCGCACCGTCACCGAGAGGTGCCGGCTGTCCTCTATCTCGCAAAAGCGTCGCTTTTCGACCACCTCGATCGGCCGCCGCGCCACGGTTGCTACGCCGTGGTAGCCCTTCTGGCCATGGAAGGCGATGTGCTCGTAGCCGAGCTTGCGGAAAGCCTTTTCGGGGAACAGCTCGTCGGGAACCTTGGTTTCCTGCAGGCACAGCACGTCGGGCGCATGCTCGACGAGCAGGCGCTCGACGATCGGCATGCGCAGGCGAACGGAGTTGATGTTCCAGGTGGCGATGGAAAAGGGCATTGGCAATCCAGGACAGCGTGCGACCGGCCAGAACCGATGGGCCCCGGCGGGGAAGACGCCTTTCGACGGAGTCAGTCCGGGAAACTGCCAGCCGCAAGCCGCAAAAACAAGCCGGGCCACGCCCGCTGAGGCGTGACCCGGCGCTTTCCACAGCTATTGGTGCGATTGGCCTAGCGCGCCTTGTTGGTGTTGAGCTCGCGGTTCGCCGTGTAGTCAATGGCGAAAGTATCCGGCGCGAAGCTGACGCCTTCCTTGGTGTTGAAGATCATCACCGTCGTATCCTTGCCCTGCGCGTCGGTGATCGTCCACTGCCGCAAGTCGAAGGTTTTCGGATCGAACATCATGGTGATCTTCGAATTGCCGAACACCGATTTGTCGGCGAGCTGGATGGTGGTGAGGTCATCCTCCTGCTTGACGCTTTTGACGCGGTCGCCGGAGAGATCGATCCTGGTGTCGAGCAGCAGCTTCAAGGGTGTCTTCGACAGCGGGTAGAGATCGGACGTGTTGAGCCTCTTGTTCAGGATGACCACCGACTGGCCGTCTGAAATCACCCGGAAGTTTGAAGAGCCGTCGTAGTTGAAGCGGATCTTGCCTGGCCGTTCGAGGAAGAACTTGCCGCCGGTCTGCTCGCCCTTGGGGCCGAACTGCACGAATTCGCCGCTCATCGATTTGACCGACGAAAAGTGGTCGGCGATCTTCTGCGCAGCGGTCGGCACAGCCGCCTGCGCCGAAGCCAGCACCTGGAAGCCGGGCACCGCGTTGAAGGCTGCCGCCCCCGCAAACGCCAGGCCGAGGCCCAGCAACTGACGCCGGGATGGAGCAAATGTGCTGAGCGCTGAAAGATCGTTTTTCATGTCGGTCACTCTCATCTGATTCCTGAGTTGATCTGTGCTTGGACCCCCAGTTAGGCTGAAATTTGGCGGGTCAGGCGTCCCTTGGTCGCTTCAACGCCTTGAAAGGTTCAAGGTTGCCGGACCCGGGATGTCACAAAGGTCAGGCTTTCTGGTCAGAACTTGTCCTCTTCGGTCGGCACCAGGATCTCGCGCTTGCCGGCATGGTTGGCCGGGCCGACGATACCTTCCTTTTCCATCTTCTCGATGATCGAGGCGGCGCGGTTATAGCCGATGCCCAGCCGGCGCTGGATATAGCTGGTCGAGGCCTTGCCATCGCGCAGCACCACGGAGACCGCCTGATCGTAGGGATCGTCGGAATCCTCGAAATTGCTGTTGCCGCCACCGGACCCACCCTTGCCCGACGGCTCGTCGTCGTCCTCGCCATCATCCTCGGTGATGGCGTCGAGATATTCCGGCACGCCCTGCAGCTTCAGATGCGCAACGATCTTCTCGACCTCTTCGTCGGCGACGAACGGGCCGTGCACGCGCTGGATGCGGCCGCCGCCGGCCATGTAGAGCATGTCGCCCATGCCGAGCAGCTGCTCGGCGCCCTGCTCGCCCAGAATGGTGCGGCTGTCGATCTTCGACGTCACCTGGAAGGAGATGCGGGTCGGGAAATTGGCTTTGATGGTGCCGGTGATGACGTCGACCGACGGCCGCTGCGTTGCCATGATGACATGGATGCCGGCGGCGCGCGCCATCTGCGCCAGGCGCTGCACGGCACCTTCGATGTCCTTGCCGGCGACCATCATCAGGTCGGCCATCTCGTCGATGATGACGACGATGTAGGGCATCGGCTCGAGGTCGAGGTTCTCGGTCTCGTAGATCGCCTCGCCGGTCTGGCGGTCGAAGCCGGTCTGCACGGTGCGCGAGATCTTCTCGCCCTTCTTGTCCGCCTGGCTGACGCGGGCGTTGAAGCCGTCGATGTTGCGCACGCCGACCTTGGACATCTTGCGGTAGCGGTCCTCCATCTCGCGCACGGTCCATTTCAGCGCCACCACGGCCTTCTTCGGATCGGTGACGACGGGCGTGAGCAGATGCGGGATGCCGTCATAGACCGAAAGTTCCAACATTTTCGGATCGATCATGATCAGCCGACATTCTTCCGGCTTCAGCCGGTAGAGCAGCGACAGGATCATGGTGTTGATGGCGACCGACTTGCCCGAGCCGGTGGTGCCGGCGACCAGCACGTGCGGCATCTTGGCGATGTCGACGATGACCGCCTCGCCATTGATGGTCTTGCCCAGCGCCAGCGCCAGCTTGGCCTTCGTCGTCTCGAAGTCACGGCTGGCCAGAATCTCTCTGAGATAGACGGTCTCGCGCTTGGCGTTCGGCAGTTCGATGCCGATGGCGTTGCGGCCGGGCACCACGGCGACGCGGCAGGCGATGGCGCTCATCGAGCGCGCAATGTCGTCGGACAGGCCGATGACGCGTGACGATTTGATGCCGGGCGCCGGTTCGAGCTCATAGAGTGTGACCACCGGACCGGGACGGACGGCGATGATCTCGCCCTTGACGCCGAAGTCCTCCAGCACGCCTTCGAGCAGGCGGGCGTTCTGTTCCAGCGCGTCCTTGGACAGGCTGGCGTCGCGCACCACGTTCTTCGGCTCGGAGAGGAAGTGGAGCGACGGCATTTCGAATTTTTCCGAGTCGATCAGCGATGTCTGGGCCTCGCGCTGGACGCGGGCGCCGGGCACGGGGCGCGCCGCCGGCGCCTCGACGCGGGTGGCTGCGTCGGAGCGGAACGGCTGCACCTTGGCGGTCGGCGCGCCGCGGCGTTGCACGACAGGTTCATCGTCGAAATCGGCATCCTCGCCTGGATTGTCGAAGCGGTCGTCGAAGATGTCGGCATCGTCGGGGTCGAGCGAGGCGCTGCGGTCATTGACCATGGCGGCGAAGAATTCGGGCTCGACGCGGGCACGGCCATCCTGGCTCATCCGCTGCTCGGCAAACTCCGCCGATTCGACCCGTTCGGCGGCGCGGCGCCAGGCGGTGGAGCGCTGCTCCATCTCCGGCTCGTACTCGTCCCGCTCCTGCCTGCGGCGCACGGCACGGCGGTGCATCCACGCGCGCAGCGACAGCCACCAATGGGTGATGGCGCCGAGCGCCAGGATGCCCTCGTCGCCTTCGTCCTCGTCATTGTCGAACAAAAGGTCGTCGTCGCGCGGATCGGCAGCGGGCTCGTCCTCCATCACGGCGAAGCCGTTCTTGCGTCCGATCAGCGCCGAGCCATGGGCGAAGAGCCACAGTGCGGGTGCGGCCAGCAGGATGGCGATGATGCTGGCGATCAGCCCGGTCGGATAGCCGCCGATGACGACGCCGGGGATCTTCAGCACCATGTCGCCAAACACGCCGCCGAGGCCGGTGGGCAGCGGCCAGGTCTTGGGCGGCACAACGCAGCCGACCATCGCCGCGGCCAGCAGCGCGAAGCCGAACCAGGACAGCCCGCGCTTGGGCAGCCTGTCGACGCCGCGCGCGGAAAACAGCAGGAAGCCCCAGATGACCGTCGGAACCAGGGCCGCGACGGCGGCGAGGCCGAAGAACTGCATGGCCAGGTCGGAGAACACGGCACCCGCATAGCCCATGGCATTGGTGACGGTGTTGTTCGTCGCGTGGGAAAAACTCGGATCGGCGACATTCCAGGTGGCAAGGCTGGCAACGCCAAAGGCGGCCAGCGCGAACAGGCCGACGCCGACCAGCCGCCCGACCTGACGTCGCGCGAACGCCTGGATGCCGTGCCCCGTATCGGCCAGCGCAAGCGGTGCTGAAGCCCCTGAACGCATGCTCTTCCCCGTCTGTCATGGTCTCGCCGGGTGCGTGGCGCATTCCGGCAGATTCGGGTCTCAGACTATCGGTGGGAAGGTTAAGGGCGCATTAACTATAAGAGGTTGAGATGATCAAACCTCGTTACCACTGGTTGAGCCGCTTGCTGCTCGAAGAATGGCGCCGAGTGTGGGCGAAGGGGGGTCGCCAATTTGGGTAAAGGCATGCAACCCATCTTCCTTCGCGTGGCGGCACTGGCCTGGGCAGGGCTCAGTTTGCTGCTCGCTTCGCACTGGTTCGTCGAACTCGGCATGGTGGGCTTCCCGGACGGCTATGTGACGCCCTTCGCCAGAGCGACCGGTCCGCTGCTGCACATCCTCGCCACAGCCTGCCTCGGACAAGGCCTGTATTTTCTGTTCAGAGGTCTTTTCGGCAAGGGATTTGCAGTGCGAGGCCTCGGCCTGCGGGTTTTGATCGCTGCGGTCCTGACAGTGGCGCCTGTGCTGATCGTCAGGAATTGCCCGCATTCCCGGACATGCAGCAGCGCGTATGAAGCGCTGACGAACACCATGATGGACGACGGCGCCGGCGGATAGAGCTGCCGCCTGCCGAAACAATGGCGGACTGCCGGGCCCGCCATTGGTCGTTTGGAACAAAGATCGGGCCTCGGCCCGACCGGACAAATCAGTTGGCGCCGCCGAGCGCCTGCACATTAGCGCAGAATTCCGCATACGGCTTGCTCATCGCCGCATCCTGGCATTCCTTCTTCATCGCTTCCTGCTTTTCCATCGGCATGGCCATGAAAGCGGTCTTGAAATCCGCCATCGGCTTCATGGTCTTCATGCCGGAATCCGTGAAGAACGGCGCCATGTTGTCGGGCTCATCCAGAGCGCCGGCAAATGCAAAGCCGCTGACCATGGAAAGAGCGAGCGCTCCAAGGCAGATATTCTTGAGGTTCATGAAATGGTTTCCTTCCCTGTTGTTTGGCACGAGCGGCAGAACGACGATCGTCCCCCCAGTTCGAAACCAGAGCGGTCGTTGTTTCCTCAAAAAACCTGATCACACGAACGTGATTGCGCCAAGACGGGCATTGCCGGAATGACTTGCCAAAAAAAGAGGCCCGGATGCGATCCGGGCCTCAATGCGTGAACTCCTTTCGGGAGCATCACGACGGGATAGGAATTGCGGGGCGGCCGAGGCCGCCTCGCACAGGGCTTACGAGTGATAGGCCGCTTCGCCATGCGAGGTGAGGTCGAGGCCTTCGCGCTCTGCGTCGGCTGTCGGACGCAGGCCGATGATCAGGTCGACGATCTTGTAGAGGATGGCGCTGCCGATACCCGACCACAGCAGGGTCACCAGGACACCCTTGGCTTGCGCCAGGAGCTGGGTGGCCGTGCCGGCATAGCCGGCAGCAAAGTCGGCCGTCGAATAGTCGACAATGCCGGCGCCACCGAGGGCAGGATTGACCAGGATGCCTGTGCCGAGCGCGCCGATGATGCCGCCGATGCAGTGGACGCCGAAGACATCAAGGCTGTCGTCGTAGTCGAACGTGTTCTTCACCACCGAGACGAAGAAGTAGCAGACGAAGGTGGCGACGATGCCGAGCACGATGGCGCCCATCGGGCCGGCAAAGCCGGCAGCGGGCGTGACGGCGACGAGGCCGGTCACCGCACCCGAAACGGCACCAAGCATGGAGGCTTTGCCGCGCAGCAGCGATTCAAGCACGATCCAGGTGACCGCCGCCGCCGCCGTGGCGACGAAGGTATTGATCATGGCCAGCACCGCATAGGCGTTCGCTTCAAGATTCGAACCGGCGTTGAAGCCAAACCAGCCGACCCACAGCAGCGAAGCACCGACCATGGTCAGCGTCATCGAGTGCGGCGCCATGAGATCCTTCTTGTAGCCGCTGCGCTTGCCGATCATGAGCGCGCCGACGAGGCCGGCAATGCCCGCATTGATGTGAACGACCGTGCCGCCGGCGAAGTCGATGGCGCCGAAGCTGAAGATGAGGCCCGTCGGATCGCTATAAGCGCTCGGGCCGCCCCAGAACCAGACCATATGAGCGATCGGGAAGTAGATGAAAGTGACCCACAGGATGACGAAAAGGATCAAAGCGGAGAATTTGACGCGTTCGGCGAAGGCGCCGACGATCAGAGCCGGCGTGATGCAGGCGAAGGTCATCTGGAAGACGACGAACACCAGTTCAGGAATGGCGACACCCTTGGTAAAGGTTTCCGACAGGGTCGTCACATCGACGCCGGAGAGAAACATCTTGGAAAGGCCGCCGACGAAGGCGTTGCCCGGGGTGAAGGCGAGGCTGTAGCCGTAGAAAACCCAGATGATCATGACCACGCTGGTGATGGTGAAGACCTGCATCAGCACTGACAGCATGTTCTTGCTGCGAACCAGGCCGCCGTAGAAAAGCGCAAGACCTGGAACCGTCATCAACAGCACCAGAACGGTGGAAACCATCATCCACGTGGTGTCGCCCTTGTCGACGGTGAAAGCTGGCGCTGCTGCGGCCGCGGCGGGAGCCGCTTCCTGCGCGAATGCGGCGACCGTGCCCAATGCTCCGAGCGCGAACGAGCCGAGCAGCGCGGAGCGCGCCGCTGACTTCAAGGTGGAAGGAATATTCATTGAACTCTCCATTGGAATACGTGATCGCCGCTCAGAGCGCGTCGGTGTCTGTTTCGCCGGTGCGGATGCGCACCGCCTGATCGATGCCGAAAACGAAGATCTTGCCGTCGCCGATCTGCCCGGTCTTGGCGGCGGCGGTGATGGCTTCGACAGCCTTGTCCACCATGTCGGAACTGACGGCGACTTCGATCTTGATCTTCGGCAGGAAGCTGACCGCGTATTCCGCCCCGCGATAGATCTCCGTATGCCCTTTCTGACGCCCGTAGCCTTTGACTTCGGTGACGGTCAGGCCCTGGATGCCGACGGCGGTAAGCGCTTCGCGTACCTCGTCGAGCTTGAACGGCTTGATGATTGCCATCACGATTTTCATAAGGTTTCACCCTTCGCTGTTGCGGTCCCCCGCGTTTGCACACCTTCACCGATCCTAAAAAGCCGGAGAGTGCCCACGAGGATTCAAGCTCCGTGCCAAGTGCCGAAGCAGTGTGTTAACCCATTGTAAACAAAGAGATTGAGGAGCGTTCCGACGCAACCTGTTGATAGCTGCGGCGATGCATCTGATTAAAAATTGGGCAATTTTTGAAAAATGCCTACTCTGCAGGCGATCGCTTCAGCCGGATCAGCCCTTCCTGCGCGACCGAGGCGATCAGCGTGCCGTCGCGGGCAAACAGCGACCCGCGTGTAAAGCCGCGTGACCCCTGTGTCGACGGGCTGTCCTGCGTGTAGAGCATCCAGTCGTCGAGCGCATGACTGCGATGGAACCACATGGCGTGGTCGAGGCTCGCCGCCTGGATATCGCGGTCGAAAATGGCGCGGCCATGCGCGAAGGTCGATGTGTCGAGCAGCGTCATGTCGGAAAGATAGGCGAGCACCGCCGCCTGGATGGCGCGGTCCGCCGGCACCGGACCGGTGGTGCGGATCCAGATATTCTGCTTTGGCTCCAGTTTTTCGCGGCTGGTGTAATGCTTGAGCATCACCGGCTTCATTTCGATCGGCCGGTCGCGCTCCCAGTAGCGTTTGATGCCATCGGGCACCGCGTCGGCGAATTTGCCCAGCAATTCGCGTTGCGACAGCAATGTGTCCGGCCCCGGAACGTCCTGCGGCATCGGCACCTGGTGCTCGAGACCGACCTCGTCCTGCTGGAACGAGGCTTCGAGCGAAAAGATCGCCTGGCCGTGCTGGACTGCCACCACGCGCCGCGTGGTGAAGGAGCCGCCGTCGCGAATACGGTCGACCTCGTAGACGATCGGCACCTTGGTGTCGCCGGGCCGCATGAAATAGCCGTGCAGTGAATGCACGTGCCGATCGGGATCCACTGTCCGCTGCGCCGCCACCAGCGCCTGGGCGATGGTCTGGCCGCCGAACACGCGCTGCCAGTCGAGCAAGGGGCTGCGACCACGATACAGATTGTGTTCCAGCTTCTCGAGGTCGAGAATGCCGAGAAGCTCGTCCATGGCTGCCGTCATATTTCGCGCCCTCGCCGCAGAAGTGTTATGGCGGTTTCCGACAGGACGGACAGGCAGTCAAGGGTGCAGGACCCGGCGGCGCGCAGGAGCGAAGATGATGGAACGCAAGGCGGACACGCAAACCGGGGCAAACGCGAAAACAGTATCTGGGCTCGATGTCCTGGTCGCCGGCGCCGGCTATGTCGGCCTGGCCGCCGCCGTGTCGCTGAAGCAGGCGCGACCGGGTCTCGCCATCGCTCTCGTCGATGCCGCACCTGCTGGCGCCTGGCAAAGGGATGGCCGCGCCTCGGCCATCGCCGCCGCCGCCTGCCGCATGCTCGACCAGCTCGGCGTGTGGGCCGAGATCGTGCCCCAGGCGCAGGCGATCACCGAGATGATCATCACCGATTCGCGCACCGCCGATCCGGTGCGTCCGGTCTTTCTGACCTTCGACGGCGAAGTGGCGCCGGGCGAGCCCTTTGCGCATATGGTCGCCAACAGGGTGCTGAACGGCGCCTTGCGGGCCAGCGCCGAAAAGGTCGGCATCGACATCATCGAAGGCGTCGCCGTGCAGGGGTTCGAGACCAACGGCGCCGGCATCACCGTTCACCTCGCCGACGGCGCGACCCTGAAGGCCCGGTTGCTGGTCGCCGCCGACGGCGTCAACTCGAAGCTGCGCGACATGGCCGGCATCAAGACGGTGAAGTGGGAATATGGCCAGTCGGGCATCGTCTGCACCGTGGCGCATGAACGCCCGCATAATGGTCGCGCCGAAGAGCATTTCCTGCCGGCCGGCCCCTTCGCCACATTGCCGCTCAAGCCCGGCGAGGACGGCACCAACCGCTCGTCGATCGTCTGGGTCGAGCGTACGCCCGACGCCGAGAAGCTGGTGGCCGGTGACGATCTCCTCTTCGAACACGAACTCGAGCAGCGTTTTGGCCTGAAGCTTGGCGAGATCCGCGTTGCCGACAAGCCGCGCGCCTGGCCGCTCGGCCTGACCATTGCGCGCGCCTTCGTCGCACCCCGCATCGCGCTCGCCGGCGATGCCGCCCACGGCATCCACCCGATCGCCGGCCAGGGCCTCAATCTCGGCTTCAAGGATGTCGCGGCCCTTGCCGAGGTGATCGTCGAGGCCGACCGGCTCGGCCGGGACATCGGCGCGCTCGACGTGCTCGGGCGCTACCAGCAGTGGCGCCGCTTCGACACGGTGCAGATGGGTGTCACCACGGACGCGCTGAACCGGCTGTTTTCCAACGATATCGGCCCGCTGCGCACCGTCCGCGACATCGGCCTCGGTCTCGTCGAACGCATGCCGCGCCTGAAGGATTTTTTTATCCGGCAGGCGTCGGGACTGTCCGCCAGCACGCCGCGACTATTGAAGGGCGAGGCGATCTGACCCGCTGACAGCATCCCCAACGTCGTCATCCTTGGGCGTAGCGACGCGAAGCGGAGCGAAGACCCAAGGATCCATGCCGCGACCTTGGCCGAAGAATGCAATGGAGCAGAATTCTGCACCGTGGTGACGCATTTGAGTCGCGGCATGGATCCCGGGGTCTGCGCCGCGTCGCTTCGCTCCTTGCTCCGCCCCAGGATGACGAAAGCGATGGCGTTTCCGCCAATCGCCCAAGGTATGCGCTCAGTTGACCTCGAAACCCAGCTTTTGCCGCAGCCGCAATATCCTCTGGTCGGATATTTCGATGCGTTTCTCGCCGCCCTGGGCGGCGCGGTTGACCATCTGCAGCAGATCGTTTCGCTCGGCGACATCGAGACGTTCGCGTAGAAACGGCGCCAGCTTGTCGATGACAACGGTGGCGTCGTCGACTTGCGCCGCCGCCCATTTGGCATAGATCACCGCCTCGTCGGTCTTCTTCTTGTCGGCGATCTCTGAAATCACCGCGCGGATGACGGCCTCGCGCTGCGGCAGGATGGGCCCATCCTCGGAGACGATTGATGTGATCAGCGTAGCCGCCGCTACGACTGGATCATCGATCGCCGTCAGCGGCGACAGCGCCGCCTGCTTGCGCAGCTTCTTGCGGCGTACCGAGCCCTGAACCCGGCCAATGACATCGGCAACGTCACGCGCGGCCTCGTTCATGGCCTTCATCCGGTACCACCAGAACGCCGCCGCGCCTAACACGCCAAGGATAGCAATCAGGAAAGGCATGTCGAAATCCCCAAGAACCCCGGCGACGATAGGAGAACTCTCGCCTTGCTTCAACACGCAAAAGTTGCGCACGGAACCGAAGCCCGAACGCTCAGCCCGACGCTCTGGTTTTCGAAGCAGCCACAACGCTGGCAGGGCTCTATGACCCCGGTATGTCGTAGATGGCCCGGACCTCGATCGTGCCGAGTTCGGCCAGTGGAATACCAGCGGCAATGTCCAGCGCCGCTTCGAGATCTCCGGCCTCGATCATAACGAAACCAAGCAATTGCTCCTTGGTCTCGGCGAACGGCCCGTCGATGACCAGCCGCTTGCCCTGACGCCGCCGCACGGTTTTGGCTGTTTTCACCGATTGCAGCGCCTGCGCGACGATCAGCAGGCCGCTCTCCTCCAGCGCCCGGTCGTAGGCCAGCGAATCGGCGTCGAGCTTGGCCGACCTTGCCGGGGTCAGCGCGTGAAGATCCTTTTCCTCACCATAAACCAGGCAGACATATTTCATTTCCAGCCCCCTTGCCGCTGTGAACCATAGGATGCGCCGACGAGGGCATCGGTGTTGCCACTGACCGCCGCCGCATGATCGAGAAGGCATGCCGCGATGCCGATGATGGCAACCGCCGCCAGAAGCCGGCCAAAGCCGGACGCCGGCGGACGCAGCCAGAAGTCTTCTTCTCGTCGCCCGCCTCCGCAGCCTGCACCTTTCCACGATGCCAAAAACATATTGTCCATGTGAACCTCCATCCGGCCACAAATCCGTGGCCATCCGCAGGACGGGCGAAGCAGATCAAAGTCGACATTTCTGCACCGGCATTTTTCGGAAAAATCTGGCCACCGGTGCCGGCACTGTGCGGTGGTTCAAAGAGCGCAGTGGCCTTCGCGTCCGCGCGCGCTATAGTTGACCGGACGCCGGCTCGGCCTCGACAACGAACCCCAACCACGACAACCAAGGAGGAATTCATGGACCGCACCGCAAACGCCGTCTGGAAAGGCAATCTGAAAGAGGGCACGGGCACGCTCGACACCCAGAGCGGAACCCTGAAGGGCACGCCCTATTCGTTCAAGGCGCGCTTCGAGGACGAGAGCGGCAAATCCGGCACCAATCCGGAAGAACTGATCGCCGCGGCGCACGCAGGCTGCTTTGCCATGCAGTTCTCGCATTTCCTGGCCGAGAACGGCACGCCTGCCACCGAACTCGACGCCAAGGCCGTGGTGACGCTGGTTCCAGGCACCGGGATCACCGGCAGCGCCCTCACCGTGGTCGGCAAGGTCCCGGGCATCGATGCGGCGAAATTCACGGAGCTGGCCGAGAAGGCCAAGGCCGGATGCCCGGTCTCGAAGGCGCTCGGCGCCATAAACGTATCGCTTGATGCCCGGCTCGGCTGAAAGCGCTGCATCCGTGTAAGACCCGGCGCGAACGCCCGGGCGCGCGCCGGCCTATGCTCCCAGCGCGTCCAGGCGAGCGCGCAGTGCGGCGACTTCCTGCTCCAATGCCTCCAACCGCGCCTCCAGGTCGGAAGCAGGCAAGGCCGATGCACTTCGCTGCACCGAAAGGGCGGCAACGTCCACCGGGCCGCTGAGGAGATGAACGTAGCGGTCCTCGCGCTGGCCTGGTCCGCGCGGGATTTCCTGGATGAGTGGCGGCCGACGTCCGATCAGCATGTCGAGTTCGGCGCGCAGATCTTCGATCGACGAGAACCGCGCCATGCGCTCGCCGCGCGCCAGCAGTTCATGGGCCGTCTGCGGCCCGCGCAGCAACAGCAGGCCGATCAAAGCAGTCTGCGGCGTGGTCAGCGAGAAGCGCTGCGCCATCTGGTGCTCGTAGCGCTCGACGCGCGAGCCGAACATCTGCCGCACCAGCCCCTTTTGTTCAAGCAGCTTCAGCCCCCGGTGCACCTCGGTCTGCTCCAGTGCCATCACCGGCTCGCGCGCCGTCTTCTGGTTGGCGGCGGCCAGTGCTGCGTTGAGCGTCAGCGGATAGACATCCGGCGTCAGCTCTTTCTTCTCGATCAGGCAGCCGAGGATCCGGGCTTCGCTGGGAGAGAGGATGGGAAGATCGTCGCTCATTGG
The DNA here is from genome assembly GCF_003997415.1 of Mesorhizobium sp. M7A.F.Ca.MR.245.00.0.0. NCBI lineage: Bacteria > Pseudomonadati > Pseudomonadota > Alphaproteobacteria > Hyphomicrobiales > Phyllobacteriaceae > Mesorhizobium > Mesorhizobium sp. M7A.F.Ca.MR.245.00.0.0. The sequence goes on along the minus strand of NZ_RZTE01000028.1, from coordinate 50,346 downwards.
ACTAAAATCCTTTCTGAGGCCGGCAGGACAGAGGGGGGCCGCTACGGATCGCTACATCCGAGGTTTGCAGCAAATCCGCTCCGCCTAGACCCGTCTCTCCACCATCATCTTCTTGATCTCGGCGATCGCCTTGGCCGGGTTGAGGCCTTTCGGGCAGGTCTGCGCGCAGTTCATGATGGTGTGGCAGCGATAGAGCCGGAACGGGTCTTCGAGGTTGTCGAGCCGCTCACCGGTGGCCTCGTCGCGGCTATCGATCAGCCAGCGATAGGCCTGCAGAAGCGTTGCCGGGCCGAGATAGCGGTCGCCGTTCCACCAGTAGCTCGGGCACGAGGTCGAGCAGCAGGCGCACAATATGCATTCGTAGAGCCCGTCGAGTTTCTCGCGGTCCTCGTGGCTCTGCAGCCACTCCTTGGCCGGCTCCGGCGACACCGTCTTCAGCCAAGGCTGGATCGAGGCATGCTGGGCATAGAAATTGGTGAGGTCGGGCACAAGATCCTTGACCACCTGCATATGCGGCAGCGGGTAGACTTTTACCGCGCCGGAAATGTCGTCGCAGCCCTTGGTGCAGGCGAGCGTGTTGGAACCGTCGATGTTCATGGCGCAGGAGCCGCAAATGCCTTCGCGGCAGGAACGCCGCAAGGTCAGCGTCGGGTCGATCTTGTTCTTGATCCACAGCAGCGCGTCGAGCACCATCGGCCCGCAATCGTCCATGTCGACGAAATAGGTGTCGATGCGCGGGTTCTCGTCATCGTCCGGCGACCAGCGATAGATGCGGTATTCCCGCAGATTGGTGGCGCCCTCCGGCTTTGGCCAGGTCTTCCCCGGCTTGATCTGCGAATTCTTGGGGAGCGTGAGTTCAACCATGTTCGATCCTCAATACACCCGGGCCTTGGGCGCGATCTTGGCGAGGCTGATGCCGCCGTCCTTTTCAGCCAGCTGTGGCTCGGTGTGCACCGGCCGGTAGGAGAGCGTCACCTTGCCGTCTTCGCTCAGCCTAGCCAGCGTGTGCTTGCGCCAGACAGCGTCGTCGCGCGCCGAAAAGTCCTCGCGTGCGTGTGCGCCGCGGCTCTCCTTGCGCGCCTCGGCGCTGTAGACCGTGGTGATGGCATTGGCCATCAGGTTTTCCAGCTCCAGCGTCTCGACCAGATCGGAGTTCCAGATCATCGAGCGGTCGGACACTTTGATGTCCTTCAACTCGCCCCAGATCTGCGAAACGCGCTTGCAGCCGCTTTCGAGGGACTCCTGCGTGCGGAATACGGCCGCGTCTTCCTGCATCGCCTTCTGCATCTTTTCACGCAAGCTGGCCGTCGGCGTCGAGCCATTGGCGTGGCGCAGCCGGTCGAAGCGGTCCATGATCTTTTCGACCGAGGCTTCGTTGGGCGAAGGGATCGCCGACTTGCGGTCGATGACCTGGCCGGCGCGGATCGCGGCCGCGCGGCCGAACACCACAAGATCGATCAGCGAATTCGAACCGAGCCGATTGGCACCATGCACGGAGGCGCAGCCGGCTTCGCCGACAGCCATCAATCCGGGCGACACCTGGTCTGGATTGAGCGCCGTCGGATTGAGCACCTCGCCCCAGTAATTGGTCGGCACGCCGCCCATATTGTAGTGGACCGTGGGCAGCACCGGAATCGGCTCCTTGGTCAGGTCGACACCGGCAAAGATCTTGGCCGATTCCGAAATGCCCGGCAGCCGCTCATGCAGGACGGCGGGATCGAGATGGTCGAGATGCAGGAAGATGTGGTCCTTGTTCTTGCCGACGCCGCGACCTTCACGGATTTCCAGCGTCATGCAGCGCGAGACGACGTCGCGCGAGGCAAGGTCCTTGGCGGACGGCGCATAGCGCTCCATGAAGCGCTCGCCCTCGGAATTGACGAGATAGCCGCCCTCGCCGCGCGCACCCTCGGTGATCAGGCAGCCGGCGCCATAGATGCCGGTCGGGTGGAATTGCACGAACTCCATGTCCTGCAGCGGAAAGCCGGCACGCGCGGCCATGCCGCCGCCGTCGCCGGTGCAGGTGTGCGCCGAGGTGGCCGAGAAATAGGTGCGGCCATAGCCGCCGGTCGCCAGCACCACCATCTTGGCCGAGAAGCGGTGGATGGTGCCGTCATCCAGATTCCAGGCGAGAACGCCGGTGCAGGTGCCGTCCGGCTCCATGATCAGGTCGAGCGCGAAATACTCGATGAAGAACTGCGCGTTGTTCTTCAGCGACTGGCCGTAAAGCGTGTGCAGGATGGCATGGCCGGTGCGGTCGGCGGCGGCACAGGTGCGCTGCACCGGCGGGCCTTCGCCATAGTTCATCATGTGGCCGCCGAACGGCCGCTGGTAGATCTTGCCCTCTTCGGTGCGCGAAAACGGCACGCCGTAATGTTCGAGCTCGTAGACCGCGGCCGGCGCTTCGCGCACCAGATATTCCATGGCGTCGACATCGCCCAGCCAGTCCGAGCCCTTGACGGTGTCGTACATGTGCCACTGCCAGGAATCGGGACCCATGTTGGACAGCGAGGCGGCAATGCCGCCTTGCGCCGCCACCGTGTGCGAGCGGGTCGGAAACACCTTGCTGATGCAGGCGGTGCGCAGGCCCTGTTCGGCCATGCCGAGCGTGGCGCGCAGGCCGGCGCCGCCGGCGCCAACGACCACCACGTCGAACTTGTGGTCAACAAAGGTATAGCCTGCCGTGTTGGCTTGTTTCGCGTCCTTGGCCAACTCAGCCTCCGAATGCCAGCTTGAGCAGGGCGAAGATCGAGGCGACGCCGACCGCTATGGTGAAAAATGTATTGAGCGCGATCAGCGCCAGCTTCATGCCTTCGCCATGCACGTAATCCTCGATGATCACCTGCATGCCGAGCCGCATATGGGTAAGCCCGGAAATAAGCACCAGGGCCATCACCAGCGCCACGAACGGGTTGGCAAGAGCTGCCCGCACATGTGCGTAGTCGGCGCCGTTGAGCGCAATCAGGAAGCCGACGAAGAACAGGATCAGCGGGATATTGGCGATCGCGGTCAGGCGCTGGCGCCAGAAATGCCCGGTGCCCTCGCGAGCGGAGCCGAGGCCGCGAACCTTCGCCAGCGGCGTGCGCATGTCGGTGTTTTTGCCGCTCATGGTCAGGCTCCCCGCGCCATATAGCCGGCGATCCAGATCAGCAGCGTGAGCAGGATCGAACCGGCCAGCGTCGCCCAGGCGATTTTCGAGGCGGTATGCTTCTCGAGGCCGGCGCCGGTGTCCCAGACCAGATGGCGCACGCCACCCAGCATATGGTGCATCAGCGCCCAGGTGTAGCCGAACAGGATGAGCCGGCCGAGCCAGGTGCCGAAGGCCCAATTGGCCCAATCGAAAGTCGCCTGCGAGCTGGCCGCCGCCATCAGCCACAGGGCGACCAGCAGCGTGCCGAAATACAGCGCGCCACCGGTGATGCGGTGAATGATCGACATCGTCATGGTGATCGGCGGCCGGTACACGGTGAGGTGCGGCGAAATCGGCCGTTCACGTCTGGCAAATTCGCGGGTGGCTGGTGATTTGCTCATGGCTCCCCCAGTTCGGCGTCTCTCTGGAGCCTCAGGTGGAAATGCGGCATTGCCGCTTCCGGTTGCGACTTCGGACAGCCGGTTTCTAATGCTCTTTTTGCACCGCGTCAAAGCCAGAAAACCGTTTCGAAAACGTAATTTAGTCTGACTAAAAGGCGGGCTTAGGCTTCAATCGATTAGGCCGGGAGGCCCGAAGCCGGCTCGATATCGCTGCAGTGCAACATGTCTGGCCCAAGGGCCCAGCGGTGTTGAGATTAGCCCTAGCGTTTGCAGGTCTGCGGCGTCGACCCCTTCTTCATCACCAGCGCCTCGCGTCCGTCGATCACGATTGCGTCATGCGTGGCCGCCTGGTAGCGGCTGCTCTGGTTGGCGGGCGACGCCGCAAACTCCTCGGTCGCGCCATCGGACCCGACCACACGCAACGACGTGCCTAGATTTTGGATGGAGATCATACCGTTGTTGCCGCATCTGTAAGTGGCCGTGCCTATGCCGGATCGCGGCGCAGTAAGGTCGGTGATGATCTTGGCTGCAGCTGCCGGAGGCGCCGCGGCTGCGACGGACTGCTGAGCCGGCGCAGGTGAGACGACGACGGTATTGGCCGCCTTCGGCGCGCTGTCCTGTGGCACACAGCCAGCGACGACCCCGAGCAACGGGAAAACGGACGCCCAAATCGGCCGGCGTAGCGCCATATGCTGTCCTCCCGCGCGGCAAACCAGCCGCGATGCTTTGCCAAGATCAAGGTCATCCCGACGCCGAGACGGACACCAGCCGCGATGGTGCGGCCAAGCATGGCCGAATGATGACCACCGGGTTTTCCATCAAGTCGGATATTAACGGATATTAACCATGTTTACCGAGACATCGCCGCCAAACGCGCCGGCCTCTTAACAAAGGTTAAGAAAACGTTAATTTCTGATTCGAGGCTTTCCCTCAGGACACGGAGGACGCCATGCGTTCGAATTCAGGCAGATCGCGCCTTGCGGTGCTCATCGTAGCGGCCTCGGTCGTTGGCCTTGCAGCGCCCGCGCTCGCAGGCGCCCGGCATCAGGATCGCGTCTACGCGGATTCCTTCGGCAATCTCGTTGTCGACAGCGCCGCCGGCTACAAGCGCATCATCGTCGGCGAGGGCAAGCTGGCCAAGCAGCTATCCGACTACACCAGCGCCGGCCAGCCCAAGGTGATCTACGAGAACGAAGCCGACGAAATCAGCGGATACAGCGATTGCTACCGGCCGCCTGTGCTGGTGAAGGGCCGCTCCTATATGTACGGTCTCTCCGACGGCGAGATGCCCGAACTCAGCCCCTGCCGCTAGCCTCGATACCGGCTGACAACCAGTTGCCAGCCGGTCCGGCGGAGACGCGCACGCAATCGCGCCCGGCATTCTTCGCCTGATAGAGCGCCTGGTCGGCGCGCCGCATCAGATCGGCAAAGTCTTCGCTTGGATGAAGTTCGGCGACGCCGAAGCTCGCGGTGCAGCGGTTGTCCGCCGGCAGCCCGTCGATGGGCAGCCCGCCAAAGGCGCTGCGCGTGCCCTCGGCGAACAGCCGCGCCGCGGCAAGGTTGGTTCCCGGCAGGATGATGGCGAACTCCTCGCCGCCAATCCGGCCCGCAACGTGATGCGCGGCTGCAGCTTCGCGCAGGAAGCCTGCAAAAGTCTCGATCACCCGGTCGCCTGACGCATGGCCGAAACTGTCGTTGACGCTCTTGAAATGATCGAGATCGGCGATGACCAGCGCGACCGGCACGCCTTGCCGCATCGCGCCAAGCACCGCCAGCTCGGCATGCCGGGTGAAGCCGCCGCGGTTGAGCAGGCGCGACAGCGTGTCCGTTTCCGATTTCGACGTCACTTCGGCGAGCACGTCGCGAACCAGGATGGCCAGCATCAGCAGCGCCAGCGCCAGCGCAAAGACAGTGCCGAGCGATTGCGACACCAGCGCGTAGTTGCTTTGCAGATAGGCCTGCGGATTGGCGCCCCAGCCGCCAAGCGCATGCGCGATGAACGGTTTGGAGGCAAACTGCAGACCGCTCGCCGCCAGCACGGCCATCAACATGCGATCGAGACGGGCAAGCTTTTGCCTCGATGACCAGACAATGGCCAGCCCGACAAACTGCATGACCGCATAGGGAAGCTGGTAAGCCATGATGCGGATCAGCGACTGGCGGGGCAGATCCTGCACGAAATACACAGCTATGGTGGTGGTCAACAGGAACAACAGCATCGGCTTCCAGGGCAGTGCCACGCCGTATTTGCGGGCAAGCCCGCCATTGACCGCAATGGTGGCGGCAAGGAAAACCGCGAAGGCGGCCACGACCGGGAGCCGCGCGTCGGAGAAAGCGGGAATGGAGAATTCGATGGCCGAATAGGCCATGCCCAGCAGATAGCCAAATGCCAGCCAGCGCGCCGGCGCGCGGCCGACATCGTGGAAGGCGACCGCCATGAAGGATGCCGCCAGCAGGCCGGCAACCGACAGATTGATCAACAGGATGAAGTTGGCGCCGCTCATGTTCTCCCGCACCCGCGCCGACAGCTAATCATCGACGGGCGAAGAAGACGTTAACGCCGTCCCGTCCGGGCAGATTCAGCCGGTCTTGAGCGGCTCCGGCAGGAACGCCGTTTCCGGCCGCTCATAGGACAGGCGTACACTGTCGCGGCCGTTCTTCTTGGCTTTGTAGAGCGCATCGTCGGCACGGCGCATCAGCGGCTCCAGCGGCTCGCCACCGCTGCGGGCCGCCACGCCGAAGCTTGCCGTCACCCTCGTTCCCTGGGGAAGTCCGTCGACATGGCCGGCCGAATAGACGGTGCGCACCGCCTCGGCGAACAGCCGGGCCGCGGCAAGATCGCTGAGTGGCAGCAGCACCGCGAATTCCTCGCCGCCGATACGCCCGGCAACACCGCGCGCGCCGGCCGCCGACCGAAGCTTGGCGGCGAAGTCGGCGATCACCCGATCGCCCGCGCCATGTCCATGCACATCGTTGAGCGCCTTGAAGTGATCGAGGTCAGCCAGCACCAGCGCGACCGGGAACCGGGCCGAGGCGCAGTGCTGCAAGAGCCGCATGCCTCGCTCCTCGAAGCCGCGCCGGTTGAGCAGGCCCGACAGGGGGTCGGTATAGGTCTCGGTCTTCAATGCCTTCAACACGTCGAGTGCCGCGGCGGAAAACAGGCACAGCGCGATGAGCAGCGAGAGCAGCGCGTGCGACAGCAGCGCCGTCGTCCAGTAGGACGAGCCATAGAACCCGTCATAGCTGGCGAAGGGCCCATGCGCGATGACGACGGCAAGGGTGCGCACGAAGAAATTGACGCCCGACAGCAGCGACAGCACGAACAGGATTTTTTCGGTCGGGCCGTTGTTGCGCACCGGGCGCAGTTCGGCAGCAACCAGAAGGCTGATGCCGCCGAATGCGAAATTCATCGCCAGGATGCGCCAGGTGAGATCCGGCGCGACGAACAGGAACCAGCACAACGACGCCAGGCCGCCGCCGGCCAGCACGGCGATCCCCACATAGGGCACCTTGCGGCCATAGCGGTGGATAACAGCGCTGGCCAGGCAGCACGCGGCGATGGTGAAGCAGATGTTCGACGTAAGCTTGGTCAGCGGCATCCCGATGGGCAAGGTGAAATACTGCAGCAGGAAGCCAGCCGCCGAGAGACTGTAGCTGATCGCCAAAACGGCCAGATAGGGGCGGTGGCGCTGATAGGACCATAGCACAAGGAACGCCGCGCCGAGCGCCAGCGCGATCGTCGGGTTGAGCAGCGCAATGAGCAGACCCGTGTCCAACCGACTGTGACTTCCCCTGGCTTACGTCAGGGAAGAGCTTAGAGGGCAAGCCCAAACAAGCGGTTAAGCGAAAGCGGTAAGCAGGACCGCCGTCTCAAAATAATGTCAGGGAACCGCAGTCCCCAGTCAGCGTTCCTCCGTTCACAATCTGGAGCGACCCATGGCCGACACAATCACACTGACCGACCACGATGCGATCCGCTCATGGGCTGCCGGGCGCGCCGGCTTTCCCGCAATCGTCGACATATCGCCCGAAGCGGGGACGCAGCCCATGTTGAGGCTGGTCTTCGGCCAGCACGCCTATCAGGATCAGGACCAGCCTGAACGGCCGCTCAATGCGGGAGGCTATGAACTCGTCGAATGGGACGAATGGTTCAAGCTCTTCGAGGAACAACAGCTTGCGCTTGTGGTCGCGGCCGAACAGCCGGGACGCCGCGAGGAGTTCCACGAGCTCGTCCGCCGCGACGGAAAGAGCTGACCCGAGCCGGGCGCGGCTCGGGTTCTGTTCAAATCCGGGTTACTTCCACTCGCGGATGTCGACGAAGTGGCCGGCGATCGCCGCCGCGGCCGCCATCGCTGGCGACACGAGATGGGTGCGGCCCTTGAAGCCTTGCCGGCCCTCGAAATTGCGGTTCGAGGTCGAGGCGCAGCGTTCATGCGGCTTCAGCCGGTCGTCGTTCATGGCCAGGCACATCGAACAGCCCGGCTCGCGCCAGTCGAAACCTGCGGCGACGAAGATCTTGTCGAGGCCTTCGGCTTCCGCCTGTTCCTTGACCAGGCCGGAGCCGGGCACGATCATCGCATCGACATGCGGGCTGACCGTCTTGCCTTCGACCACCTTGGCGACGGCGCGCAGATCCTCGATGCGGCCGTTGGTGCACGAACCGATGAAGACGCGGTCGAGCGTGATGTCGGTGATCTTGGTGCCCGGCGTCAGACCCATATAGTCGAGCGCGCGCTGCTTGGAGGTGCGCTTGTTTTCATCGGCGATGTCGTCCGGGTTCGGCACGATGCCCTGCACCGACACGACATCCTCGGGCGAGGAGCCCCAGGAGACGATCGGCGGCAGCTTGGCCGCGTCGAGCACGATCACCTTGTCGAAATGCGCGCCTTCGTCGGACTGCAGCGTCTTCCAATATTCGAGTGCCGCATCCCAGGACGCGCCCTTCGGCGCGCGCGGCTTGTCCTTGACATAGGCGAAGGTCGTCTCGTCGGCGGCGATCAGGCCGGCGCGCGCGCCGCCTTCGATCGACATGTTGCAGATCGTCATGCGGCCTTCCATCGACAGCGCACGGATCGCTTCGCCGGCATATTCGATGACATAGCCGGTGCCGCCGGCGGTGCCGATCTCGCCGATGATGGCCAGGATGATGTCCTTGGCGGTGACGCCCTCCGGCAACTGGCCGTCGACACGCACCAGCATGTTCTTGGCCTTGCGCTGGATCAGCGTCTGCGTCGCCAGCACATGCTCGACCTCGGACGTGCCGATGCCATGCGCCAGCGCGCCGAAAGCGCCATGCGTCGAGGTGTGGCTGTCGCCGCAGACAATGGTCATGCCGGGCAGAGTAAAGCCCTGCTCGGGTCCGATGATGTGGACGATACCCTGGCGGATATCGTTCTCGGAATAATATTCGACTCCGAAATCCCTGGCGTTCTTGGCCAGCGCCTCGACCTGGATGCGGCTTTCCTCGTTCTTGATGCCGAACTTGCGCTCGGGCGAGGTCGAGACATTGTGATCGACCACGGCCAGCGTCTTTTCCGGATGCCGGACTTTACGGCCGGTCATGCGCAGGCCTTCGAAGGCCTGCGGGCTGGTCACTTCATGGACCAGGTGGCGGTCGATGTAGAGCAGGCAGGTGCCGTCGTCCTGCCGGTCGACGACATGGTCGTCGAAAATCTTGTCGTAGAGGGTGCGCGGTGCGCTCATGTGCGTAAATCCGTCGATATGAGAATGGGAAAGAGCAGGTACCGGACCTCAGGCCCGGCGAAAGGGACCCGAACAGGTCGGCCTAGGGTAGTCGGCTGGTCAGCGCCCCGGACACGCGCGCGGAAAAACGCGACGGCAGGCGTTTCCTGTCCTGCAGCACGAACCCCTTGTAGGCCGGATCGCCAAAAAGCTCTTCCATGGCGTGGCTCATACCAATGTTTTGGGTTTTCGGCAATTGCGGCGTTCAGCGCCTTTACCTTCTCCCACAAGGGGAGAAGGTAAGTGGAGTCACAACACTTCAAACACAAACGTCTTCACCAGCGCGTCAGGCTCGGCGATCGCATAGCAGCGGAACCACGGGCTTTCCTCGATCGGCCGCCATTTCCCAGCTAGCTCCAGCTCGTCGAACACGGCTTGGAAGCCGCCGCTCTCGAACACCTGGTCGCGCACGGTGAAGATGGCGTGGCCGCCCTGGCGGGTGATGCGCACCAGTTCGTGCAGGCCTGTCGCCGGCGCATGGCTGATGGTGAACACGCCGGTCGAGAAGAAGGCGCGGAAGTGGCCGTCAGGCCATGGCAGCGCTTCGCCCAGCATTGCCTGCTTCAGGTCGCTGTAGGCATTGCGGCTGCCGGCGATCTTCAGCATATCGTGCGAGAGGTCGAGCCCCGCAATGTCGCGGTAACCGAGCGCCTTCAGCGAGGGTCCCGACAGGCCAGTGCCGCAGCCGGCATCGAGCAAGGGGCCATCGCCCGCCGGCACATGACGCGCCACCCAGGCGGTGATCAGGAAAGGCAGGAGGTAGCCGAGCGAGGCGGTCTCGCTGTCATAGGTCGCAGCCCACGCGGCATAGGCCTCCTCAAGCGCTTCCGGCGTGTCGGCCGTATAGACGGAATCCAGCGCCGCATTGGCTTTGTCGACGATCATGGGGACCTCCTCAAGGGGAATGCTCGGAGATCGTAGCGCTGCCTTGGCCGAAAAACTATTCCTCGTGCTGGCGGCGCAGCCGCCGCTCCAGCGCCCTGAGCGCCAGCGACAGGCCGACGGTCAGGATGAGATAGATGTAGGCCGTTATCGAATAGGTCTCGAAGAAGCGAAAGGAGCCGGCGGCGTAGACCTTGCCCATCTGCGTGATGTCGGCAACGCCGAGCACCGAGACCAGCGAGGAATCCTTGACCAAAGCGACGAAATCATTGCCGAGCGGCGGCAGGATGGTGCGGATTGCCTGTGGGAACACGATCAGCCGGAAACGCTGCGCGCGTGTCAGCCCAAGCGCCTTCGCCGCTTCGATCTGACCCTTCTCCACCGCCTGGATGCCGGCCCGGAAAACCTCCGAGATGAAAGCCGAATAGCCGATGGTCAGCGCCATGATGGCGCGCCAGAGCAGCGACACGTCGCGCACCAAAAGCTCGCCGAACAGGCCGGCACTTTGCAGCGGCGCGGTCAGCGCGTTCCAGGCCGCGACGAAGGCCGGCGCGCCGGCAAAGGCGATCCAGAACAACAGCACCAGGATCGGCACGCCGCGGACGATCTCGACATAGAAGCGCGCGATCTGGCGCAGCCAGCGCGAGCCGGACATTCCCATCAGCGCGATGCCAAGACCCATGGCCGAAGCCAGCACGAAGGCGATCACGGTGACGAAGATGGTGATGCCGATGCCCTTGGCGACCGTGGCGAACACCTGGGCATAGAGGTTGCTGGTGGCGACGAAGACGGCCACCGCGATCGCGAGGGCTGCGGCAACGACAAGCCACCAGGGGAAGTCGGCTTTGGACGAAGAGGAAGGCGTTGCCATCAGGCGATGCCGGCCAAGCAGACGTGGGGGCAGAGGGGGGCGTTCAAGCGCGAAGTCAGCGGGAAATCACTGCCCCATCTTGTAGTCAAGAAACCACTTCTTGTTCAGCGCATCGAACGTCCCGTCCGCCTTCAACGCAGCGATTGCCGCGTTGACCGGCTTCACCAGGTCGGAACCCTTGGGGAAAATGAAACCGAAATCCTCGGTGCCGAGCGGCCCACCGATCAGTTTCAGTTTGCCCTCGGAGGCGTCGACATAGCCTTTGCCAGCGGTGCCATCGGTCAAAACGACATCGACGTCACCGGACTTCAGTGCCTGCACGGTCGCGCCGAAGGTTTCGAACAGTTTGATGCGCGGGTTCTGCTCATTGCCGTCGAGCACGCTATAGACGGCGGTGTAGAAGGGCGTGGTGCCGGCCTGCGCGCCGATCAGCCCGTCCTTGAAGTCGCCGAAGGTCTTGGCGTCAGTGAAGCGGCTCTCATCGCCGCGCACCAGCATGAACTGTTCCGAGCGCATATAGGGGTCGGAGAAATCGACCTTCTCCTTGCGGTCGTCCTTGATGGTGATGCCGGTCATGCCAATGTTGTACTGGTTGTCGGAAACCGCCTGGATCATCGCGTCCCAGGAAGTGTTCTGGTACTCGACCGTGAAATTGAGCCGCTTGGCGATCTCGTTCATCGCGTCATACTCCCAGCCGATCTGCTTGCCGGTCTTGGCATCGATGAACTGCAGCGGCGGATAGGCGTTTTCGGTCACAACCACCACCTTTTTGCCGCTGAGGTCGGGCAGCGCCTGCGCGAAGGCGGCAACGGGCGTCAGGACGAGGGCAAGCAGGCCTGCCAGCAGCAGTTTCGATTTGGTCATGACACACTCCCCGGAAATTAACGGACCCGGACATGGCCGGGCTTGCTGGAAAATACGGCGCCGACTTTAGCTTTCCGCAAGCGTCATGCAAGACGGTCCGCTGCGTCAGCGCGCGCGAAAAGGGATTCCAGTGCCTTCATTTCCGGGATTCAGGAATGAACGGTGTCGCGGCAGCGATCAACTCCGCTTCGCGATGCCGGCATCTGCCTTGCGCAAGCCGGAGACGAACCGCGTCAGGGTGCTGTGCAGGGATCTCAACTCGTCGGAATCCAGCGGCAGGTTGCAAAGCATCGCCGCCGGCACACTTTTGGCCTGCTCACGCAACGCTTGGCCCTTCGCTGTCGGCTCGACCATAACCCGGCGCTCGTCGGCCGGGTCGCGCCGGCGTGTGACCAGGCCACCCGCCTCCAGCCGCTTGAGCAGCGGCGTCAGCGTCGCCGAATCCAGCCCGAGCGCTTCGCCAAGCGCGCCAACCGTGCTTGGAGCCCGTTCCCAAAGCGCCAACATGGCCAGATATTGCGGATAGGTCAGGCCGAGCGGATCGAGCAGCGGGCGGTAGAGCTTCGTCATCAGCCCGCTTGCCGAATAAAGCGCGAAGCACAGTTGCTGGTCGAGCCGCGGAACGTGAAACGTCCCGGTGGCCTCCGCCGGGACGTCGCTGGTGCTCTTTGTCGTCTTTTCCGTCATGCCGCCTTTACCGAAAGCGCTACGTCGACATTGCCCCTGATGGCGTTGGAATAGGGGCAGATCTTGTGCGCCTCCGATACAAGCGCTTCCGCCGCCGCCTGATCAAGGCCTTTCGTTTCCGCCGCGAGCGCGACGCCGAGCTTAAAGCCTTCGCCATTGGGAAGCAGGCTGACGGTGGAGGTTACCCCGGCATCCGTCAGCGACAGCTTCTGTTTGCGCGCGACGAAGCGGATGGCGCTTTCGAAGCAGGCGGCATAGCCGATTGCGAACAGTTGCTCAGGATTGGTGGCGCCCCCCGGCCCGCCGAGCTCCTTGGGCATTGCCAGATCGACCTTGAGCAGACCGTCGCTGGTCTCGCCATGACCGGCGCGGCCGCCGGTGACGTGAGCCTGTGTGGTGTAGAGTGCCATATCAAATCTCCAATTACCTTGTGCACGATTATTTAGTGCACAAGATAATGCGCCGTCAACAGCCGGCTCCTGTGTCTGGCGCTGAAAGCGTTCACAGTCTGGTGAAACGAAAAAAGGCGGCCGAAGCCGCCTTTTTGAATGGGATGTCCGAAAACCTTATTCGGCGGGGGTCGCTTCCGCGGCGGCCTTGGCTGCTGCTTCGGCCTCGGCGGCGGCCTTCTTCTCGGCGGCGTCCTGGGCTGCCTTCTCGACGGCCAGGGCCTCGGCTGCTGCCACCTTCTCGGCCTCGATGCGGGCCTTCTCGGCGTTCAGCGCATCGCGCTCCTCATCATTCAGCTTGCGGGCGCGCACGCCGGTGTTTTCCGAAATACGGGCCGATTTGCCGCGACGATCGCGCAGATAATAGAGCTTGGCGCGACGCACCTTGCCGCGGCGAACGATCTCGACGCCTTCAACCATCGGCGAGTAGACCGGGAACACGCGCTCGACGCCTTCGCCGTAGGAAATCTTGCGAACCGTGAAGTTCTCCTGGAAGCCGGCGCCGGCGCGGGCGATGACGACGCCCTCATAGGCCTGGACGCGGGTGCGGGTGCCTTCGGTCACGCGGACCTGGACGCGCACGGTGTCGCCGGGCTGGAATTCGGGAAGCTTGCGCTTGGCCTCGATCTTGGCGGCCTGTTCGGCCTCGAGCTGACGGAGGATATCCATCTCAAAAGTCCACTTCTTGTTCTTCCGACAGTCAGAGCGTCCGACACTCGCCTTGCAGTTCCATTGACCGCTTGGCTATGCCTTTTGTCTCCAAGACATTTGTCTTTGAAACATCAGGCAGGGGCGACTACACCGTCATTGTTGACGGGTCCGGCAGATTCTTTCTGGCCGGTACGGGCGGGCACATACAGCTATTTCGCCGCTTTGTCACGCCTTGGCAGCGCATTTTCTGCTCGCATGGCACCATCGTAATCCTGCCGTGCCGGGTTGCGCCGGTCGTTCAGGCTTTCTAAGCCTGAAATAACACAGTTTTGAGCGGCCGCAATTCATGTCTGTCTTCGATGCCATCCTGCTGTTTCTGGCGGGCTTTCTGTCAGGCGCAGCCAATGCGGTCGCCGGTGGCGGCACCTTCATCACCTTCGGCGCCATGACGTTGGTCGGCCTGCCGCCGATCGTCGCCAACGCCACCTCCTCGGTGACGCAATTTCCAGGCTACATCACCTCGACCCTCGCCTACTCGGCCGATATCAGGCACTTCTGGCGCGGCGCGCTGCTGCTGTGCCTGATTTCGGCCGTGGGTGCACTGGCCGGCGCGCTGATCCTTTTGGCGCTCGACAATCCGTCATTTCGCGCTCTGGTGCCGTGGCTGCTCCTGGCCGCGACAGCCCTGTTCGCAGCCGGCCCCTGGCTGAAACCAGTGCCGAAGCCCGGCCATGAAGCGGCGGTGGGCTCACTCGCCGGCTCCCTGGCGCAGTTTCTCACCGCCATCTATGGCGGCTTCTTCGGCGCCGGCATGGGCGTGATGATGCTGGCGACGCTCGGCCTGACGCAAGCCGGCGACTATCACCGGCTGAACGCGTTGAAGAACATGCTGGCCATGGTCATCGCCGCTGTTGCGATCGTCGTCTTCGTCTCGGGCGGCGTCGTCGCCTGGCCGCAGGCGATCATCATGATCCCGGGCGGAGCGCTCGGCGGCTATGCCGGCGTCTGGATCGCCAAGCGCGTGCCGCAAAACGCAGTGCGCGGCTTCGTCGTCGCTGTCGGTCTGTTTCTGGCTTTCTATTACTTTTGGAAAGGGTGAGCGGCGGCGCCCAACAGATCCGGACGCCGCTCTTTCGTCAACGCCTCTGACTCCGCCCGCCGCCATGCGGCGATCTTCTTGTGATTGCCCGAGATCAGCACCTCGGGTATCTCGCGGCCTTCAAACTCCTGCGGCCGCGTATAGTGCGGATGTTCGAGCAGGCCGTTTTCGAAACTCTCCTCCTCGCCCGACACCGCGTTGCCCATCACGCCGGGCAACAGCCGCACCACCGCGTCGAGCAGCACAAGGGCGGCCGGCTCACCACCCGAGAGGATGAAATCACCGATGGAGACCTCCTCCAATCCCCGCGCGTCGATCACCCGCTGGTCGACGCCTTCGAAGCGGCCGCACAGGATGACGGCACCCGGCCCAGCGGCCAGCTCGCGCACACGCGCCTGGGTCAGCGGCTTGCCGCGCGGGCTCATCAGCAGCCGAGGCCGCGCATCGCCTTCCGGCGAAGCATGGTCGATGGCTTTCGCCAGCACGTCGGCGCGCATCACCATGCCGGCGCCGCCGCCGGCGGGCGTGTCGTCGACGGTGCGATGGCGGTCGGGGGCGAAGTCGCGGATCTGGATCGCCTCCAGCGACCACGTCCCGGCCTCCAGCGCCCGGCCGGCCAACGACAGGCCGAGCGCGCCGGGAAACATCTCGGGGTAAAGCGTCAGCACCGAAGCGGAAAAACTCACCGGTTTCCCCCGGCATCGCTCGGTCCGCGCGGCCGGCCCTTCGGATCGAAGTCTTCCTCGCGCGGGCCATCGCCATCCTCGTCGTCGACCAGCCCGGCTGCCGCCGGATCGACACGGACAAAACCCTCGGCGATCGACACTTGCGGCACGGCGGCCTGTGTGAACGGGATCAGCACGCCCTTGCGCCCGCCCAGCGTCACGTCGAGAATGTCGCCGCCGCCGAAATTGTGCACCGCGACCACCTTGCCAAGCACGGCAGCCGTGTCGTCGCGGACTTCGAGGCCGACGAGGTCGGCATGGTAGAATTCGTCTTCCTCGCCGTCGTCCGGCAGCATCGAACGGTCGACGAACAGCTCCGTGCCTGCCAGCGCCTCGGCCGCATTGCGGTCGGCAATGCCCTTGAAGCGGACCACGACGACGGTGTTGGCAGGCCTGATGTCGACGATCTGGAAGGCGCGCCCGTCCCTGGCGTAGAGCGGCCCGTAATCGGCCAGCGCCAGCGGCTCACCTGTGAAGGTCTTCACCCGCAATTCGCCCTTGATGCCATGGGCGGCGCCGATCACGGCCATCTGGACAGGGTTCTGGGGCTTGCTCATGGCGCTTTTACCTTCGTCATCCACGGGCGGAGCAGGCGCGAAGCGACTGCGCAGACCCGAGGATCCATTCCGTTACGGCGACCAAAAAGCACGGCAGTTCAGAAAGGGTCACGAGTCTCGTTCCTGCCAACTCTCTATTTGCAAACACTTCGCCGGTCTCCACCGCAAAGCTATCAGACTTGTAACGCAGCAACGCTCGCAGGTCACGGCATGGATCCTGGGGTCTCCGCGACGTCGCTTCGCTCCTGCTCCGCCCCAGGATGACGAAGGGGGCGGGCATTTCAGCCAATCACCAAGGTAGTCACCTGCCACCAATCGATGGTCTCCTAACCTCAGCCGGCTGTCATTTCAATGACGGCTCTTCACCGCTTCCTAACCCGAATACCCGAAAATGCCGCCATGCAGGAATTCCTGATCCCGGCCAAACCCGATCTCCAGGCGGCGCGCGAAAGCTGGCTGAAGATGCTCGCGCGAGAACGTCGGCTGTCGCCCAAGACGGTGGAAGCCTATGAGCGCGACACGCGCCAGTTCCTGCATTTCCTCACCGGCCATTGCGGCGGCTCGCCCGGCATTTCGGACATCGCCGATCTGCGCCCGGCCGACCTGCGCGGCTTTCTCGCGGCGCGGCGCAATGCCGGTGCCGGTGCCCGCACGCTCGGCCGGGGTCTCGCCGGCATCCGTTCGCTGCTACGTTTCCTCGAGCGGCGCGGCCTCGCCAATGCGGCCGGGGCGGCAGCACTGCGCGCGCCGCGCCAGCCGAAATCGCTGCCCAAGCCGCTGACAGCGAGCGATGCCAAGCATGTTGTTTCCATTGAAGGCCAACTGGCGGAGGAACCCTGGATCGCAGCGCGCAACGCCGCCGTGCTGACACTGCTCTACGGCTCCGGTCTGCGCATTTCCGAGGCGCTCGGTCTGGCGGGCGCCGATCTGGCGTCGGCGGACGACACGGTGCTTCGCGTCACCGGCAAGGGCGGCAAGACGCGCCTGGTGCCGGTGCTGCCGGTGGCGCTCAGGGCGATCGCCGAATATCGCCGGCTCTGTCCCTACCATCTCGACCCCAAGGGCCTGCTGTTTCGTGGCGCCCGCGGCGGTCCGCTCAATCCGGCCATCGTCCAGCGCGACATGGCCAAGCTGCGCTCGGCGCTCAACCTGCCCGATACCGCGACGCCGCATGCGCTGCGCCATTCCTTCGCCACGCATCTGCTCGGCCGCGGCGGCGATTTGCGCACCATCCAGGAACTGCTCGGCCACGCCAGCCTGTCGACGACGCAGATCTACACCGGCGTCGACACCGCGAGGCTGCTCGAGATTTACGAATCAGCCCATCCACGGGCATGAACGCCAGTAGCGTCGCATAGTATCGGTGGCCAAACGTTCACCATTGGCCGAAAGCCTCCCCAACGTCGTCATCCCTGGGCGAAGCAGGAGCGAAGCTCCGTCGCGGAGACCCTGGGATCCATGCCGCGACCTTTGCCATGGAGTGCTGCGGAGCGGAATTCTGCACTGTTGCAGCGTTCCAGAGTCCCGGCATGGATCCTCGGGTCTGCGCCGCGTCGCTACGCTCCTTGCTCCGCCCGTGGATGACGAAGAAATGGGCGTTTCCGCTAATCATTGAGTCATGAGCACCATCGACGTCCGCTGAGGGCGATAGCCGGTCGAAGACAATTTCGCAGTACCAATTAACCGTTTTGCCGCTTTTCGGTTCTAGGAATGGGACCATGAAACGAGTCATCGCCATCGCCGACCGTGCAGCTTCCGTGTCGCTGAAGCTGCTCGTCGCGCTCAATGTTTTGTTCTTCCTGTCGTTTCTCGCCGTGCTGCTGTTCGCGGCCGGCAAGGCGCATGCCGAAATCCCGACCTGCACCGGCGCCGACATGCTGTCGGCCTTGCAGAAGAACGATCCGGCGACCTACCGCAAGATCGAAGCGGAAGCCGCCGCGACGCCGAACGGCAAGGGCCTGTTGTGGAAGCTGGAAAAGCCCGGCGAGAAGCCGTCCTTCCTGTTCGGCACCATGCATATGACCGACCCGCGCGTCACCACGCTGCCTCCCGACGCGCAGAAAGCCTATGACGCCGCCGGCACCATCGTCATCGAAACCACGGACGTGCTCGACAAGCAGAAGATGATGGTCGCGATGCTCAAGGAGCCGGACCTGATGATGTTCACTGATTCGACGACGCTGGCGTCGCTGCTGTCGCCCGACGATGCGGCGGCCATGAACGCCGCGCTCGACGCACGCGGCATTCCTCCGGCAACGGTTGCCAAGATGAAGCCGTGGATGCTCTCGGCCATGATGGCACTGCCGGCCTGCGAACTCGCCCGCCAGTCAGGCGGCGCCCCGGTGCTCGATGTCAGGCTGGCGGAAGGTGCAAAGGCTTCCGGCAAGCCGGTGGAAGGATTGGAGACTGCTGAAAGCCAGTTGCGCGCCATGGCCTCGCTGCCGCTGGCGTTTCACATGAAGGGCCTCGTCGACACGCTGAAGCTCGGCGATAAGATCAACGACATCAACGAAACCATGATCGTGCTCTACCAGCGCGGCGACACCGGAATGTTCTGGCCGCTGTTTCGCGTGGCCATGCCGGAGGGCACGGACGACCCCGCGGGCTATGCGGCGTTCGAGGAAACCATGATCACCAGCCGCAACAAGGTGATGGTCGAGCATGCCGAACCGATCCTTGCCAGGGGCAACGTCTTCATGGCGATCGGCGCCCTCCACCTTCCCGGCCCCGAAGGCCTCGTCGAGGACTTCCGCAAGGCCGGTTACACCGTCACGCCTGTTGGACTTTAGCTACTTCAGTTTACTTCGCCACGATCTGGGCCAGCATCGCCGGAACGATGATCCGGTGAAACGGCATGATGATCGCAAGATAGGCGCGCCCGAGCCAATTGTGCGTCTTGACGATCGTCGTCGCGGCCACCTCTTGCCGGCCCATGCCGAGATCCCTGACTTCGACCAGGACACGGAAATCGAGATGCCGGTCGTCGAGGCCAAGCACAACCTTGCCGGGAAACTGGCTGATGAGCGGAAATATCCCGATCCGGCCTAACGGCAACACCGCAGCTTCCAGGCCCGTCTTCAGCCGGAACGGCTTGACGGCAAGGTTGCGCAGCGCCATGAGCCTGCCGACCCAGGGCGGCGTTCGCCCCAGGGCGCGTTCCGCCGCGCCGAGCGCCGTTAAAGAAAGACCCTGGGTGACCAGCACATAGCGGTCGGCGAACTGGGCTCCGGCGAGGGCATTGCAGTGATTCGGGACAAACTCTGCCAGGGGATTCGTCACGGCAAAATCCTCCGAAAAGATCATAATAGGCACCAACTTGGCGCGTTGCATGGCGAAACGACGCCATTCCGGCGCCGGAACGGCGGGATTGTCCTTGTTTTTGGCGTTTTCCAACCCTAGCGTGAAACCAGTTCAATGATTGCGCGTTATATGGTGTTGATTGATATTTTTCATCCACGGAGGACACTTTTATGGCGAACGCACCGAATCCAAACGACCCGTTCAATCCCAACACCACCAACACCACCATCAAGCAGAGCGGTGGCGGCGGTAGTGGCTGGCTGATTGCGCTGGTCGTCGTTATTCTGGCGGTTGTCGCGTATTATATTTTCGGAAGAAGCGGTGAGCACCCGGCACCCGCCGAGCCGCCGGCGGCCAGCACACCGGCGCCCGCACCGGCACCGGCGGAACCGGTGAAGCCGGCCGAACCTGCGCCAGCACCCGCGCCTGCTCCGGCGCCTGCAGAACCGGCGCCTGCCCCGGCACCAGCGCCTGCACCGGCTCCTGCCCCGGCACCGGCCCCAGCGCCTGCACCGGCCAACTGATCGGCTCGATATCAAATACGAACGGCCCGCCGAAAGGCGGGCCGTTTTGTAGGGATCGCTACGTTCGTCACCCTCGGGCTTGACCGAGGATAGTGCCTTTAGATGTGGATCGGCTTGAAGAACGTTGCCAGCGCCGCCTCCTTGATCGCCTCCGACATCGTCGGATGCGCGTGGCAGGTGCGGGCGAGATCCTCAGACGAGCCCCCGAATTCCATCAGCACCGCCGCCTCGTGGATCATCTCGCCTGCGCCGAAGCCGACAATATGCACGCCGAGTACGCGGTCGCTCGTCTTGTCGGCGAGGATCTTCACAAAACCGTCGGTGTGCAGCATGGCGCGCGCCCGGCCATTGGCGCTGAACGGGAATTTTCCGGCCTTGTAGTCGATGCCGGCCTTCTTCAACTCTTCCTCGGTCTTGCCGACCGAGGCGATTTCCGGGCTGGTGTAGACGACGCTCGGAATGACGTCATAGTTCACGTGGCCGGCCTGGCCGGCAATGGTTTCGGCCACCGCCACGCCCTCGTCCTCGGCCTTGTGCGCCAGCATCGGCCCGGCGATGACATCGCCGATGGCATAGATGCCCGCGACATTGGTCTTAAGATGGCCATCGGTCTTGACCCGGCCGCGCTCGTCGACCTCGACGCCGGCTTCCCCGAGGCCGAGACTGTCGGCATAGGCGCGGCGGCCGGTGGCGATCAGCACGGCATCGGCCTCGATCGTCTCGGCGGCGCCGCCCTTGACCGGCTCGAAGGTGACGGTCGCACCCTTCTTGGCCTTGGCGACACCGGTGACCTTGGCGCCGAGCTTGAACTCGAAACCCTGCTTTGAAAGCAAGCGCTGGAACTGCTTGGAAACCTCGCCGTCCATGCCGCCGAGGATGGTGTCGAGGAACTCGACCACGGTGACCTTGGCGCCGAGCCGTGCCCACACCGAGCCGAGCTCGAGCCCGATGACACCGCCGCCGACCACCACCAGATGGCCGGGAACCTTATCAAGCGACAAAGCGCCGGTCGACGACACGATCACCTTCTCGTCGATGTCGACCTTGACGCCGGGAATGCCGGCGACATCCGAGCCGGTGGCGATGACGATGTTCCTGGTCTCGATCTCCTCGACCTTGCCGTCCTCAGCCGTCACCGACACCTTGCCTGCCGCGACCACCTTGCCAGTGCCGCGAAAGCTGTCGATCTTGTTCTTCTTGAACAGGAAGGCGACGCCGTTGACGTTCGACGACACCGTCGCATCCTTGTGCGCCATCATCTTCTTCAGGTTCAATTTCGGCGCCGATATCTCGACGCCGAGCGTGTCGAAGGAGTGACCGGCCTCGGCGAACATCTCGGAGGCATGGAGCAGCGCCTTGGAAGGGATGCAGCCGATGTTGAGGCAGGTACCGCCGAAGGTCGCGTTCTTCTCGACCACCGCCACCCTGAGCCCGAGCTGCGCCGCCTTGATGGCGCAGACATAGCCGCCCGGTCCCGACCCGATGATAACGACGTCATAAGCCATGATACTGTCCTTCTGTTTGAGCATGATGCCGTGTGACGCGGTTTTTGGATAACATCATGCTCGATCTGCTTGAGAGCGCTCAGCGGCCGCCGCTTACATTCAGGATCGCGCCTGTCGTATAGGACGCGGCGTCGGAGAGAAGATAGAGAACCGCGCCCGCGACTTCATCCACTGTACCGGCTCTTTTCATCGGCAGCAGGTCGCGGAACCGCTCCACCCTGTCCGGCTGCCCGCCGGAAGCGTGGATGTCCGTGTCGATGATGCCAGGGCGCACCGCATTGACGCGAATGCCTTCCAGCGCCACCTCGCGGGCGAGCCCGATGGTGAAGGTGTCGATGGCGCCCTTGGAGGCGGCATAATCGACATACTCGCCCGGCGAGCCCAATGTCGCTGCCGCCGACGAGATGTTGACGATGGACCCGCCCGACCCGCCATGGCGGGTCGACATGCGCTTGACCGCCTCACGGGCGCAGAGGAACGAGCCGACGACATTGACGCGCATCATGCGCTCCAGCCGCGAAACGTCCATCTCGTCGACGCGCGCCTTGACGTCGACGATGCCGGCATTGTTGACGAAAGCATCAAGCCGTCCATAGGCGTGGTCGACGGCCTCGAACATGGCCACGATATCGGCCTCGCTGCCGACATCGCCCTTGACCGCAAAAGCCTCGCCGCCGGCAGCCTCGATCTCCGCGACCAGTGCATCGGCGGCATCCTGATTCGAAGCATAATTGACCGCGACCCGGTAGCCGGCCTCCGACCCAAACCGGCAGATCGCCGCGCCAATGCCGCGGCTGCCGCCGGTGACCAGCAGCACCTTTTGCGTCCCGCTCATTCCTGGCATCCCTTCAAGGCAAACACATCCCCCGGCACTTTCGAAAACCCGCTGCCGCCATAGGCACTGGATTGGCGCAACGCTGGCCCGAGATCCGGCAGGATCAGCGTCTTCGGCGCTTCGACACCTTCGGCCGGCAGCAGCCCGATGTTGCCCTTGTCATCCGCCGTGTAGATGACGCCATGCCAGGGCGTGCAGGCGGCAAGCTCCTCGCCGGTGACGTCGCCCTCGGGGCATTTGTACATCAGCGCGCCGTTCGGCCGCGACACGCCCTCGTTCCACATGACGATGCCGTTGAGCACCACACTGTTGTCGAGGATCATGCGGAAGCTGTTGGTGACGGTCGCCGAGGTGCCGGTCGGCGTGAAGTCGATTTCGCTGCCGCTCTGGGCGTCGCCATAGACAGCGAGCTCGATCGGACAGGCGGCTCTCGCCACGGAACTCGCCGCGAGAAAAGCCAGCAATCCGGCCATAAATCCGATCATGGGCGAGGCGACGCTTGTCATCGGTCGGCCTGCTCGCCCTCTCGGCCATCAGCGTTTTCGAGCACCTCGAAATCGGTCATCAAGACCAGCGGTTCGCCGTTCGGGTCCAATCCCCAGAAGGAATAATAAGTCCCGTCGCCCAAGCCGGTTTTGAACATGGCGACATTGAGCGGGCTCTCCTCGACTGGGTTATCCATGCCAAACCTGTCAAGGGACCACGCAACGTCAGCAAGATAGTCGTCGAGTTCCTCCGGGTCGGATATCAGCGTCAGAACCGACGTATCCATAAACGAAGCAACCGCGTAATCGACAATAAATCCAGACTTCGAGGTCGATCCAACATCGCTGGTAAAGGTGGCCAATTCCCAGCGCACCGGCAGGCCAGGGCCAAACCGCAAGACCGCTGCGGCAATACTGCCTTGTGCCTCAAGCATGGTGACCGGGTAGCGTCCCGGTCTGACCTTGCGGCTAAACACAGGCCGTTCCAGCCCGGTAATCAGTGGATCGCAGGCGATGATTTCGCCTGTCGGCAGCTCAAGCTCGCCAATCGTGGTGGCAGTGATTTTCCGCTCCGCCATCTCGGCCTTGCTGAGGGCGAACACGCCGAGATTGCTGCTAACCTCGGAGGCGTCCCAATCGGCGGGCGACGCGACAAGAGGTAAATCGGAGAAAAGCCAAACGAATCCACGCCGAAACAATCGGCGTACGGTATCCAGCCAGCCGCTCATCCCGGACCAGCTCCGACTAGAGATCGAGCACCAGCCGTTCCGGATCCTCCAGGCTTTCCTTGACGCGGACCAGGAAGGTCACCGCTTCCTTGCCGTCGACGATGCGGTGATCGTAGCTGAGCGCCAGGTACATCATCGGCCGGATCACGATCTGGCCGCCGACCACCACAGGCCGGTCCTGGATCTTGTGCATGCCCAGAATGCCCGACTGCGGTGCGTTGAGGATCGGCGTCGACATCAGCGACCCGTAAACGCCGCCGTTGGAAATCGTAAACGTCCCGCCTTGCATGTCGGCGACCGACAGCTTGCCGTCGCGCGCGGCGATGCCCAGGCGGCCGATGTCCTTTTCGATCTCGGCGATCGACATCTGGTCGGCATTGCGCACGACCGGCACAACCAGGCCCTTTTCGGTGCCGACGGCGACGCCGATATGGGCATAGTTCTTGAAGATGATGTCGGTGCTGTCGATTTCGGCGTTGACGGAGGGGATCTCCTTCAGCGCGTGCGTCACCGCCTTGGTGAAGAAGCCCATGAAGCCGAGCTTCACGCCGTGCTTCTTTTCGAACACGTCCTTGTATTTGGTGCGCAGCGCCATCACCGCAGACATGTCGACCTCGTTGAAGGTGGTCAGCATGGCGGCGGTCGACTGCGCTTCCTTGAGGCGGCGCGCGATGGTCTGGCGCAGCTTGGTCATGCGCACGCGCTCCTCGCGCGAAGCGTCGTCGCCCGAGGACGGCGCACGCACGGCAACCGGTGCCGGTGCCGCCTTCGGCGTCTCCGCCGGCTGCGACGGCGCACCCTTGGAGATGGCGTCGAGCACGTCGCCTTTCAGCACCTGGCCACGCTTTCCCGAACCGGAGATCTGGTCGACCGAGAGATGGCTTTCGGCGATCAGTTTCGCCGCGGCCGGTGCCGGCGGCATGGTGCGCGGCTCGACCGGGCCGGCATCGCCGGCGATCTTGGCGGTCTCGGCCGCGGCCTGCTTGCCGGTCGATGCCGCATCCGGCGACGAGGCCTGCGACACCGCCTGCGGCTTGGTCGCTGGTGCGGCGGCAGCGCCACCTGCCGAAATCGAACCGAGCAGCGCACCGACACCGACCGTCTCGCCTTCCTTGGCGGTGATTTCGCTTAAGGTTCCAGCGGCGGCGGCAGGGACCTCCACCGTCACCTTGTCGGTCTCGAGCTCGACCAGCGGCTCGTCGGCGACGATCGCGTCGCCGACCTTCTTGAACCATTTGCCGATGGTCGCTTCGGTGACGGATTCGCCGAGAGTGGGAACGCGGATTTCGGTAGCCATTGTGCCTGTCCGTTTTCTTTCGGTTCTGTTATTCGCCCAGATCTTCTCTATTCGCCGAGCGCGTCTTCGAGCAAGGCGGCGAGCTGGGCGAGATGCTTCGACATCAGTCCGGTCGCCGGCGAGGCGGCGGCCGGACGGCCGGTGTAGCGCACCCGCTGATGCTTGGCATCGATATGCGCCAGCACCCATTCCAGATAGGGGTCGATGAACGACCAGGCGCCCATGTTCTTGGGCTCCTCCTGGCACCACACCATCTCGGCATTGCGGAACCGCGACAGTTCGGTGATCAGCGCCTTGGCCGGGAACGGATAAAGCTGCTCGACGCGCAGCAGATAGATGTCGTTGATGCCGCGCTTCTCGCGCTCCTCATAAAGGTCGTAATAGACCTTGCCCGAACACAGCACGACGCGGCGGATCTTCGAATCCTTGGTGAGCTTGATCGCCTGGCCGGAAAGCAGCTGCGCATCGTCCCACAGCAGCCGGTGGAACGAGCTTTCGCCCGAAATTTCCGGCAGAGTCGACACCGCCCGCTTGTGGCGCAGCAGCGACTTCGGCGTCATCAGGATCAGCGGCTTGCGGAAGTCGCGCTTCAGCTGCCGGCGCAATATGTGGAAGTAGTTGGCCGGCGTCGTACAGTTGGCCACTTGCATGTTGTCTTCGGCGCAAAGCTGCAGGAAGCGTTCGAGCCGGGCCGAAGAATGTTCCGGACCCTGGCCTTCATAGCCATGCGGCAACAGGCAGACGAGGCCCGACATTCTGAGCCACTTGCGTTCACCCGAAGAGATGAACTGGTCGAACACCACCTGGGCACCGTTGGCGAAATCGCCGAACTGCGCTTCCCACAAGGTCAGCGCCTTGGGCTCGGCCAGGCTGTAGCCATATTCGAAGCCCAGCACCGCCTCTTCCGACAGCATCGAGTTGATGACTTCGTAGCCGGCTTGAGCCGCCGACAGGTTGTTGAGCGGGATGTAGCGGGTCTCGTCGCGCTGGTCGTACAGGACCGAATGGCGCTGCGAGAAGGTGCCGCGTTCGGAATCCTGCCCCGACAGGCGGATCGGATTGCCGTCGAGCAGTATGGCGCCGAAGGCCAGCGCCTCGGCCGTCGACCAGTCGATGCCTTCGCCCGACTCGATCGCCTGACGGCGGTTTTCGAGGAAGCGGATGATCGTCTTGTGCGCCTCGAAATCCTTCGGCACCTCGGTCAGCTTCTTGCCGATTTCCTTCAGTGTCTTGACCGGCACGGCGGTCTTGCCGCGCCTTTGTTCGTCCTGGTTGTCGGCGGTGCGCAGGCCAGACCAGGCACCGTCCAGCCAATCGGCCTTGTTGGGCTTGTAGTGCTGGCCGACTTCCCACTCCGATTCCAGATGCGCCCGCCAGTCGGCCTTGAGCTGGTCTAGCTCGGCCTGGGTGAGGTGACCCTCGGCGATCAGCCGGTCGCCATAGATCTGCACCGTCGTCTTGTGGGTGCGGATGTTGCGATACATGATCGGCTGGGTGAAGGCCGGTTCGTCGCCCTCATTGTGGCCGAAGCGGCGGTAGCAGAACATGTCGACCACAACGGGCTTGTGGAACTTCATGCGGAATTCGATGGCCACCTTGGTAGCATGCACCACGGCTTCCGGATCGTCGCCGTTGACGTGGAAGATCGGCGCCTCGATCATCTTGGCGACGTCCGACGGATAGGGCGACGACCGCGAGAAGCGCGGATTGGTGGTGAAGCCGATCTGGTTGTTGATGATGAAATGCAGCGTGCCGGCAACGCGGTGGCCGCGCAGGCCGGACAGGCCGAGGATCTCGGCGATCACGCCCTGGCCGGCGAAGGCGGCGTCGCCATGCAGCAAGAGCGGCAGCACCTTGGCGCGCTCTTCCAGCGGCACGATCTCCTCGCGGCTGCGGCCGAACAGGTAATCCTGCTTGGCGCGCGCCTTGCCCATCACCACCGGATCGACGATTTCCAGATGCGAAGGATTGGCGGTCAGGGACAGATGCACCTTGTTGCCGTCGAACTCGCGGTCCGACGAAGCGCCCAGATGGTACTTGACGTCGCCCGAACCCTCGACCTCGTCAGGTGCGGCCGAGCCGCCCTTGAACTCATGGAAGATGGCGCGGTGCGGCTTGGCCATCACCTGGGAAAGCACGTTGAGCCTTCCGCGATGCGCCATGCCGAGCACGATTTCCTTCATGCCGAGCTGGCCGCCGCGCTTGACGATCTGCTCCAGCGCCGGGATCAGCGCTTCACTGCCATCGAGGCCGAAGCGCTTGGTGCCCTTGTACTTGACGTCGATGAACTGCTCAAAACCTTCGGCCTCGACCAGCTTCTGCAGGATCGCCTTCTTGCCGGTGGCAGTGAAGGTGATCTCCTTGTCGGCACCTTCGATGCGGGCCTGGATCCAGGCCTTTTCCTCGGGGTCGGAAATATGCATGAACTCGACGCCGAGCGTCGAGCAATAGGTCCGCGTCAGGATTTCCAGCATCTGCCGGATGGTGCCGAATTCGAGCCCGAGCACATTGTCGAGGAAGATCGGCCGGTCATAGTCGGCAGCGGTGAAGCCGTAATTTTCCGGCGACAGCTCGTTGTAGTCCTCGAGCGGCTTGGCGATGCCGAGCGGGTCGAGATTGGCATGCAGATGGCCGCGCATGCGGTAGGCGCGGATCATCATGATGGCGCGCACCGAATCGCGTGTCGCCTGGTGCACGTCGGCATCGGAAAGGACGACGCCGTTGGTGACCGCCTTGTCCTTGACCTTCTTTTCGACGGTCTTCTCGACAATGCCCCAATTGCCGTCCAGCGCCGACACCAGTTCGCCATTGGCCTGCAGCGGCCAGGAGGGCTTGGCCCATGAGGCACCCTTGGCGTTCTTGCGCACATCGCCGGCATCGTCCTTCAGCCCGGCAAAGAACTCCTGCCATTCGGGATTGACCGAGGCTGGATCGTCCTCATAGGCGGCGTATAGCGCGTCGATATAGTCGGCGTTGCCGCCATAGAGAAAAGAGGTGAGCGAAAACTGGTCGTTGGCCTGATCTTGTCGTGCCATTTTTGTCCGCGGAGCCCGGCTCCGTCTCCTGTTTTTGGAGGGAGTAGGGGAATAAGGGAATAGGGGAGTAGGGCTTTTTGCCGCTGCTATTTTCCCTACCGCCCTACTCCCTTACTCCCCTATTCCCTTAACCTTTGATCGCCTCGACCAGCGTCGTGCCCAGCCGCGCCGGCGAGGGCGATACCCTGATCCCGGCGGATTCCATTGCCGCGATCTTGTCTTCGGCGCCGCCCTTGCCGCCGGAGATGACCGCGCCGGCGTGGCCCATGGTGCGGCCGGCCGGCGCCGTGCGCCCGGCGATGAAGCCGGCCATCGGTTTCTTGCGGCCACGCTTGGCTTCGTCCTTGAGGAACTGCGCGGCGTCTTCCTCGGCCGAACCGCCGATCTCGCCGATCATGATGATCGACTTGGTCTCCTCGTCGGCGAGGAACATCTCGAGCACGTCGATGAACTCGGTACCCTTGACGGGGTCGCCGCCGATACCGACGGCGGTAGTCTGGCCGAGTCCGACATTGGTGGTCTGAAACACTGCCTCATAGGTAAGCGTTCCCGACCGCGAAACAACGCCGACCGAGCCCTTGCGGAAGATGTTTCCGGGCATGATGCCGATCTTGCATTCGTTGGGCGTGAGCACGCCCGGGCAGTTCGGCCCGATCAGGCGCGAGGTCGAGCGGTCGAGCCTGGCCTTGACCCTGATCATGTCCATCACCGGGATGCCTTCGGTGATGCAGATGATCAGCGGGATCTCGGCCTCGATCGCTTCGAGGATTGCTTCGGCGGCACCCGCCGGCGGCACATAGACGACCGAAGCGTTGGCACCGGTCTTTTCCTTGCCCTCGGCGACCGTGGCGAAGATCGGCAGGTTTTCACCCTTTGAGCCGGTCCACGTCTCGCCACCCTTCTTGGGGTGGATGCCGCCGACCATTTTCGTGCCGTGATAAGCCAGCGCCTGTTCGGTGTGGAACGTGCCGGTCTTGCCGGTCAGGCCCTGCACCAGCACCTTGGTGTTCTTGTCGACGAGAATGGACATGGGAGCCCTTTTCTAAAAACTGTTGATCGAGGAAAACATGGTCAGAGCCGCTTCAGGTCAGCGACCGTGAGGTCGCTCTTGACATTGCCGGTGTTGAGCGTCGTCGCCGGCTCGAACATCAGCACGACCGGTTCCGCGGTGAGCGAACGCGGCCGGTGCTCGACACCGCGCGGTACGACGATGAAGTCGCCCTCGCCGAGCTCGACCGGACCGTCACGGAAATCGATGGCGATACGCCCGCGCAGCACGAGGAAGGCTTCATCCTCATGGTCATGCGCATGCCAGTCGAACATCTCGCCGAACTTGGCGACCTTCGCCTGGCTGTCGTTGACATCGCCGGCGATATGCGGATCGAAAACCTTGGTGATGGTCCGATCCGCCGCCTCGACGAGGTTTATCTTGCGCGGAGGCATCCGCTCAGCCCTTTACCGCCGCCACGATCTTCTTGGCTGCATCGTCGAGATCGTCGGCCGACACGACGTTGAGGCCGCTGTCGTTGATGATCTTCTTGCCGAGCTCGGCATTGGTGCCTTCCAGACGCACCACCAGCGGCACTTCCAGTCCGACTTCCTTGACCGCGGCAATGACGCCCTCGGCAATGATGTCGCACTTCATGATGCCGCCGAAGATGTTGATCAGGATACCCTTGACCGCCGGATCCCGGGTGATGATCTTGAACGCCGCCGTGACTTTTTCCTTGGATGCGCCGCCACCGACATCGAGGAAGTTGGCGGGCTCGGCACCATAGAGCTTGATGATGTCCATCGTCGCCATGGCGAGGCCGGCGCCGTTGACCATGCAGCCGATATTGCCGTCGAGCGCGACATAGGCGAGGTCGTATTTCGACGCCTCGATCTCCTTCTCGTCCTCTTCGGTGGTGTCGCGCAGTTCGAGCACGTCAGGGTGGCGGAACAGCGCGTTGTTGTCGAACGACACTTTCGCGTCGAGCACGCGCAGCCGGCCGTTCTTCATGACGATCAGCGGGTTGACCTCGAGCAGGCTCATGTCCTTTTCGACGAAGGCTTTGTAGAGGATCGGGAACAGCGTATCGCCATCCTTGGCAGCATCGCCGTCGAGCTTCAGCGCACCGTTGAGCGCCTTCAGGTCGGCCGATGTGACGCCTTTTTCCGGATCGATGGCGACGGTGATGATCTTTTCCGGCGTGTCATGCGCGACCGCTTCGATGTCCATGCCGCCCTCGGTCGAGACGACGAAGGCGATGCGGCCGACCGAACGGTCGACCAGGATCGACAGATAGAGCTCGCGTTCGATGTCAGCGCCGTCCTCGATATAGAGGCGGTTGACCTGCTTGCCGGCCGGGCCGGTCTGCTTGGTCACCAGTGTGTTGCCCAGCATCTCGTTGGCGTTGGCGACGACGTCGGCCACCGATTTCGCCAGCCGCACCCCGCCCTTGGCGTCCGGGCCGAGCTCGGTGAATTTGCCCTTGCCGCGGCCGCCGGCATGGATCTGGCTCTTCACCACATAGAGCGGGCCCGGCAGCGCCTTGGCGGCGGCTTCCGCTTCGCTCGCCTTGAACACCGGCACACCTTCGGCCACCGGCGCGCCAAAGCTCTTCAGCAGCGCCTTGCCCTGATACTCATGGATGTTCATCTGGATGGTCTCCGGATCGACTGGGGGTTCACTTGCTGGAGATTCATTTGGAGGCGAGTTGCGGCGCGATCTTGACGCAGGCCTCGGTCAGGCCCTGCACCGTCGCCACAGAGGAGTCGAACATCTTCTGCTCGCTCTTGTTGAGTTCGATCTCGATGATACGCTCGACGCCGCCGGCGCCGATCACCACGGGAACGCCGACATAGGTGTTCTTGACGCCATACTGGCCGGAGAGATACGCCGCGCAGGGCAGCACGCGCTTCTTGTCCTTGAGATAGGCTTCGGCCATCGAGATCGCCGAAGCCGCCGGCGCGTAATAGGCCGAACCGGTCTTGAGCAGGCCGACGATCTCGGCGCCGCCGTCGCGGGTGCGCTGCACGATCTGGTCGAGCTTTTCCTTCGAGGTCCAGCCCATCTTGATGAGATCGGGCAGCGGAATGCCCGATACCGTCGAATAGCGGATCATCGGCACCATGGAATCGCCGTGGCCGCCGAGCACGAACGCGGTGACGTCCTCGACCGAGACCTTGAATTCCTCCGCCAGGAAATAGCGGAAGCGCGCGCTGTCGAGCACGCCGGCCATGCCGACGACATGGCTGTTGGGCAGTCCTGAGAACTTCTGCAGCGCCCAGACCATGGCGTCGAGCGGGTTTGTGATGCAGATGACGAAGGCCTTCGGCGCATACTTCTTCAGCCCGGCGCCGACCTGTTCCATGACCTTGAGGTTGATGCCCAAAAGGTCGTCGCGGCTCATGCCGGGCTTGCGCGGCACGCCGGCGGTGACGATGCAGACATCGGCGCCCTCGATGCCGGCATAGTCGTTGATGCCGGTGAGCCTGGAGTCGAAGCCATCGACCGGCGACGACTGCGCGATATCGAGCCCCTTGCCCTGCGGGATACCTTCGGCAATATCGAACAGCACCACGTCGCCGAGGTCCTTGAGGCCGATCATGTGAGCGAGCGTGCCGCCGATCATGCCAGA
This sequence comes from Mesorhizobium sp. M7A.F.Ca.MR.245.00.0.0, assembly GCF_003997415.1. Lineage (NCBI taxonomy): Bacteria > Pseudomonadati > Pseudomonadota > Alphaproteobacteria > Hyphomicrobiales > Phyllobacteriaceae > Mesorhizobium > Mesorhizobium sp. M7A.F.Ca.MR.245.00.0.0. The sequence continues at coordinate 18,959 of NZ_RZTE01000028.1, read as the reverse complement.
GCCGATAAGCGCTATCTTGTTGCGTGCCATGTGAGGATGTTTTCCCTTTGTCGGTGACGACGTCTCAAATCTCTGGTGACTTGATGGCGGCGTCGAAGAAGAGGCCGGAATGCTGCGGGGAACCGCGAATTTTCGCCGCACCCAATAGCCCCGGCACGGAAAAAATTCAAACGATTATTTTGGTGTCAGTATTTTCAATCGGTTAGATCACTTGGGAGTTACGTAAACGTCAAAGTTTGTAAGCCGACTTCGGAAGAAATAACCGATGAAGATGGAAATCGTAAGGCCGAATGCGGGCGATGACACCCTTGTGATGCGGGTAGCCGAGGAGGTTCGAGTTGTAGACGTCGGCGGGACAGCGCCCCCTCTGTCCTGCCGAGGGAGGGGACACGAAGGATCGCTACCGACGGATTCTCTGGAAATTCAGGCCTGCGCCTGCTGTGCCTCTGGCGCCGGCTTCCCCTTCTGCCGCGCCGCCCAATCCTCCAGCCAGTCGCGGCTTTGCATCTCGATCAGCCGCGATGCGGTGCGCTCGAACTCGAACACTTCGACGCCGCGCTTGGCTGCATAAAGCGCTTGCGGCGGCGCATCGGCGCTCACCACCATCCGCACATGATGGTCGTAGAGCGTGTCGATCAGAAGGATGAAGCGCTTGGCCTCGTTGCGCTTGCCTTCGCCGAGCACCGGGACGTGGTCGATGAAAATGGTTGAGAAGCGCCCGGCGATCGCCAGGAAATCGCGCGCGCCAAGCGGCTTCTCGCAGAGATCGGCGAAGGAGAACCGCGCCGCATCGCCCGCCGCACGCGGCACGATCACCTGCCGTCCTTTGAGGGCAATCGATGTCTCGGCGGTCGGCGCGCCCCGCGTCATGGCTTGCCAGGCCTCGTCGAGTAGCTGGTCCGCCGCCGCATCGGCCGGCGTGACATAGACCGGTGTCCGGGCGAGCTTTTCCAGCCGGTAGTCTTTGTCGGCATCGAGCGCCAGCACCTGTGTGTGCCGCTCCAGTATGCCGATAAAGGGCAGGAAAAGCTGGCGGTTCAGCCCGTCGCTGTAGAGGTTTTCCGGCGCCACATTCGAGGTGGCGACCAGCACCACGCCGCTGGCAAACAGCGCCGAAAACAACCTGGACAGGATCATCGCGTCGGCAATGTCGGTGACCGAGAACTCGTCGAAGCACAGCACCCAGGCTTGCTCGGCAAGGGCCTTGGCCACCGGCGGGATCGGATCGTCTTCCCTGACGTCGCCATTCTTGCGCGCCTGCCGGTGCTTCTGGATACGGTCCTGCACGTCGGCCATGAAGTCGTTGAAGTGGACGCGGCGCTTGCGCCGCACCGGCAGCAAGTCGAAGAACATGTCCATCAGCATGGTCTTGCCGCGACCGACGCCGCCATGGATGTAGAGGCCTTTGACGGCCTCATGCGTCTCGCGCTTGCGGGCGAACAGCCAGCCCAGCGCGCTCGACTTATGCGCCAGCCGCTTGGCCGAAATCTCATCGGTCAGCCGGTCGAGTGCCGCAACGATCCGTTCCTGCGCCGGATCGCGGTCGATCGTACCGGTTTCCACCAGATGGTCGTAGCGCTGCCTGACGGTCGCATGGGTCTGGAGGCCGTCACGCAGATGCATCGGTCACGTCGTTCTGGAGCAATTCCGGGAACCGGAATTGCGTAAAACAAAAACTATCTCGTAAGCGAAATCGGCTGGCCGTTGGAAGTCTGGCCGTCGAATTTCGAGCCGCCCGAGGAATAGAGCCGCGCCAGCGCACCGCCGCTCTCGTCATAGAGCGTCAGCTGTTTGCCGGCGACGTTCCACGACTTGATGCCGTCCATCGGCGCCGGGCAATGCAGCGGCCCGGCGCGGAAGCCGGCGCCGAATTTGGTCTGCGGTGTCGCCACCTTGCAGCTCTGGCCCGCAACGCTGGCGTTCCAGACACCGGCGACGCTGGCGGCGGTCACGTCCGAAGCGCCGGCCGGCGCCGAGCCGTCCGAAGGCAGCGCGGCGACCTGGGTGTTCGCCGGCGCGGTCGGGAATTGCGAAGGGTCGGTGGTGCCGGGCGATGCCGGCGGCGGCAGTTGGTTCGCCGTCACCTTGCCGGCGGGCGCGGCCTCCAGCGGTGCCGGCTGCTGGTCATCCATCGAGGAAAAACGTGAGGTCGAACAGCCACTCGCAACGAGCGCCGCCAGCGATACGGCCACCAGACCGGTTTTCGAAAAAGTCATTCCAACCTCCGTCGGATCCGGCTGGGGGGAAGCCGTCCGCACAATCTCACCCCCACCAAGATGGAGAAGGTGGCGAAATTTCAACCCGATATGGTTAAAATACAGTTTGCAGCAAGAATTGTTGCAAATTTATCGCAATCGCGACGGCTGACCGTTTGTCGCGCATCGCTCGGGAATTCCGGTCAACACTTCGTCGGTGGACGCTTGCGCGAACCGCCTTAGCGCCTATGTCTGGAAAACGAAACCCTGCTGGAGCCGCAAATTGGCCGCGAGAAAGACTGCCGCCAATCGCTATTACAGCGGCCCGCCCAGCGACCATTTCGACGGCGCATTGTTCTTCAATCCCGACGGCCAGCCACCCGGCCGTTTCGCCGACCTGCTGAAATGGCAGTTGAATGGCCAGCGCTCGAAATGGCCGGCGAGCGATGCAAGCCCCTTTCCGCAGGCAAAGCCGGCGACAAGGGTCGAGGGCGCCGCGCTGGAAGTGACCATGATTGGTCATTCCACCTTGCTGGTCCAGACGGCAGGTCTGAACATCCTCACCGATCCGGTGTGGTCGCTGCGCGCGTCGCCGCTTTCCTTCGCCGGACCAAAACGCATCAATGCGCCAGGCATCGCCTTTGCCGACCTGCCGCCGATCGACTTCGTGCTGGTCAGCCACAACCACTATGACCATCTCGACCTCGCCACGTTGAAGCGGCTGAAGGCCGGCCACGACCCGCTGGTGCTCACTCCGCTCGGCAACGACGCCATCATCGAAGCCGCCGTGCCCGGCATGCGACTGTCGGCGCATGACTGGGGCGACAGGGTCGAGATCGGCAATGGCGCCGCCGTCCATGTCGAGCCGGTGCATCACTGGTCGGCGCGTGGCGCCCGCGACCGGCGCATGGCGCTTTGGGCCGGCTTCGTCGTCGAAACACCTGACAGCAAGCTCTATTTCGCCGGCGATACCGGCTTTCACAATGGCATCAACTACCGGCGGATGGCCGAGAAACATGGCGGTTTCCGCTTCGCCATCCTGCCGATCGGCGCCTATGAACCGCGCTGGTTCATGGCGCCGCAGCACCAGAACCCCTGGGAAGCGGTGCAAGGCATGACGCTGTGCAATGCCGCCCATGCCGCCGGCTGTCATTGGGGAACTTTCCAGCTCACTGACGAGCCGATCGACGAGCCGGCGCGCAAATTGACCGAGGCGCTTGACGATCAAGGCATCCCACGGCAGCGCTTTCGCGCCTTGCGGCCGGGCGAGGTCTGGAATGTACCGGAGCACATAGTGCCCTGATCCGCATCGGTTTCGACGGAACCCCAGCGCGGCAACAGCGTTTTCATGCGGTTGAAAAATCTGTCGGGTTGCGAGGCATCGCCATGCTCAAATGGATCATCATCCTCCTGATCGTCGCCGCGGCGGCGAGCCTGCTCGGCATGCCGGCGCTGGCAGGTGCTGCCGCCACCGGCGCGCGCATCCTTATCGGCATCGTTCTGATCATCTTCCTGCTGGTGGTGCTGGGCATTTTCGCCGTCACGTGAGTCCGGCGCTTTCGCCGTGACCAAGCGGCTGCGCACTGGTAATTCCTGCCCGTTTCCGCCATATAGCGCCAAACGGACACGGAATTTCCGGAGCAATGGCCAGCACTGCCCCTTTCGCCAAGATGAACGGCATCGGCAACGAGATCATCGTTGCCGATATGCGCGGCCGTGCCGATCGAGTGACGGGGGCGGCGGCGATTGCGCTGAACGCCGATGCCGCGACCAGCTTCGACCAGATCATGGCGATCCACGACGCAAGGACGCCGGGCACCGCCTTTTTCATCGACATATTGAATTCCGACGGAACTGGCGCGCAGGCCTGCGGCAATGGCATGCGCTGCGTCGTCCAAGCGCTCGCCGCCGAGACCGGCCAGAAGATCTTCACCTTCGAAACCGTGGCGGGCATCCTCAATGCGCGCGAACATGCCGACGGCTCGATCTCGGTCGATATGGGCACGCCACGCTTCGGCTGGCAGGATATCCCGCTGGCCGAGGAATTCCGCGACACCCGCATGATCGAGCTGCAGATCGGCCCGATCGACGCGCCGGTGCTGCATTCCCCCTCGGTCGTCTCGATGGGCAATCCGCACGCCATCTTCTGGGTCGACAATGACGTCTGGTCCTATGAGCTCGACCGCTTCGGCCCGCTGCTCGAGAACCATCCGATGTTCCCCGAGCGCGCCAACATCACCATCGCTCAGGTTACTTCGCCCGAAACCATGATCATCCGCACCTGGGAGCGCGGCGCCGGACTGACCAAGGCCTGCGGCTCGGCCGCCTGCGCGGCCGTGGTCGCAGCCGCCCGCACCAACCGGACCGGCCGCAGCGTTAGCCTGTTGACGCCAGGCGGCGGTACGCTGCATGTCGAATGGCGCGACGATGACCATGTGGTGCTGACCGGCGCCGCCGAATGGGAATTTTCCGGCAGCTTCGACCCGTCGAACGGGACATGGGCCCGCGACACCGAAAGCGCGGCCTGATGTCCGCTCTGCCCAAGAGCCCGGTGTCCAAGGGCATCGATGTCGTCACCTTCGGCTGCCGGCTCAACACCTATGAATCGCAGGTGATGCGGCGCGAGGCTGAAAGTGCCGGTCTGGGCGCGCTGGAAGGCGGCGCTTTGATCTTCAACACCTGCGCCGTGACAGGCGAAGCAGTGCGCCAGGCCAAGCAGGCGATCCGCAAGGCCCGCCGCGACAACCCACGGGCACGCATCATCGTCACCGGCTGCGCCGCGCAGACCGAGCCTGAAAAATTCGCCGCCATGGACGAGGTCGATCTCGTGCTTGGCAATGAAGAGAAGCTGAACGCCAATTCCTATCGCGCGCTGCCGGATTTCGGCGTCAACGACACCGAGAAGGCGCGCGTCAACGATATCTTTTCGGTGCGTGAGACCGCAGGCCACATGGTCGACGCCATCGAGGGCCGGGCGCGCGCCTTTGTCCAGGTGCAGAATGGCTGCGACCACCGCTGCACCTTCTGCATCATTCCCTACGGCCGCGGCAATTCGCGCTCGGTGCCGATGGGCGCCGTGGTCGAGCAGGTCAAGCGGCTCGCCGGCAACGGCTATGCCGAGATCGTTCTGACCGGCGTCGACATGACATCATTCGGCGCCGATCTACCGGGGGGGCCGAAGCTCGGCAAACTGGTGAAAACAATCCTGAAACAGGTGCCCGACGTGAAGCGGCTGCGGCTGTCGTCGATCGATTCGATCGAAGCCGACGGCGATTTGCTCGATGCCATCGCCACCGAGCCCAGGTTGATGCCGCATTTGCATCTGTCGCTGCAATCGGGCGACGACATGATCCTGAAGCGGATGAAGCGAAGGCACCTACGCGATCAGACGATCCGCTTCTGCGAGGATGTGCGCAAGCTGCGCCCCGGTATCGTCTTTGGCGCCGACATCATCGCCGGCTTCCCGACCGAGACCGACGAAATGTTCGAGAACTCGGAGAAAATCGTCGAGGAGTGTGGCCTGACCCATCTCCACGTCTTCCCCTTCAGCCCACGCGAAGGCACGCCCGCCGCGCGCATGCCGCAGCTGCGCCGCGAGGTCGTCAAGCAGCGCGCCGCCCGGCTGCGTGCCGCCGGTGAAGCTGCCTATGTCAGGCATCTGTCATCGCTCACCGGTACGCGTCAGTCGATCCTGATCGAGCGCGACGGCCTTGGCCGCACCGAGGGTTTTACGCTTGCCGCACTCGGCACGGGCGCACCGGGTGAGATCGTCGAGGCTGAGATATCAGGCCACGATGGTATCAGGCTGATCGCGGCGCCCCTTGCCGCCCGCGCCGCCTGAGAAACGCAAAGCATGGCTGGTTTTTTCAAGAAGATATTTTCGTTCGGCAAGAAAGAGGTTGTCGAGGAGCGGATCGACGAGACCGCCCCGCTGCCGCCGATCAAATGGGAAGCACTCGATGCGCTGAAGCCGGCGGCCGAGCAGGTCGTTCCGGAGTTCTTGAAGCGCGACGAGCCGCGGCCCGAGGCGGAAACGACGCCGGCGCCGGTGGTCGAGCCGGAGATAGCTCCTGTGCCGGAACCGGCGCCTGTCGAGGAACCGGTGCCCGAGCCGGAGCCAACCATCCCGCCAGTACCGGAGCCGGCTGTTCCCTCAGAGCCAGAACCTCTGCCGGAGCCCGAGCCGGAAGAAGAGCCAGCGCCCGAGACGCCAGCCGAGCCGCCGGCGCCCGAGGAGATACCAACAACTCCCGCCGTTCCGGAGCCTGCTCCCGAACCGCAGCCGCAAGAAGTCCCTGCTCCGGCGCCGGCCGAGCCGGAGAT
>NZ_RZTE01000028.1:0-12431 GCF_003997415.1 Mesorhizobium sp. M7A.F.Ca.MR.245.00.0.0 | reverse complement strand
GTCACGGCCGGAAAAGCAGCCGGAGCCGGCCCCGGTCGAAGTGCCGACGCCTGTCGAGGTTCCAGCCGAAACACCAGCCCCGATCGAGGTGCCGACACCGGCGCCGTCCCCTCTTCAGCCGTCTTCAGAGGTCAGCGCAGCCCCTCATCCGCCTGCCGGCACCTTCTCCCCGTATAGAGACGGGGAGAAGGGGGCTAGCGGTGAAGTTGCGCCTCCTCTTGCAAACATCGAAGACGAAGCCTCAACGCTGACGCCCCCCTCTCCCCGTCCTTCACGGGGAGAGGGTAGGGGTGAGGGGCAGCACGAACTTGCGAAAGATTCGGCGCCACCCGTGGAAGCCATGCCGGCTGCTCTCGTGGCCGAAGCGCCCGCCGCCGAAATCGTACCTCCCATTCGCCAGCCTGCGCCGATCGAATCGCAGCCGGTCATTGCGGAAATCGCGCCCGAGCCGCAGCCTCTTCCACAACCCGCGCCGGAGCCGAAAGCCGCCCCCGGCAAGGTGACCGTCACCAAGAAGGTCGAGCAGAAGGCCGAGCCGCGGAAGGCGCCGGAGCCGGCGCCGAGGCGCTCCTGGTTCCAGCGCATGAAGGACGGGCTTGCCCGCTCCTCCAAGGAGCTCACCGGCAACATTGCCGGCGTCTTCACCAAGCGCAAGCTGGACGAAGAGACTTTGCAGGACCTTGAGGATGTGCTGATCCGTGCCGATCTCGGCATGGAGACGGCCTTGCGCGTTACCGACGCGCTGGCCGCCAGCCGCTACGGCAAGGACGTTTCCGACACCGAGGTCCGCGCCATCATGGCCGCCGAGGTGGAAAAAGTGCTGACCCATTTCGCCATGCCGCTGGAGCTCGATCTCTCGCACAAGCCGCATGTCATTCTGGTGGTCGGCGTCAATGGCACCGGCAAGACCACCACGATCGGTAAGCTCGCCGCCAAGCTCACCGATGGCGGCCTGTCGGTGATGCTCGCCGCCGGCGACACCTTCCGCGCCGCTGCGATCGAGCAGCTGAAGATCTGGGGCGAGCGGACGAAATCGCCGGTCATCGCCTCCAAGATCGGCGCCGATGCCGCAGGGCTCGCCTATGACGCCTTCGAGAAGGCCAGGGAGGCCGGTTCCGACGTGCTGATCATCGACACCGCCGGCCGCCTGCAGAACAAGACCGAACTGATGGCGGAGCTCGAAAAGATCGTCCGCGTGCTTGGCAAACTCGACCCGGAAGCGCCGCACACCGTGCTGCAGACAGTCGACGCCACCACCGGCCAGAACGCGCTCAACCAGGTCGAGATCTTCCGCAATATCGCCGGTGTCAACGGCCTGGTGATGACCAAGCTGGACGGCACGGCACGCGGCGGTATTCTGGTGGCGATCGCGGCAAAGCACAAATTGCCGGTTTATTTCATCGGCGTCGGCGAACAGGTCGACGACCTCGAACCTTTCTCGGCAAGCGAATTCGCCAGGGCGATCGCTGGAGTAGCCTAACAAGCATGTCCCAAAAAGGTGCAGACTTTTTGGATCAGATCATGCGCAAGAAAGAGATTCCATGAACCCACCCATTCTCGAACGCGATCCGTCGGACCCGCAGAAGCAGAAGAAGGAAGGCGTCAATCCGCTGCTCAAGCTGGTGCTGGAGCTTGGGCCGTTGATGGTGTTCTTCTTCGCCAATGCGCGCGGCGGATGGCTGGTGCAGAAATTCCCTGTTCTGGCCGAGTTCGGCGGGCCGATCTTCGTTGCCACCGGGCTGTTCATGGCCGCCACGGCAATCGCCCTGATCGCCTCGTGGCTGCTCACCCGCACCTTGCCGATCATGCCGATGGTGTCGGGCGTCGTCGTCTTCATCTTCGGCGCGCTGACGCTCTATCTGCAGGACGACATCTTCATCAAGATGAAGCCGACCATCGTCAACACGCTGTTCGGCGGCGTGCTGCTCGGCGGCCTCTACTTCGGCAAGTCGCTGCTTGGCTATGTCTTCGATTCAGCCTTCAGCCTCGACGCCGATGGCTGGCGGAAACTGACCTTCCGCTGGGGCCTGTTCTTCCTGTTCCTGGCCATCGTCAATGAGGTGGTGTGGCGCAATTTTTCCACCGACGCCTGGGTTACTTTCAAGGTCTGGGGCATCATGCCGATCACGCTTCTGTTCACCTTCAGCCAGATGCCGCTGATCCTGCGTCATTCACTCGAGGACAAGGCCGGCAAAGAAGAGAAGGCCGGGAAATAGAGCAACTCCAGGAAAAGTGTCCGGAGCTGCGTCAAAACAAAGGGAAACAGCGGTTCTGCGTTCGTGAGACAATGAACCGTTCTGGGGAGAGGGACATGGAATTCATCACCACGCGCGACCAGTTGAGGACGATCTACAAGACGCCACGGCCGACCGACGGTTCTATCCGCAAGGAGCTGAAAAAACTTGACGGCCATTGCCGCTCCTTCATCGGCAAGAGCCCGTTCGTGCTGATAGGCTCGTCCGACGGTGCCGGCAACGCCGACGTGACGCCGAAGGGCGATAAGCCGGGCTTTGCCACGGTTCTCGACGACACCACCATCGCCATTCCCGACCGGCCCGGCAACAACCGGCTCGACACGCTGGAAAACATCCTCGTCAATCCCTCGGTCGGGCTGCTCTTCCTCATTCCCGGCATGAACGAGACGCTGCGCGTCAACGGCGATGCCCGCATCACCGTCGACGCAAATTTGCGCGAACGGCTCGCCGTCGACGGCAGGGAGCCGCAAAGCGTTGTCGTGGTCAGCGTCAAGGCCGCCTACATGCACTGCGCAAAAGCCTTCATGCGCTCGGATTTGTGGAAGCCGGAAACCTGGTACGACCGCGCGACGCTGCCGACGCTCGGCCAGATCATGCGCGATCAGCTGGCGGTTGCCGATTCCGCCGAGGCGACCGATCGCTGGCTCGACGAGGAATATAAGAAGACGATGTGGTAGGTTTTTCGACCCACGATTCGTCCCGACTGGTCCATCTTGCTGAACATTCTTGCCATTTCCGGAAGCCTCCGCACGGCTTCCACCAATTCGGCCCTGATCGCAGCACTGGCACGCAACGCACCGCCCGGCTGCCGCGTCACCGTCTATGACGGGCTTGGCTGTCTGTCGATCTTCAATCCCGACGATGAAGGCGAGCGGACGCCGCTCGAAGCCTCCGAACTGATCGATGCCGTCAGCCGAGCCGACGGCGTGATCGTCTCCTGTCCGGAATATGCCCATGGCGTGCCGGGCGGGCTGAAGAACGGGCTCGACTGGCTCGTCTCGCGCGATGCCGCTGTCGCCAAGCCCGCCATGCTGGCACACGCCTCGCCGCGCTCGCTGTTCGCCCGCGCCGCACTGGCCGAGATCATGCGCACCATGTCGTTCGCACTTTGCGACGACGTGCTGGAGATTGCCCTGCTCGGCAAGAAGCCGCCGGAGGTGGCGGGCATCCTCGACGAGCCGGGGAACCGGCAGGCGATGCATGATGCGCTGAATGCCTTCGCGGAGTTTATCCGCTCGCGTTGAGGCCGAGCGGCCACCCCTACATCTTCGTCATCCTAGGGTCTCCGCGACGTCGCTTCGCGACTGCTTCGCCCTAGGATGACGAAGAGGAAAGGTTTTCGCCAATCTCCAACGTCCAGCCACCACGCCTTCGAACTACTTCTTGCTTCGCAGCGTCTCCACATCAGTCTTCCCAACGTACCAATCGCGCGCGTTGACCTCTTCAAAAACCACCCAGACATCGTCGTTGCTCAGCCCGGTGGCGTCCATGATGGCCGCCGTCACCTTTTTGGCGATGTCCGCCTTCTTGCCTGCCGGATCGGCTGATATCACTTCCTTGACGATGCGGATGTTGACGAATGGCATTTTGTCCTCCCGGGATGTTCGTGCTCGCGACCCGCTTCGATGAAACCGTCGAACGGCCGCCAGTGCTCCAGTCTCAGCCAGTGCTCCAGTCTCAGCCAGTGCTCCAGTCTCAGTATGTCTTGGCGCCGTTGACCATCAGCCGCACCATGTAGAGCGACGTGGTGCCGGCGATATAGAGGCAATTCAGCTTGTTGCCGCCGAACACGCAGTTGGCGGTGACTTCCGGCACCTTGACCTTGCCGATCAGCGTGCCGTCCGGATCGTAGCAATGGATGCCGTCGGCGGCACTCGTCCAGATGCGGCCGTCCTCGTCGAGCCTGAAGCCGTCGAACAGGCCGGCCGTGCAGTCGGCAAAGATTTTCTCGCCCGAAACCTTCTTGCCGCCCTTGCCGACATTGAACACCCGCATATGTGCCGGATTCTGTGCGCCATGCGTGCGGCCGGTATCGACGACATAAAGCTTGCTCTCGTCGAGCGAGAAAGCCAGGCCGTTGGGCCGGACCATGTCGGTGATGACGGCTTCGACCTCGCCGGTGCCGGGATCGACCCGGTAGACATGGCAGGCGCCGATTTCGCTCTCGGCCCTGTCGCCCTCATAATCCGTATCGATGCCGTAGCTCGGATCGGTGAACCAGATCGAGCCGTCGGATTTCACCACCGCGTCGTTGGGCGAATTCAGCCGCTTGCCCTTCCATTTGGACGCGATCGTGGTGACCGAGCCGTCGAACTCGGTGCGGCTGACACGGCGGCCCGAATGCTCGCAGGTGATCAGCCGGCCCTGCCGGTCGACGCTGTTGCCGTTCGAATTGCCGGACGGCTGGCGGAAGACGCTGACATTGCCGTCGGTCTCGTCATAGCGCAGCATGCGGTTGTTGGGGATGTCGGACCAGACGACATAGCGGCCGGCGGCGAACCAGGCCGGCCCCTCCGCCCACTGGCATCCGGTGAACAGCTTCTCGACCTGCGCGTTGCCGTTGAACAGGCGCGCGAAGCGCGGATCGAGAATTTCATAATAGTCTGCGGCCGCCATGCTTTTCCTCCCGGCATCAATGACACCCGGATCAAGCCAGCCGGAGGGACAGAAGGCAATGTGGGTACGCACAGTGTCATGCAAAAGATCGCTTGCCGGCTCTGCGCATGACGTTAGCGCCGTATTAACCGGCTATGCGTCCAGCGCAATGGTGCATTGCAACATCTTCTTTTTGCAATGCACCATTACTATGTCATGCTTCGTATCGATCAAGGGAGGAAGAAACCGCCGCCGAAACGCGGCGCCAAAAAAGGAACCTTGCTATGATCCTCGACAGTCTCATGACCCGCGCTCGCAACAGCATTGCCAAGCGCAAGCACTACAACCGCCTTGTCGCCGAAATCGACAGCTTTTCCAGCCGCGATCTGGCCGACATGCGCGCCGATCGCTCGGAAATGCTCTACCAGATCCACAAGCAGATCTACGGCTGATCTCGAGTCCGATAAGACGCACCGCCAAGGTGCGTTGAGATTCAGGTCAGGCCGAGACGAAAACGGTGGTTTCCGAGAACCGGAGCGGAGCGTACTTCAGTACGTGAGCACCGGAAGCGCAGGAAGCCGCCGTACGCAGGCCGGCATCACCTGAATATCAACGTGCCGCCAGCGCCTTGTCGATCTGTGGCAGCAAGAGATCCCTCGCCGTCTCGGGCGTCAGCGGGCCGACATGCTTGTAGGCGATCTTGCCGTCCTTGCCGATGACGAAGGTCTCCGGCACGCCGTAGACGCCCCAGTCGATCGCCGCTCGGCCCACTTCGTCGACCCCTATCGCCTGGAACGGATTGCCGAGATCGCCGAGGAACCGGCGTGCGTTTTCCGGCCGGTCCTTGTAGTTCAGCGCCGCCATGGTGAAACGCTTATCCTGCGACAGCGCCAGAAGCACCGGGTGCTCTTCGCGGCATGGCGCGCACCACGACGCGAAGACGTTGACCAATGTGACCTTGCCGGCGAAGGTTTTGGAATAGAGCCCCGGCAGGTTTGAGCCCTCCAGGGGCGGCAGGCTGGTTTGCGGCGCCGGCAGGCCGATCAGGGCCGATGGCACTTCCGAAGCATCGCGCCCCGACAGCAGCTGCGACAGGAACAGTCCGGCCAGGCCGAGGAAGATCAGCAGCGGCAACAGCACGAACAGGCGACGAGTGCGTGGGGGCGGCGTTTCCGTTTCGGTGCTCATGGCTTTGCGGCCTTGTCAGAGCGCCGCCGCACGCCGGATGCCTCCAGTTCGGCGAGTTCGCGCTTGCGCGCCCGCTGGTCGAGCAGGATCCAGCCGATCAATCCGGCCAGCACCACGGCCGTAATGCCATAGGCGGCGGTCACGTAGAGTGCATGCGCGCTCATGCGACGGGCCTCGCTGAAGTGGGGGCTTCCAAGCCGATCATGTCGCCCAGTCTAGACATGCCTTTCCCTTAGCCTCGCTCCGTCGGCTTCGCAATCGGTCGCCGCGCCGCAGTCATACGCCGCGTCAATCCGTTCCATGCCGCAGCGCCAGCGCCGCCGAGACCGGGCCCAGCACGCCAAGAAACAGGGTCAGCGCGGCAAGAATGAGGAAGGGCTGCAGAAACGGATCGGGATTGGCGGTCGCCCCATAGCTCGCCGAAACACCGAAGATCAGCACCGGAATGGTCAGCGGCAGCACCAGTACCGAGATCAGCAGCCCGCCACGCGGCAGCGCCACTGCCACCGCAGCACCGGCGGCGCCGATGAAGGTGATCGCCGGCGTCCCGACCAGCAGCGTCAGCGCCGTGGCGCCGATGCCTAGCGGCTCCATGTTCATGAACAGGCCGAGCAAAGGAGCCGCGATGACCAGCGGCAGCACGCTCCCCGCCCAATGCGCCAGGCATTTCACCAGCACCGTCACGGCCAGCATATGGCGATCATTGCCGAGCACCAGGAGATCGAGCGAGCCGTCCTCGCGATCGGCCTGGAACAACCGGTCGAGCCCGAGCAGGCAGGACAGCAGCGCGCCGATCCACAGGATGGCCGGTCCGATGCGGGCCAGCAGCTTCAGGTCTGGCCCTACTCCGAACGGGATGGTGGCGATGACGGCGAGGAAGAAGATGACCCCGGTCAGCGCCCCGCCGCCGGCACGGATGTTGAGGCGGATGTCGCGGGCGAAGAGCGCTAGCATGGTATGAGATGCTCGCGCGCCGTCATCAATCCGTTCCCCCCATCCTCAACTCCGTCCCCTCGATCCCCAGCGGCAAATGCGTCGCCGCGACAATCATCCCTCCGCCTTTGCAATGCTTCGCCATCAACTCCGCAAACCGCGCCTCCGACGCCTTGTCCAGCCCCGCTGTCGGCTCATCCAGCAACCACAATGGCCGGTGGCTGACCAGAAGTTTCGCGATCGCCGCGCGGCGGCGTTGCCCGGTCGACAGATAGCCGAACGGCAGGTGGCCGATGCCGCCGAGCCCGACCGTTTCCAGCGCCTCTTCGACGCCGAGCTGTCCGTCGCCATTGAAGTCGCGCCAGAAGCGTAGATTCTCAGTCACGCTGAGCGCCGGCTTCATTGCGTTCTGGTGGCCAAGGTAGTGACAGGCCGAGGCAACAGACGGAAACGCTTCGTCCCCGTCTTCAATCTTCATGGTACCCTCGATCCTCACGCTGCCTTGCGCCACCGGCAGCAGCCCGGCGATGACTCGCAGCAAGGTCGACTTGCCCGATCCGTTCGGCCCGGTGACGATGAGCGCCTGACCGTCCTCCAAGGCAAAATCGATGCCGGAAAACACCGCCTCACCGCCTCGCTCGCCGCCCAGATTTTCGGCGATCAGCCGCATTCCTCGCCTGCCCTGAAACCATGTGTCGCGGCCGCTGCCGCATCGCACAAATTTGCTTTCCAACTGTCTAGAACTATTCCAGAAAATTCTCTATATGCGGTGCATCCGTGCCAGCGGTCGGCATGGGAACAGAATTAGCGCCGAACCAGCGCACGCGCCGCCTTGAACGGCTCGGGTTGCTTGGGAACGGACAGCGGAAATGGCCGTACCCGCACCTTTGCGCGTGATTGCATGCCATCGGCGTCCGTTCCCTTTCAGGCTGAACAGACAAGGATCGCACGTGTCAAAATCCCTCGACAGTTTCAATTGCCGCCGCACGCTGACCGCAGGCGGCGCGGAGTATGCCTATTTCGACCTCATAGAGGCCGAGAAGAACGATCTCACCGGCATCTCGCAGCTGCCCTATTCGATGAAGGTGCTGCTGGAAAACCTGCTGCGCAACGAAGACGGCCGCTCCGTCACCAAGGAATCGATCCAGGCGGTGGCCGGCTGGCTGACCGACAAGGGCACCGCCGGCGTCGAGATCGCCTATCGCCCGGCCCGCGTGCTGATGCAGGATTTCACCGGCGTTCCGGCCGTGGTCGACCTTGCCGCGATGCGCGACGCCATGGCCTCGCTCGGCGGCGATCCGCAGAAGATCAACCCGCTGGTGCCGGTCGACCTCGTCATCGACCATTCCGTCATCGTCGACGAATTCGGCACGCCGATGGCCTTCGCCCGCAATGTCGAGCTGGAATATGAGCGCAACGAGGAGCGCTACAAATTCCTGAAATGGGGCCAGCAGGCATTCCGCAACTTCCGCGTCGTGCCGCCCGGCACCGGCATCTGCCATCAGGTCAACCTCGAATATCTCGGCCAGGTGGTGTGGACCAACACCGAGGACGGCGAAACGACAGCCTATCCCGACACCTGCGTCGGCACCGATTCGCACACCACCATGATCAATGGCCTTGGCGTGCTCGGCTGGGGCGTCGGCGGCATCGAGGCCGAGGCGGCCATGCTCGGCCAGCCTGTCTCCATGCTTTTGCCTGAGGTGATCGGCTTCCGCCTCACCGGCAAGCTCAAAGAGGGCGTCACCGCCACCGACCTCGTGCTCACCGTCACCCAGATGCTGCGCAAGAAGGGCGTCGTCGGCAAGTTCGTCGAGTTCTTCGGGCCGGGCCTCTCCAACATGACGCTGGCCGACCGCGCCACCATCGGCAACATGGCGCCCGAATATGGCGCCACCTGCGGCTTCTTCCCCGTCGACTCGGAAACCATCCGCTACCTCACAATGTCCGGCCGCAGCGAGGACCGCATCGCGCTGGTCGAGGCCTATGCCAAAGCTCAAGGAATGTGGCGTGAGACCGGCTCGACCGATCCGGTGTTCACCGATCTGCTCGAGCTGGAACTTGGCTCCGTCGTGCCGTCGATGGCCGGACCCAAGCGGCCCGAGGGCCGCGTCGCCCTTGAAGGCATTCCGGAAGGTTTCGCCAAGGCGATGGAGACCGAATACAAGAAGGCCGCCGAAATCTCCAAGCGCTACGCAGTCGAAGGCACCGACCATGATCTCGGTCACGGCGATGTCGTCATTGCCGCCATCACTTCGTGCACCAACACCTCGAACCCGAGCGTGCTGATCGGCGCCGGCCTCCTGGCCCGCAACGCCAACCGCCTCGGTTTGAAGCAGAAGCCGTGGGTGAAGACCTCGCTGGCGCCGGGCAGCCAGGTGGTGGCCGAGTATCTGGAGAAATCCGGCCTGCAGAAGGAACTCGATCAGATCGGCTTCAACCTGGTCGGCTTCGGCTGCACCACCTGCATCGGCAATTCCGGGCCGCTGCCGGCGCCGATCTCGAAGACCATCAACGACAAGGGCCTGATCGCTGCCGCGGTCTTGTCCGGCAACCGCAACTTCGAAGGCCGCGTCTCGCCCGACGTGCAGGCCAACTATCTGGCGTCGCCGCCGCTGGTCGTCGCGCACGCGCTGGCCGGCACCGTCACAAAGGACCTGACCACCGAGCCGCTAGGCGAGGACAAGAACGGCGAGCCGGTCTACCTCAAGGATATCTGGCCGAGCTCGGCCGAGATCCAGGAGTTCATCGAGAAGAACGTCACCCGCGAGCTGTTCGCCCGCAAATATGCCGATGTCTTCAAAGGCGACGAGTACTGGCAGAACGTCAAGGCGCCGGAAGGCCAGACCTATGCGTGGGACGACAACTCGACCTATGTGCAGAACCCGCCCTATTTCGCCGGCATGACGTCAGGTTTCGGCAAGATCGGCGATATCAAGGGCGCCCGCGTGCTCGGCCTGTTCGGCGACAAGATCACCACCGACCACATTTCGCCGGCAGGATCGATCAAGGCGGCCTCGCCGGCCGGCAAATACCTCACCGACCACGGCGTCGGCGTCGCCGACTTCAACCAGTACGGCACGCGGCGCGGCAACCACGAGGTGATGATGCGCGGCACCTTCGCCAACATCCGCATCCGCAACCACATGCTGGGCGAGAACGGCCGCGAGGGCGGCTACACCATCCACTACCCGTCCAAGGAAGAGGAATCGATCTACGACGCGGCGATGGAATACAAAAGGGAAGGCGTGCCGCTGGTTGTCTTCGCCGGCGTCGAATACGGCAACGGCTCGTCGCGCGACTGGGCGGCCAAGGGAACCAATCTCCTTGGTGTCCGCGCGGTCATCGCCCAGTCCTTCGAGCGCATCCATCGCTCGAACCTGGTCGGCATGGGCGTCATTCCCTTCGTCTTCGAGGAAGGCACCTCATGGGCATCGCTCAACCTCAAGGGAGACGAGCTGGTCGAGATCGACGGCTTGAGCACCATCAAACCGCGCCAGACGATGATCGCCAAGGTCACCTATGGCGACGGCACGGTGAAGAACGTGCCGATCATCTGCCGCATCGATACGCTGGATGAGCTCGATTACTTCAAGAACGGCGGCATCCTGCAATACGTGCTGCGCGATCTTGCAGCTTAGGGAATAGGGGACTAGGCAGTAGGGAATAGAGACCCCTACTGCCTACTGCCTACTGCCTACTGCCTACCTTAGGCTTCCCAAACCGCGCCGCTGCCGCCAAAAGCACGCCGAGCATCACGCCGTTGAGGATGTGCCAGAGGAAGTGCGTTCCGAGCGGAAAGCTACCGCAGATCACCGGGTCGATCATCCGGCAGATGACGGACACGACGAAGATTGCCGATCCCGCCAGATTATACCAGCCGGCGCGATTGCCGCTCACCGTCACCCAGACACCGAAGAAGGCGAGCGCCAGGAACGGCGGCAGATAGCCCGTCGTACCGTTCGACGCCTGGCGCAGCCAGTCAGGCACGGCAAGGGTTATCGCCCCGGCAAGCACATAGAAGGCAATGAAGATGGCAATGGCCTTGCCCCATCGCATGCCGAGGAAGCGGCGCAGATTGAACAGCGTGTAGGCCAGCGTGAAGCCGGCGATCGGCAGCACGTCGGCCCAGACTGTGCCCTTGGTGGCAAAGGTGTGGAAGATCGTCGAACCGATGCCGATCGCCACCACCCACCAGGCCAGCACCTCGGCGAAGGCGCCGGTGCCCAGCCTTCGTACCTCGCGCACGCCCAACAGGCCGGCGGCGATGAAGGCGAGGTTGGTCAGGGCGTTTACCGGTTCGGACCAGAATTCCGGGCCGATCCGCTCGCAATAGAGGTCGACTGGCGCCAAAAACGTTTGCCACATCGTGATTGCCGCCCGAATCGGTTTCTATCCTGAAGCGCAGATCCTTCCTATTGCGGGGTTGCGGTCGGCTGCAATGGCAAAATTTCACCGCAACGTGACTTCCCGTTGACTTCCGGTTCTGCCACATATTTTAGCAATCAAGATAAAGCCGGCACCACCGGCGGGAATCGGAATGGCCATGGCCTCGCGAAAATCATTGTGGCTGGCAGCTCTTGCGCTGGCCTTCTCGGCGTCTGCCGGCGCCGGGCATGCCGGCGAATCCGATCGCGCCCATGCCGACCGGGTCCAGATCGACAGGCCCCAGATCGACAGGCCATTGGGCGTGGTCGAACTGTTCACCAGCCAGGGCTGCAGTTCCTGCCCGCCGGCCGATACGCTGTTCTCCGAACTTGCCGCCAAGGAAGATATCGTCGCGCTCGCTTATCACGTCGACTATTGGGACTATCTCGGCTGGCAGGATACGCTGGGCCGCAAGGAGAACACCGAGCGGCAATACGACTACATGCGCGCCTTCGGCAGCCGCTCCGTCTATACGCCGCAGGCCGTTATCAATGGCCGTGTCCACGTCAACGGTGCCAGCCGCGGCGAGGTCGATGGCGCGCTCGCCCGCATGGCCAAGAGCGGCGAAGGCATGCGCGTCGCCGTCAAGGTCAGCCGCACCAGCGACCGTGTGACGATCGACGCTGGCGATGCCGGCAACGGCCCCAGCGACGCCCATGTCGTCATCGTCTATTTCGACCCGCCGCAGACGGTCAAGGTCGGCGAGGGCGAGAACACCGGCCGCAAGATGACCTACTGGAACGCCGTCACCGGGATACAGACCGCCGGCATGTGGCATGGCAAGGCACAACGCTACGAACTGCCGATGAGCGAGATTGCCAAAAAGGGCGGCTGCGCCGTGCTGCTGCAGTCGGTCGGCAAGGACGGCATGCCCGGTCCCATTCTCGGCGCCGCGTTCATCCACAAGCCTTAAGGCCTTCTTTCCTTCTCCCCTTGTGGGGCGAGCAGCCGGTTCGTCGAAGGCGAATTCATCGTGCCGGTGGCACGATGAAGGCCGGCGAACGCCGGGACGCTGCGAAGCAGCGCGGACCC
>NZ_RZTE01000027.1:0-82669 GCF_003997415.1 Mesorhizobium sp. M7A.F.Ca.MR.245.00.0.0 | reverse complement strand
AACACGCCCACCGACACCGTCACCCCTACCGCAACCAACACGCCAACCGACACCGTCACCCCCACGGCAACCAACACGCCAACCGACACCGCCACCGCCACCGTAACCAACACGCCAACCAACACTCCGACCGGGACCCTCTCACCGACTGCAAGCAATACGCCTACCCTGTCGTTGACGCCTTCGGCGACCTCCACGCCTGTCGATGTCAATTCAGTTCCCGGCGGGAATTCGAATTTCAGCGTACCCGCCTTGCTTTTCGTCGTCGTTGGCGCCTTGCTGGCACTCATGCTCTGGGCTAGGCAGTCCGACCAGCGAAGATGACGGTTTCGGACTATCGCGCTGGCCAAGCTCCACGACGACAGCGCCCTTGGCAGTTGGTCATTTTAACCCTGACCGTCCTCTTTGCAGGCTTCGTTCTTCTCGAAACGCCTCCAATTGCCGCTCTGTTCGGCATTGTCACGAAGGGTCTGGCGATCGTCGCTGCCTCGCTTCTTTCTCTCATCGGCTTCGATATGGTTCGTCACGGCGTCGAGTTGCGGGACACGGTGTCGGGCCACGCCGTCGCCGTCACGTCGGCCTGTGACGGCAGCGGCCTTATCGTCAGCCTTTTCGCAATGACCGCATGGCTCGGAGGGCGAACGAACACTTTTCCGAAACCCGTTATGGCTATCCTCGCTGCTGTAGTCGTCATCTTCATATTCAACCTCGCCAGGGTGATCGTTCTGTTCCTCTCGATTGGAACGCCCACACTGATGCTGGCGCAGCATCTCTACGTCGCTCCTCTGCTAAGTTCGGTGCTGGTTGCCGTGCTTGCATGCAACGCGCGCGGCTTGCGACTGGCGGACATTTTGCCAAGCCTGAAGATCTGGCTCGCCGTTGCCTGCCTTGGCGCGCTTGCCTGGTATGTTGTCAGCGACGATGTGAGTTGCGTCGTTGCAACGCCAATTTCGAACGCGATGCTTCGGCTAATGCCGTTCGGCGTGTCGCAAAGCATTGCGTGCTCTGAAGCCGGCGCGCTGCTGACGACGACAGGTGTTCTTGCGCTCCAGCCACCCGCCTTTGTCACGACCGGGTTTTACCCGTCGGACTTTACCTTGGCCGCGTCGCTGGTTTTTGCATCGCTGATCGTCGCTTCGCGGGGTGCGGGCTTGCCTATGCCCAGGATGTTGGGAAGGATGGTGTCGACTATCTTGCTCTTCTGTGTTGCCATGACGGTCGCAGCACTCACTATCGGCTATGACGCAGCGACAGCCGCGCAGACCACCACCGTGTCGTTCAATGGCATTGTCGAGACGTATCATGCGCCGTCGCTTTTTCTACTTGGAACTCTGAAGGCCGCGCAAAATATGCTGGTGCATTTCAACCTTTTCGTCCTGCCCTTTGCCATGGCGGGCAGGCATGAGCCGGGAGCCGCAGCGTCTCCGCCATTGACCAGACGTCCGCCCGGTGGTCGACCACCCCGGCGGCGGCGCAGATGACATTAATGCCGCTTAGCGACCGCCACTTGCGGGAGTGGTTGTGGTTTGTCGTCGCGCTCGGGGCGGTGCTGCGAGTCCAGGGATTGGGCTGGGATCATGGGCTGATCCTTAACCCGGACGAGCGGAACATCATCACCGCCGCTGCACGGCTGTCTTATCCAGATCATCTCGTCTCCGACTTCAGCGCCTATAACGGCCTTGCTCTCTATCTGCCACGCTTTTTCGCAGCCTTGATCTCTCCCTTCACCGGTACTCAGGGATCGGATCCGGCCGCCATACAATTTGCCGGACGCGTCCTCTCCGCGCTTTGGTCAAGCTTGACCTTAGTCATCCTCGCGCGCACCGCGCAGCGAAGTTTCAGCCCTCGTGTCGCGCTCTTCGTCGCAGCCTGTGCGGGCGCTTCGCCAGGGCTGATCCAATCAGCACATTTCCTGACTACGGAAGCGGGGCTGATCCTTTGCCTGTGCGTGATGATTCAGCTTTGCCAATTCTACAATCGCGGTGAGATCCCCCTCCTGCGCTTCGCGCTGCTGAGCGGCGCGGTGGTCGGGCTCGGCTTCGGGCTGAAAACGACAGCGCTGGTGTTTGCGCTATGCCCACTCACCGCCGTTGCCTGCTCCATCCGGGCGCGAAACCAAGTCGTAGAGGCAATCAAGGCAGGGGGTGCCGCGACCGTCGTGGTGCTCGTGCTGGCACTCGTCACGACACCGCAACTGTGGGCCACCCCCGACGCCTACTTCGCTACGATGCGTTTCGAGGGCGGTGTCGTACGTGGCACCACAGACGTCTTCTGGACTTACCAATTTGTCGGCACGGTCGGCGGCCTGTTCGAACTTTCTCAACTGCCGTGGCTTCTCGGTCCAATCGTGCCGGCACTGGGTCTGGCCGGCATGGTTGCGCTCGTCCTCGATCTGAGGCGCGGCAACAGAATGGCGCTCGAATATGTTCCAGCACTTGCTCTCGCCATCGTTTACGGCGCGATCGTTTGCAGCTGGCACGCCAAATTCGTACGCTATTTGGCGCCGCTGCTGCCCCTGCTGATCCTGTTCTCAGGCTATTTCATCAGCCAGTTGCGCGTCGGCAGGATCCGGGCCGGAGCCATGCTGGCCACAGGCGTGGTTACGGGACTGGCCGGCTTGATGCAGGCGGCCATCTATCAAAAACCCGACCCGCGCATCGCCGCTTGGGACTGGATGGTGCCGCGCCTAGCCGCAGGCGATGGTGTGGTAGTCGAGCCTGCGGATGTCGGGCCACCATATTGGATCCCAAGCGCCACGCCGCTCACGACCAAGATGCTGCCGTTGCTGGATGTTTCATCGCCCGACAAGATCGCCAGGATGGCCGATGTGCTTGCTGGCAGCAGATGGTTGATCGTGGCCAGCCGTCGGCACTATTCGGTCCTTCCAAGGCTCCTCGGCCGGTTCCCCGAAATGTGCCCATACTACGCTGCTTTGTGGTCAGGGAGACTCGGATATCAGCTTGTGGCTACCTTCCGGCGCCGTCCGGTCTTGCCGCCCCTACTAGACCCTACAGGCCAAGCGGAGGAGACGTTCACGGTTTTCGACAGCCCGCAAGTCTTCATCTTTGAAAAGACGGTGCCGCTTCCAGCCCCGGCACTTGTTTCGGCAATCAGTGATTCCGCGAGTTGCGCGCCGAAGCACTAAACTGCCTGGATGTAAGCCGCCGTCCCAAGGCAGATCAAGACAAGGCTAACCGGATCGGCCGCGGCAAACATAACTGGGTCGCCGCCGATTCTGCCGTCGATTGCGCGTCGCCACAGGTGCAGGAGCCAAAGGCAGACGGCGACCGCCGCGCCCCAGAGCCAAACAGGATCACGATAGTGAAGGACGACGGCATTGCTCCAGGCGAGATAAGCCAAAATCGTAATCACAGCGGCAAAGGCAAAAAAACCGGTGCCCGCCAGCAATGAAGACCAGTGCACATGGGTATAGCCCCGACCCGAGGGCACTGTGGCTGGCGTGCTTATGGCAGAAACCTCATCGATGCGTTTTATCAAGGCCAGCGCCATGAATAGATTTACGCTGAGACAGATGAGCCAAGGCGATAGGGACGTCGCGGTGATCTCGCCGCCGATCAGCAGCCGCCAGACATAGAGTCCGGTAAGGATTGCGACATCCGTCCCTACAAACCGCTTGAAATATGCACTGTATGTAATGGTGGCGACGAGATACGCAGCGACCGCGATGGCCACCGTGACGCCGATCGCCGCTGCCGCCAAAGTGAGCGATGCCGCCGCCATCCCGATCGCAACAGAGAGCGCCCGCTGAGGTTTTATCAGTCGGCCCGCGATCGGACGGTGACGCTTGCGCGCATGTAGCCTGTCAAAGGTCGCGTCCTTGATATCATTGACGATGTAGCCGGCTGAAGCCGCGAGGCTCATCACGACCATACCGACGACGAGCTTTGTGCACATGCCGGCAGAAATCGGCGCGTGGGAGAAAATAACAGGTACGACCAGAAGCAGGTTCTTGATCCAATGCGCCGGCCTGATCAGCGAGAACCAAGCCGAAAGACTTGATGCCATTCCCTCGCTATCGGCCGTAGCTGACAAACTTTCCACCCTTTGGTTCGCTGTCCCACGATGACCCCACTCATAGCCTCTCGTGATCAGATTGGCCATGTAACTTGGATCAGACAATCGCAGTCCTCATTCCTCAGACTCCGGCATCTCAAAGCGTGAAATCGACGATCAAGGCTGAATGATCTGAGCCGGGTGCTTCGATTTTTCGAACCGAACGAACGACGACCTTTCCCTTTTGCAAAAGCTGATCGATGGGCAGTCCGGCAAAGCGCAGTAGCGAGGGCAAGCTATACGGGGACCAGGTCGGTCCGACAGAAGGTACGAGCGTGAGCTCGCCTGCCTTGGCGATCCGGCCCGTGGCGGCGCTCCAAGGTGTCGCATTGAAGTCGCCAGCCAGCAAGGCGTTCGCGCCGAGGCGGCCGATTTCTGGTGCCAAAGCCTCTATCTGGTCGCGTTGCGGGAACGGCCATGGCCATTTCAAATGCACGGCAGCAACAGATACTGTTTTGCCGTTGAAGTTGATCGAGGCCGCGGCAAATGATGTGTTGCCGATGCAGGTGGGTGGCCGAGTCGCATCGAATGATCGCCGGGAGAATATTGCCACACCATCGATCGGACGGACGCCGCAAAGGATTTTGTGAGGATAAAGGTCGTCAAGCGAGGCAAGTTCCTCGACCCATTGGTCGTTCACTTCCTCCAAGGTGACGACATCTGCCTTCGTATTTCGGATGACAGCCAGAAGTTCGAAGGGCGTCGGATTGTTGAACCGGACGTTGATCTGTAGCAGGCGGAATATGTGCGCTTTGTCCTGGGACACTGTTTCTCTGGCAAAAATTTGCCCGACCGGGACGTTTGCGGAAATGGCGAGCACGCCGCAAAGCAAAGCGCAAACCCGCGCAGCACGAGAGCCGCTCCATGAAACTAGAACCAAGGACAATACCAACACCGCCGCGAGATGAAGCCGAAAATGGCTGACCGAATCCAGCGCCGGATGGAGCGTATTGAGGAACCCGGCTACGAGCAGCGCCGCCACCACGACTGTCCAAGCTAACAAAAACCGCCTCCGTAGGCGCCGCCATGGCGTTCTCGCCGGGATCATCAGAATGTAACCCTCTTGAAGACGAATTCCGGCTTGGAAGTTATCAACAACATTACCAAGCGCCAGAGCGTGCGGGCATAAATCATGTGCGGTTGCTTGCCCTGAGGCGCACGGCGCGATGGCGCTCCGGCTGGACCTCTGGCTGACTGCATTTATTTACATGGCCCCGCGCGGGCGGCAATCATGCTTCCGCTTGTTCCACAGGAAGACGCGTCCGCATCAGATCGGCATATCGTGAGAGGCCGGCCTCCAACGTCACGGTTGCCTGCCAGCCGAGCAGCGCTTTCGCTCGTCCTGGATCACCGACAAATTCATGCACATCGAAACTGCGCGGCGGGGCGATGACGAAACGTCCGCGACCGTTGCCGGCAGCAATTGCACGGTTGGCCAATTCTTCAAGCGAGGTACTCCGGCCAGAAACAAAATGGATTGGCGGCAGCCGCTGTTCACCCGCAAACAGTTGACTCGCCACCGCAGCGACTCCGGGAGCGACATCGTCGATATGGGTGAAATCGAACGCACAATTCGGCCCGTCGAGGCGCAATGTGCCGCCGGTCACCGCCGCGCCTACAAAAGCCGGCACGACCCGGTCGGCATGATCGTTCAAGGCTCCATAGACGCTTGAGAACCGCACAATTGCCGTTTTCAGCCCGGCTCGGCGCGCCTCAGTGACGAGATTCTCTGCCTCATGCTTGGACCGGCCGTAAATGTTGATGGGAGCGAGGGCAATGTCTTCGTTTACAAGCTTTCCCGGCTGGGGACCATAGACTTCCCGACTGCTCGCATAGATGACCCAAGGTTTGAGTCTGCTTTTCAGGGCCGACTGCAGAATGTGACGCGTAGCATCGACATTGACGGATTGACACAGCGCCGGATGACGCTCCGCTTCGACGACGCGCGATACAGCCCCGAGATGGATAATCCCCGTCACCTGCGACGCGGCCGTCTCGACCTTTTCCTGGTCGCATATATCGAACGGGGTATCCGAGCGAAGGTCTGCGAAAAGGACACGGTTGCCAGTTCGCAAGAGCAGTTGGGCCACCGCCTTGCCGACAAGTCCATGCGAACCGGTAACCAGGACAAATTCATCATGCATGCAGTTTCTACCAATGCGCTGTCGACGTCGGGGCCTGGGACTGTAAAGTGGAACCGTGCTTCCGAAGAGAGTAGAGCTGACAAATGCCGGTTGAACAACCTGCGCGAACCACTTTCAGAAATTTCGTATCGGGCGCGCGGGCTTCTACTCGCCCCGAGACGGGCGACGCGGTCGTCAAGAAACGCAATGACAGGATGGCTACGGCAGGGTTGCCCCTAGGTTCAGGACCCATTGCTGTCAGGTGCGCGGTAGATTCCATAGCTGACCTTGACGAGCAGGCCCTCATCACACATGCGAGCTAGATAGTCAGGCCGAGGCGGGCAGCTCTCTCAATTCGCGGCCGCTCCCTACTCCCTGACATGCAGTTAGTAAATAGGCGGGTATGTCTGCCGAGACTGCGGAGCCTATACTTTTCCGAATACACGTCGGCCAAATTTACCAGGATGACTCTCATCACTTGCGGAAATATCCACTTTAGGAGATGCTGATCTAAAGCCTTGGGAGGGCGGGGGATGAAAAGAAAAACGTTGATGGTGCTCGCCGCCATTGTGTCGCTTTGCGGCTGCCAAACAAGCAATCAAGCCGACTACATGCAAATAGGATACGGGCCTAGTTTCGAGGTTGCCCATGCTCAGTGCGAGATGCGCAAAGGATCAGTAGACCAGGGCTACCTTGCAATTGGATCGCCCGCATTTGTCGCGGGTGCTGGGCTCGGCAACGCACTTGGCAATGCGATCGCCGAAGATCAGTACATGAAGAACTGTCTAATCATCAGCGGCTGGAAACTCGCGCCGCATGGCAAGGGCGCCGCAGCTGCCGCCACTGCCGTTGCCACAAGAGCGCCACCAACTCCCTATGGTGTCCAACGCGCCCCTGGCAGTTGGATCAACACGGCCCTTCTGGATTGGTCAGCCGCCAACAACAAATGCGTCGCCGGTGACAAGGCGTCCTGCGCAACTCGAGCCAAGCTCGGTACGCAGCTCAGAGCCGCCGGCGTCAATCCGGCGCCGATCTGATGCACGGGGTTTCCTTGTGAGAGCCTTTGTTAGCCAGAAGAGGCCTCGATCCTGCTCTGGGCCGATCTGATCGGCAATCTTCTGCCGCCAGGTACGATCATAGCGGTGGCCACATGCCTGCGAGACCTGGTTTCCCGGCCGGGGATGGCCGGGCGAGGACATGATTGACAGTTCGCGCAGGTCGCTTTTGCGATCATTGCGCCATGTCGGAAGCGAAACAGCTACAAAGGCGCACGGCAGCGGGACCGTGCGCCAACCATCGTCGAAAAACCCGCTGCGCAGATCAAGGCTCTGCAATCGGCGGCAAGGCCTTGCCTTGAAGGTCTTTGAATAGCACTAGCCGCAAACTGCGCGCTTTAGATTACCCCGCCCGTCCGTTTCGAGGTTCAGCCTCGCGTCGCTGTAGTTGTGAATGACGGCCTGACCTGGCGCGATTACTCTGACGTCTCCTTTGGACCGGACCGGCGCGCCACCTACACGGACATCGTCAGCGGAACTCCCGGTAACGGGAAGGCCGATCTTGTTTTGCAGAGCGGCGGCTCCGCAATCTGATGAATGGCGCGTGGGCGGAGCAATACCAGTGCAGCCGGCCATGATGATCGTGCCCGCGATGAAACTGAAACCGAAACATGACCGCGACTGCATTTGGGGCTGTTCTCCTTTGGGCAGGCATCCGCTCGTGCGCCCATTGACTGTCCTTCTTGTCGGATATTCGAGCGGTTTGGTGCTCATGAACGAAATTTATGACGATATGCAGGCAATGCTTGGAGATGCTTGGCAACCCAGGGACAGGAAATGACGGCGCCGAAATTCCTCTCGACGCTTTACGATGAAGCGCTGGAGAATCAACGGCCATATCCCGAATTTTGCCTCCATGCTGCGCACCACGTGCGCGCTCTACCTAAGCGACAGGCAAGCTCTCGACAGCGAAACCTCGGAGTTGACGAACAAGGCAGCCTGACGCGCGGGCACTGCTCAAAACGCCTGCTAACCGGAAAGCCGAAAAACCGCATCGGCCAGTTGAAGACCAACTAGGCCAACGAGACTCGTTCCTCGGGCGACGAGGCGATCCTGTGAGCCGAACCTCCATTGGCGAGCCGTCAACTGTCGATGTTGCGACAAGGCTCTCTAAGATTCCGACCGGAAGAACGCTTGCTCCGAAAGTCTAGAAACTCGGCGTTGCGCCTTAGTGGGGAAGCCCCCCAAAACACAAATATTTCAGCTCCAGGTAATCATCGAGGCCGTATTTCGAGCCTTCCCGGCCAAAACCCGACTGCTTGATGCCGCCGAACGGCGCGACCTCGGTCGAAATGAGCCCGGTGTTGATGCCGACCATGCCATATTCCAAAGCCTCCGCGACGGCCCACACACGGCCCATGTCCTTGGCGTAGAAATAGGCCGCAAGCCCGAATTCGGTATCATTTGCCATCGCAATGACGTCGTTGACGGTTTCGAAGCGGAACAAGGGCGCCAACGGTCCGAAGGTTTCTTCGCGGGCTACCGCCATCTTGGAGGTTACCCCGGTCAGGACCGTCGGCCAGATGTAATTACCGCCAAGAGGATGGTCTGGCCCGCCCGCCACAATGCTGGCGCCCTGAGAGACGGCATTCTCGATGTGACGCCTGACCTTGGCCACGGCGCGGCCGTCCACCAGCGGGCCGATCTCGGTGCCCTCCGCGAAGCCGTCACCGACTTGGAAGGCTTTGACGCGACGCGCAAGCTTGTCGGAGAACTCTTGGTAGATGCCGCTCTGCACGTAAAGGCGATTGGCGCAGACACAGGTCTGGCCAGCATTGCGAAACTTGGAGACGATGGCTCCGTCGACGGCCGCATCGACATCGGCATCGTCGAAGACGATGAATGGGGCGTTGCCACCCAGTTCCATGCTGAGCTTCATGACTTGCGCGGAGGCTTGCGCCATGAGAGTGCGGCCGACTTCGGTCGACCCGGTGAAGGTGAGTTTGCGAACCTTCTCGTTTTCGCAAACCTCATCGCCGAAGTCCGAGCTCTTCGTGATCGGGACAACGCTCAGCAGCCCGGCCGGCACCCCCGCCCTTTCCGCAAGTACGGCGAGGGCCAAGGCGGAGAGTGGTGTCAGCGCCGCCGGTTTGAAGACGATCGAGCAGCCTGCCGCCAGCGCCGGAGCGATCTTGCGCGCCACCATCGCAGAGGGAAAATTCCAGGGCGTAACAGCGCCGACGACGCCGACAGGCTGTTTGATCACAACGATCCGCTTGTCACGGGCATGCCCGGGGATTGTATCGCCATAGACGCGCTTGGCTTCTTCGCCAAACCATTCGATGTAGGACGCGCCATAGAGGATCTCGCCCTTGGACTCGGCCAACGGCTTCCCCATTTCAGCAGTCAGAATCGTCGCCAGATCATCAAGATTGGCGATCGTCAGGTCGTACCATCGCCGTATGACTGCAGCGCGTTCCTTGCCCGTGCGAGCAGCCCACTCGTTTTGGGCCACGTAGGCGACGTCGATCGCCTTCGCGATCTCGGCTCGGGCAAAATCGGGCAAAGTGGCCATCACTTCATTGGTCGAAGGGTTGGTGACCTCGAAGGTTTTTCCGGACTGGGAGTGGCCTAGCCATTCTTTGCCAATCAATCCCGCTTCCCGGATCAGATCCTCGTCCTTGACCTTGCTTAGGAGTGTCGCTGATACGGCCATGGTTAGACACCTTTGTTGGATTGCGAACGGCCCCGAAGCAGAAGCGCCCGGGCCTGGGCGATAATGGGAGCGTCGATCATCTTGCCGTCGACAAGGCGTGCTGCGCCGTCTTGGGCCGCGTCAGCGACGCGCTGCGCCCAGCGCAATTGCTCGTCACTCGGTTGGAAAGCTGTGATGACATGCGAAGTTTGGGCAGGGTGTATGCAAAGCTTCCCGCCGGCCCCATGATTTAAGGCTTGCTGGCATTCGGAGGCCAGTTTGACGGTATCCGTGACCTCGAAGGATGGGCCGTCCAACGGCAAGGGCTTACCGGCGGCTCTGCTCGCCACGGCGAGCCGCATCATGGCATGCGCTTTGATGGCATCGGAGGCTGTCGCACCCAAGTCCAGCGTAAAGTCTGCGGGTCCGAAGGCCAGTCTCGCGATATGAGAATGAGCGGCCAACACCGCCGCCGCCTCCAGCCCCCGGGCCGTCTCGATCAGCGCCATGATTTCGATGTCCTCACCCAAGATATGAACCATCGCGTCGAGGGTCGCCACGGACTCCGCTTTTGGCAGGCAGATGCGTCGAAGCCCGAGGGCTCCGACTGCAGCAAGATCAGCAGTGTACCAGCTACTGTCTTGGCTGTTCACCCGGACGTAGGTTGGGTTCCGCAATGTCAGCGCATGGTGAAGGTTGGACCGCGCGCTATTTTTGGCGGCCGGCGCAACAGCGTCCTCAAGATCGATAATGACCGCGTCGGCTCCGGACCGGTCGGCTTTTTCAAAACGCTCTGGCCGATCGGCCGGCACAAACAAAGGCGCGACAGGCGTAAAAAGCACGTCACTCTGCGCAGTCATCAGGCCGGACCCCGATCCATATCGGCTTCCATGTGCACGGCGCCGCTCCCGCCTTGCGTCCAGAGTCGCCGACCATCGATGCCGGCCCTGACGGTCAGTTCACGGTCTGCAATCGCCGGGGCTACTCCGCGGTAGCGAAACGTCAGGGGCATACGGGTGCCTTGGGACGCCGCGAGGTTGAGGAGAAGCGTTGCTTGGATGGGGCCATGGACAACCAACCCCTCATAGCCTTCGGACTGGGTCGCGTAAGGCAGATCGTAATGGATACGGTGACCGTTAAAGGTGATCGCGGAGTAGCGGAAGAGCAACGTGGACGAAGGTACGACAGACCACACTTGCCCTGCTGGCCGGATTGTCGGGGGGTCCACCGGGGAGGTGTTTGGAGGAATGCCATTTCGCGGCACCACGGCTTCCCGGTAAACGATGTCCTGCCGTTCACTCAGCGCGAGACCCCGATCGGAATGGTAAGCATGGCCGACTGCGACGAACCAGAGTTCACCGGATCGGCCTTGCTTGCGCACGATGTCCTGGATGGTAGATACCTTGCGAACCTTGTCACCGACCCGTAGGTGATCATGCACCTGCAGTTCACCACCAGCCCACATGCGGCGCGGCAGCGGCACGGGCGGCAAGAACAGGTTTTTGGCGGGATGCCCGTCGGCGCCCAACTGGTCCATCCCGGCGATTGCCGGCGACAGGCACCAATGAGTGCCCAAAGGGGCGGTATCTGCGGGCAGCAGCGCAAGATGGGGTTCAAAAATGGCGCGGAAACTCTCTACGAGGCGCTCCGAAACAACATCGATGCTCTCGCTCCGACGGCCAATCCATTCTGCGAATAGCTTCGGTTCGGTCGCGTCCACTGGCCCTGCCCGTCAGTAGGAACGTGGCATTCCGAGCACATGCTCGGAGAGGTAGGACAGGATGAGGTTCGTGGATATCGGCGCAACCTGGTAAAGCCGGGTCTCGCGAAATTTGCGTTCGACGTCATACTCCTCAGCGAACCCGAAGCCGCCATGCGTCTGGATACAGGCGTTCGCGGCTTCATTGGAAGCATCGGCAGCCAGCATCTTGGCCATGTTCGCTTCAGCGCCGCAGTCCTGACCGGCCTCATAGAGCCGCGTGGCTTCACGGACCATGAGTTCGGCTGCACGCATGTTGGCGTAAGCCCTGGCGATGGGAAACTGGATACCTTGGTTGGCGCCGATGGCCCGGCCGAAGACGTTGCGGTCGCATGCGTAGGTGGAAGCCTTGTTGATCAGCCACTTGGCGTCGCCGACACATTCGGCGGCAATCAGGATCCGCTCGGCATTCATCCCGGAGAGGATATAGCGGAAGCCCTTGCCTTCCTCGCCGACCAGGTTTTCGGCAGGGACCTTCACATTGTCGAAAAAGACCTCGGTCGTGGAATGGTTCATCATCGTCCGGATCGGCCGGATCGAAAGGCCCTGCTTGAGCGCCTCCCGCATGTCGAGAATAAACACCGACAGGCCTTCGGTCCGTTTGGCCACCTGATCCTTGGGGGTGGTGCGCGCGAGCAGCAACATGAGGTCGGAATGTTCCGCCCGGCTTGTCCAGATCTTCTGGCCGTTGACGACATAATGGTCGCCGTTCTTGCGGGCGAATGTCCGGATCGAGGTCGTGTCGGTGCCGCTGGTGGGCTCGGTAACGCCGAACGCCTGCAGCCTCAACTCACCGGAGGCGATCTTCGGAAGATACCGCTCCTTTTGCAATTCGTTGCCATGCCGCAGGACTGTGCCCATGACATACATCTGGGCGTGGCACGCGGCGCCGTTGCATCCGGCCCGTTGAATCTCCTCGAGCACGGCGGCGGCGGCCGAAAGCGTCAAGCCCGACCCGCCATATTCCTCAGGGATCAGCGTCGCAAGGTAGCCGGCCTCGGTCAGCGCGTTGACGAAATCCACGGGATAGGCGCGGTCGGCATCGAGCTTGCGCCAGTATTCGCCCGGAAATCGCTCGCAGAGCCGGCGCACGGCGTCGCGGATGTCCTCGTTGTCAAAGTCCTTGAACATCAGGCACTCCGCGCTGCACGGACCTGGGGAGGCGCGTCCCCAGCGGTTTCAAATAAACCCAGCGAGCGCAGTGGGCGGTTATCGGGAAGGCCAAGGATAGCGTCGATCAGGTCGTCGGCACAGGCTTGCGAAGTGCCGCCGGCGACGAGCTGCGTGCGCGCCTTCTGGGACAGTTCGGCGGCCGTTACCGGGTTATCGGGATCGCCCTTGGCGTCGTGCCGGGCGGCGGAAAGGCGTCTGCCGGAAGCCGTTTCGACAATCACCTCTGCGCCCCACGACTCCGGATAGGCGGCGTCGATCTTCGGCGTCAGTTCGACCTCGACCTTCTTGCGTTCGTCGACCATACGCTGGCGGGCATCAGCATCGAAGCTGGCCTGGTCGACACGGCCGTCCGCTAGCGCTATCGCCACAGTGTGCTGCAGCGAGAATTTGGCGCTGTATGGATCGTCCGGGGTGGGCCGGTCGCACACGTCGAGGGCAGCCCGGTAAGCCCCGACATGAACCCTTGCGATGGCTTCCCCGGCGATCTCGTTGTGCAAGGCGATCGCGCCATCGATCGCCGGGTGGGTGTGCCTGCAGCAAGGCCATGGCTTGATCGAGGTGTTGATCAGTTGCCAGGCCCGCTCAGGCCCGGCCGTGACGACCTCCGGAATCGGGTCCAGACACAGACCGGCATAGAAGCCCTTCTCGCCTTCCAGGATGTTCTCCGCCCCCGTGAATCCTTCCTTGGCCAGGAACGACGCGAGGACGCCCGATTCCGCAGCCCTGGCGGTGTGGAGATGCTTGCTCATGGCGCCTTCTGCAAGGAACTCCCAAAGACCCGATGACTGGGTACCGGCGTTCCCAAGCGCCCATACGGTCCTGGTGTCGTCGAGGCCAAGGAGCTCCGCCACGGCAAACGCCGCACCGAACGGCCCGCAGGTCGAGGTGTTGTGCCAGACCCGGTAATGCTTCTTGCCGACGGACATGCCGACCCGGCAACAGGCCTCGTATCCTGCGAGAACCGCGCGGAGAAACGCTTCACCTCCAAGATCGTGGTCGTGGGCCACCGCCCATGCCGCAGGAATGACGACGCTGCCCGGATGGGTCACCGAGTCCCGGTGGAGGTCATCCATCTCCAGAATATGGGACAGGCCGCCCAGGTAGAACGCCTTGCGGGCGGTATCCGCTTGCGCCGGCGGGGCGACCGCCTTGAGCATGCGGGCGGGCTCGGTCGGCAATGCGCCAAGGGCGCAGGCGAGCGTATCCAGGACAAATAGCGATGCCCATTCGAGGTCGCGGTCGGTCACCGGCTTTTCACGGATCAAGCGGGTCAGGTCGCGGGTCAAGCTCATAATGCTGCACTTCCTATCCGTTTGGGATCCGCCGCATCCGGAGGACCGAACTCCTGCCGCAAAGGCACGTCGTGTTCGCCGAGTGAAGGCACCGGGCCAAGCACAGGGCGTTTGCCATTGACCGTGACCGGTGGCGCAAACAGCTCGACTTGACCAACGGTGGTCTCCACCGAGACTTTGGTGGCACTGCGATGCACCGCCAGATCCGCCATGGTCGACACACGGCCATAGGCAATTCTGACGTGGTCGAGCAGTTCGCATAATGCAGACATGGTGTAGGTCGCCAAGATCGCCTGCACGCATGCGTCAAGCGGCTCGCGGTTTTGGATGCGAAGCACGTTGCGTCCGAACCTTGGATCCGTTGCGACCGACGGTTGGCGCAGGACACTGTCGCAGAAAACGACCCATTCGCGTTCGTTCTGGACGGCGATCAGAATTTCCCCGTCACTCACCTGAAACAGCCCGTAGGGTGCGATCGAAGGGTGGGCGAGGCCGAGCCGCCGCGGCTCCTTGCCGCCGTAGTGGCGCGCCAGATATGGCACGTTCATGTATTCGGCGAGGGTGTCGAAAAGAGAAAGCTGCAGGTGAGCCCCTTCCCCGGTTCGACTGCGCATGATCAGGGCTTCGAGGATAGCGGCGTAGGCCCCCTGCCCCGTAGCGATATCGGAGATCGATATGCCGACCCGGGTCGGGCCAGAAGTTGCGGACCCAGTGACCCCCGCCAAGCCCGCTTCCGCCTGGATCAGCAGATCGTAGGCCTTCCGCTCGTGGTCGGGCGTTCCGGGTGCGTAGCCACCGATGTCACAGACGATCAGCCTGGGGAACCGCCGCCTGAGGTCCGCGCTGCCTATGCCCAGCCTGTCGGTTGCGCCAGGCGCAAGGTTCTGGACGAACACGTCGGCGGTGGCGAGCATGGATTCGACCAGCGCCAGATCATCCGGCTGCTTCAAATCGACGGTGCAGGATTGCTTGCCGCGGTTGTTCCAGATGAAATAGCTCGAGAGGCCGTGGACATAGTCGTCATAGCCGCGCGCGAAGTCGCCTTCGGGACGCTCGAGCTTGATGACCCGCGCGCCAGCGTCGGCCAGACGGGACGTCGCCAAAGGCGCGGCCACGGCTTGCTCCAGCGAGATGACGGTCGTTCCCTCCAGCGCGCCTGGCATGGCTCGCTCCTTATGCTGCTTCTCCAATACCATCGCACCGGAAGGGGTGCTTCCGTCAAATAGCGTTTTGTAATGGGAGGTATAGCGAAACCGTACAGTCGGCCGCCCGCCTGCAGGACCCTAGCCGAAGAGGTTGGGCCGTTGGTTTTCGTCGGATAGCTCGGCGCTCCAAACCTGGTCCTTGACCAGTTGACGAAGGATCTCCCACGATAGCTGCCCGACGGCGCGGGGCGCTGTCTGCAAGGGCCGTTCGGTCGAGTAAGCGAGATACACTTTCCGGGTAATCGGCGGGTTTTGGAAGCTCCACGCCCGAAACAGGCCAGCCTGCGCCTCGGCGTTGATCGCCATCCGAGGCAGGATCCCGTAACCGATCCCACGTGTAACCAATCTCTTGATTTGGGTGTAGGAGTCGATTTCGATCGCCGGGTTGATGGCGACTTGGACTGACGTTGCCACGGCTTCGATCAGTTCACGCAGGCCGTGGCCTGGGCCCGGTACAACGAGGGGCAATCCGGCGACGTCGCGAAGCTCCACCGAAGAGCCCCGCAAGTCGGCCTGGCCCTGCATCGACGTACTGGCAAAGAGACAGATTTCCTCGGACAAGCCGTGATGTACCGCGAGCCCCCGGGGATCCGACGTTGCATAAATCATCGCGAGGTCAACCTCCCCGCGCTTCAACCATTCCAGAATGTAGCCGCTCATCGCCTCAACGATGCGGATGCGCACCTCGGGGAACCGCTCGCGGGCGGCCTCGATCAGCGGCGCCGCAAGAAGCTCGCTCACTGTACCGGGTAGCCCGAAGCGCACTTCGCCGCGAGGGGCTGTGGCGGCGCCCCGGACACTGTCGTTAATTTCGGCAAACTCGGCAAGGATGCGCTTGGCGTGCACCATCAGCCGCGTGCCCGCTTCGGTCGCACTGACGCCATGCGGCCCGCGATGCAGGAGAGCAAGGCCAAGCTCCTCTTCCATATGCCTGACATGCTGGCTCAACGCGGGCTGCGCCACATGGAGCTGCGTCGCGGCCTTCGAGAACGAGCCGCTCTCCACGACCTTGGAAAAATATCTTAGCTGCCGAAGGTCCAAAACGGCTCCCCACGCTCTACGGAGGGCTAGCCTAGAACATTTCGTTATTGAGGCAACGACAAAAACCGGCAGTCCGTCTATCCCTGTCCCAACAAGGCCGCGTCGGCGCTGTCCATGGATCTCTTGATCCGTCCTGCCTGCCGGCGGACTTCATCAATCAAGGCGGTGAGCACCACGTTCCGGGAACTGCCCCCCTGGGGCCGCACCACGGCAATAGTGCGGGCCATGGCGCTGTCGGCGATCGCATAAGCGCTCAGCACGTGCTCGGCCAGTTCACGCGTCACGCTCGAGTGCGGCAGAATGGTTGCGTACTGGGTGGTTTTGTCGGCGATGACAGCTTTTACAGCACTGAGCGAGTCGAGTTCGAGTTCCGGCTGCAGCGCGATGCCCCGCTCGCGGTAGACCCGATCGATGATCCGCCGCAATTCATGGATTTCGCTCGGC
Source organism: Mesorhizobium sp. M7A.F.Ca.MR.245.00.0.0 (assembly GCF_003997415.1). NCBI lineage: Bacteria > Pseudomonadati > Pseudomonadota > Alphaproteobacteria > Hyphomicrobiales > Phyllobacteriaceae > Mesorhizobium > Mesorhizobium sp. M7A.F.Ca.MR.245.00.0.0. The sequence continues at coordinate 65,868 of NZ_RZTE01000027.1, read as the reverse complement.
AATATCAACTTTAACCGGCTGATGTCTCCCAGTTGGCGCGGCGCGTCGACCTGAGCGCGGACATAAGAGGTTACCAGCACGAGGCGCTCGGCGAAAAGATCGAGGACGTCGAGTTGATCCGGCGCACTGGGCCGATAGGTAAGCGCAGCGTCGAGCTGGCCGCCGCCCATGAGACTGGCAAGGTCGCCGCTGTAGGCTTCGACAACATTCAGCGTTACACCCTGATACTGGGCTTCAACAAAATGGCGGATGTCGTCCAGAAACAGCGGCACGATGGTCGGGCATATGCCGAGTGAGATCTCGCCTTTGAGCTTGTCCAAACGCTGGCGCACCTCACGGACCGCATCATCGAGCCCGTCTATGTGCAGGCGCGACTGGCCCAGGAGGAACCGTCCTTCGGCCGTGGGCTCGGCACCGCGCCCACTTCGGTTGATCAACGAGATACCGACTTCCTTTTCGAGCAGCTTGATTTGTCGCGTCAGGGACGGCTGCGCGACCCCTATGGATTGAGACGCGCGGGAGAAGCCGCCGTGCTCGCAAACCGCGATGAAATAGCGCAGACGCCTGAGGTCGATGCCTTCCATGCCCTGCCCCTGTTACCGGCCCGTCACGCGGTCGAGGAGCCGTGCGATCCACGGGGTCGTAACTGGCTCAAACAATGGGTTCACGTCCGGCACGAGGACGATCCTGTGGCGAGGACGTTCATCGATAACGGACAGGCGTCCCTGATAGGCCAGCCACCACACGATGAACACGCCGACAAACCAGAACAGGACCTGCCAGACCAGCAGCGAAGGCACTCCCGGCGCCACGACCACGCCGGCAAAAATCGGCTCGCTGAAAAATGTGTTGCCGAGGATTGCACCGGGGCCGAGCGCGAAAAACGCCCACAGAAGTGTAAGGGCCCATTTGGCCGTTGTGGTCCCCTGGCTCCCGCTACGCGCCGGCTGGCTCTCCTCGAAAGCGTCATGGAGGCGATCCCTGCGATCCCGCTCGGCGCCGCTGCGCGTAAATAGGGACACAAGGAGGCACGCTGTGAAATTGGTCGCAAGTCCCCATCCCGCCGAATGGACCGACAAGGGCCAGCGACCCCATGGCAGGTCAACGAAGAGCCGCTCGAACAGCACCAGTCCAAAGCTCTCGGTGAACACCACGCAAAGGCTTCCGACAATCAATCCTGCCATAACACCGCTTCGGCTGATCCAGCGCACCCAGCACAAGCCGAGCACCGCAGGCAGCAGTTGCACGGACAGGCTGAGCGTGAGGGATGAGAAGATTGTCGCGCTGAGGGACGCATAGCTCGCGATGGCGGCGACAGATCCGTAGACGAGCGCCAGGGTCACGCGCGCGGCAAACCGCGTGGCACGTTGGTCCATGCCCGGGACGATGTAGCGTGACGTCAGCTCGATGGTGCACACCGATGCTCCCGATCCGGCAAAGAATGCGACGGCGATCTGGCCCGACGCGACCAGAAGGACTGTAAAGCCCACCGCCACCATCGGGTCGAGCGTTGCCAGCCGTGTCGTGAAGGCTGTCAGCGAGCCATTGGCGGCAATCTCCCCGGCCAGAACCGGCCCGATCAGTATCAGGGCGCCAGCCGCGAGGCCCGCGATCATCCAGACCTGGCCAAATGCAAGGCCCCGGCGCGGCGCACTTGTCACGCCCAGAAAGCTGAAGCCGGGACTGATCGCGATGCCGCCCAGCGACAGGGCGAACGTCAGTCCCGCGAGGGTGGTCCAGAGCCCCCCGGCAGGCAGTTCCTTGCCAATGCCGGCGCTAAACTGGATCACGCCCGGGATCTTGTCCGGCAGCACACCGCTGGCTGTACCAATCCCGTTGGCGGCGAATGCCAATTTGTCGAGCGCGAAGCCTGTGAACCCGCCAAAAAAGATCATGAGGGTCAGGACCAAAAGGGACTGGGCGGCGACAAGATAGGCTATCCCGCGCCAGCCTCCGATCACGCTGCAGAGGAACAGGAGGAACGCGATCGACCAGATTGCGAGACCGGACGGAACGTCGTTGGCGGTCGCGGCGCTCACCAGGGCACCCGCCTGAGATAGGCACATTGCTGCAAAAGGGATGCTGAAAAGGAACAGCACGAACAGCAAATAGATGCGAAGCGTCGTGCTGCCGAAGTAGTCACCCAGCAGGTCACCAAGCGTGCGCAGCGAGGTCAGCCGGGCGGCAAGCCAGATCCGCTTCTGCGTGATCACAGCGCAAAGGGCGATACAGATGAGACCGACTGCGACCTGGTTATACTGAAGGCCGAAGGTGGCGAGCAAAAGCAGATGATCGGGAAGGCTGAGGCTGGCCAAGGTGATGCCGGCGCCGGCGAAGATGATTACCCATGGCGGCAATGCCAGGCCCGCGTCGACGAAATCACCGGGTTGTCGGGTGTGACGGCCGCTGATGGTCGCAAGGTAAAGGCCCAGGACCGCGACAATGCCGAGCATGGAAACCAAGAGCGGGGTCATGTCTTGTCTCCCGGCGAGCGTTTTAAATCTCGGTCATCCGAGCGGAAGTCCCGGATAACGTCGAACGCCTCGAAGGCCTGCCGTGCCCCATACCGGGTGATCAGGTAGAAAACGACCACGGCCCCCGTTGTGATAAAGCCGACGCTCAACGGTAAGAAGTTGTGCGCGGCAAACGACGCGCTGGCCAGCGACATAACAACGAACAGCACAAGCGCGAGTCCGTAAATGACCAGGCCAAGTCCTAGTTCTCGGGGCGAGAACCCCGTCCCGTAGACCGCATTGACGATTACGTGAGAGACAAAGCCCGCCAGAATGGCCGCGAACCCGGCAAGAATATACGGTGATCCGCCCCGGCCGAATCCATACTCAAACAGGATCGTGGCGGGCATGGCCGCTGCCAACCAGCAGGCCATGACCAAGGCGTGTCGGTCCAGCGCTTCGTTTTTGCCGAGCGGGGTCATCGGTTGCTCTCGCTAGTTTCGGGCTCAGTCGTCCTTGTCCTTCGGCGCATCCGGACCCTGGAAGTTGCGGAACGACATGCCGCCGGCGCTTCCGAGGTTTTCGATCGGCAATCCCAAGTCCTTCATGAGACCGTCTACGAATGCGACCTGGGTGCGATATTTCATTGCGGAATTCACCACGCGATCCGTCATGTTGCCGCCGCTCGAGCCTCCATCGCCGCCGGCCCTCTCGGAAGGACTGTTGATACCGGGGAGGCCATCGACCTGGAGGATCTTGATCGATTCGATGTTTTCCATCGGCTTGACCGTCTCGCGGATGATGCTGGGCAGATTGCTTACGAGGTTCTCGTAGATGGCACTGCGTCTGCTGGCATCCGAACGGGTGTTTTCGGACTCGTTGAGCATGCGCTGCCCGGCGGCGTCCTTGGTATAGCGAACCTCGGCCGCATTGGACTCGGCGATCTCCGCCAGCGCCCTCAGTTCCGTCGCCTCTTTCTCGGCCTTTGCCGAAGAAACGACCCGTTGGGCATCACGCTCGATTCTGGACGAGGACTGAATGAGCTCGATCCGCTTGATACGCCCGGCCACCTCTTCTTCGCGTGCGCTGTTGACTTGCTCTTCCTGTTCAACCTGCTTTTTCAGAGCCTCCGCGGCCTCGGTCTTTGCGTAGGCTTCCTCGATCGACTTGTTGATCACCGCGATCAGGCGCTCCTTGTCGACGATCTCGACTTCCTTCTGCTGCTCGATCTCAAACTTGTCGACAAACTTCCGCGCAGCGATGCGCAACTCGTCGATCTGGCGGTTAGCGGCGATCGACGCGTCCTGAATCTCGTGAAACGCCTTGGTTTCGGCCAGCTTGATCTTCTGGTTATTCTCGATCTCGAGCTGCACGATTTCCTCGTCGACCCTCAAGCGCTCGACATCGACATCGTAACGTTTCTTCAGGCGCGCCTTTTCCTGGTCAGCCTCAGCAAGTTCGTTGCTGATGCGAACCTCTCTCGACTTCGCCACGGCCAGCAATTCAAGCGTTTTATCGGTTTCAATACGGTGCGACTCAGTAATCCGCTGGCTCTCCAGTTTGGCCTGGTCGATCTCGGCCGATGACGTCGTCTCGATGATCGACAGCTCCTGGCGCGAACGGATTTCAGACTCCTTCACATGTTGCTCGTTATCAATTCGCTCTGCCTCGATTTCCCGGCGGTTCTGGATCCTCTGCATCTCGAGCTCGCGACGCGACATGATTTCGGTCATTTCAGTCTCTTGCTGCTTCTTGATCTCCAGCGACCGCACCTCCGACTGGGTGTTGATCCGTTCGGAATCGATGAGCCGGTCCTTGGCGATACGAATCCGCTCACCGTCTTGTTCGCTGCGGATCCTGGCGTTCTGGATACTGATTGTGGAGCTTGATCTCTCGGCCTCAATCTCGGCCAGTTGGGCGGCTTTGCGGATTTCGATCGCCTGCGTCTGTTCGATGCGGGCGTACTCAAGGTCACGCTCGATCTCCAGAGCCCGCTGTTCGGTTTCGAAATCCTTGAGCTTGATGCCGATCCGCGATTCGTTTTCGATACGGTTGCGAAGCTGGCGGCGGTCCTCGATCTGCTCGGTCAACTGCGTCAGGCCCTCGGCATCGAACGCATTGGAGGGATCAAAGACGGAGATATCGGTCTGGTTGAGGTTCGTCAGAGAGGCGTTTTCAAGCTCGAGGCCATTCGACCCCAGGGTCGTCGCCGCCAGGGCGGCCACCTCACCCATGTAGCGGCCACGGTTGGTGTGGATTTCATCCATGGTCATCGTAGAGGCGATGGCAGACATCGCATCGACGAACCGGCCTTGGACAATCTCCTTTAGCGCGACCGGGTTCTGGGTGCGCTCCCCGAGAGTTCGGGCCGCAGTCGACACGCCGGCTTCCGTCGGCACCACACGCACGAAGAACTCGGCGACGATGTCAATGCGCATTTTGTTCCTGGTGATCAGAGATTGCTCGCCGAGCCTCCGGATCTCCACCGGGATCGCGTTCATGTTGACGCGCGTGATGTCGTGGACAATCGGGATGATCAGCGCACCGCCGCCCATAACCACCCTCTCCCCGCCGAGGCCGGTGCGGACGAAGGACTGGTCTTTGGACGAGTGTCTGTAGAGCCAGTGCAGCAGATAGACACCGATCGCGATGATGATCGTTACGAGAATAACGACTGCGATCACATCTGAGCCATTCATGGGAAGATCCTCCACTTAACCGCGAGCGCCGAGCACATTGGCGCGAAGATTGACAGCCTTCAGAAACGCTCCTCGCCGGCCACGGCGAGGATGATCATTGAGACGGCGATGAGATTGATAAGGTCGGCAATGGTGTAGAGCACGATGATGGGTGCCACGTGTCCGGTGCCGATAACGACGTCCACGAAATGCAGGATCGGGTAAATTGCCCAGCCGATCGTCATGATCAGCCTGATCCAGAAATAGCCGAGCCTAATCGGCCGCGTCGACTTGCTGATGGCATCCGCCATGGCGCCGAAATAAAACTCGCCAAGGATATAGAGCCAGAAGGCGATCGACAGCAGCACGCCAAGGGTCGGATTGAAGATCCGCGCGTCACCAAGGTAGCGGGCGAGCACCATCAGGATTGCCGCGGCCAGTGTCCGCCAGAACACGCCCACGGGCACTTTCCCTGCAATGCTCGCAAAGAAAAACACCGATGCGACCTGCATCGGCTGCACCACGAACCACGCAACGTAGCGCGAGGCCGCGCTGAGTTGCTGGCCAGCGAGCCAGATGTTGGAGGCGGCATAGTATTCAAAGCCCGACGCCAGGAGTGCAACGGCTGACAGCGCCAGCGGAACCCGCCAGCGCTCGGACGTCCATGTCAGGCCCAGCATTGCCAGGGCAGCCGTGGCAAACATCGCAAGGGTTGCAACGCTGAGCGCGGTGCTGACCACTGCGCTGGACTGAAAGAGTGTTCCAAACATGGGCTTTCCCTAGACCTGGGCTCTGATGTGAGGGGCGCGGCCGTAGAGCGCGACCATCGGCAGGATCAGAAGACCGAAAATGAATTGTTGCCATTCGTATTTGAGCCCGATGCCAATCAGGAAGGCGCTCAGGACTTGCAGGACGAGAACCCCGATAACGGTGTAGCCATAGCCGCCATACCCGCCCATAAGCGACGTCCCGCCGATCACGACTGCGGCCAAGGTTGTGAAAAGATACTGGTCGCCGACCCCGATGAACCCGCCGCCGCTCCAGCCCAGCAACAGGCATCCTGTCAGGGCAGCGGAGACGCCGCTGATGGTGTAGGCGAGTGTCCAGTATTTGAACTCGGAGACGCCGATCAACTTGGCCGAGCGGCGATTGCCGCCGAGGGCGTAGATGTAGCGGCCGAAGGCGGAATAACGCAGGCCAACGATGACGATGATCGCGATGACAATCCACAACAGGATCGTTGGCGGGACAGCCAGACCGAAGGTGCGACCGTTCATGGCGGCGAGATTTTGCAGCCATTTCGGAACGGTCCCAAAGACGTTGCCGCCAAAGGACGATCCAATGCTGGTCAGAATCTGGACAAGCCCAGCGATTGCAAATCCCATTCCGAGGGTGAGGATCAACGCCTGGCCTTGCAGGCGGTAGGACAGAACGCCATTCAAGAAACCCAGGGCACCGCCGATGATCAGCACGAACACCAGCGCGAGCCAGGGCGGTACGCCAAGGCTAATCAGGAACAAAAGCCCTATGTTGGACGCGCCGATAACAAACGGAATAGAGAGGTCCAGGCCGCCGAGCAACGCCACCAGTGTTTGCCCGACGCAGGCAATGCCCAGGAACGCTGCAAACAGCAGAATTGCCTTGATGTTGGCGCCGGAGAGGAACCCATTGATCGTAAAGGAGCTGATCACAATCAGCGCCAGCAGCACGATCAGTCCAATAAAGGCGCTGCGACCATGGGCGAAACGGTTACCGACCTTAAACGCAAAGACCAGGATCGCTTCCAGCAGCAGGAAGGCGATCAAGTTGCCAAGGGATCTGAAAGACGGGACCGTTGCCGTGATCAGCAGATACACAATCAACATCACCGCCATGGTGATGATCAGGACCCGGTTGCCGGCCCAGACGCCACTGCCGCCAGCCGAGACCGCGGTGTCGGTTTCGAGAGAGGAAGATCTGGCCTCGAAGATGACGGCGACGTAGTTGATCAGCCAAAAGAGCACGGCGGCCAGAACGATGGTGTAGAGGATAACGATCTGCGCGCTGAGCCCCTGCCAAAACCCCAGGCCAAAGCTGATCGCGGCCACAACGAATGTGACGGCGAGATTGAGCCACACCAGGGCGCGCGAACGCGGGATGAAGAGGCGGCTGCTGTCGACGAAAGTCTGACTCATGGCCCGATCCCCAACGATTGTCCTGTCGCCAGAATTCCGGCCGCGTGGCTTTGCTCCCCGACGACCAGGAACAGGAGCAGGATGAGTGCCGAGACGAAAACATAGATGAAGGCGCCAAGGCGCACGGAAACCGCTTCAGCTACGATGACGCGGACAGTGAACGTCAGCACCGCCAAGATGACGGCGAAGCCGAAGACGATCTTTTGCAGCGGCGTGAGATCAGGCAGTACCGGCCCACTTCCCGACTGTATGGGCAGCAGCAGATAGCGGGTCATTACGTCCGGATTGGACTTGAAAGCTTCACCGGCGACGGCCGCCACGCCATAGGTGTCGCGGGTGCTGACGTACAGCATGATCCCGACCACCACGCAGCCCAGGACGACGAAGGCTGCAAAGGGCGAAATGAAGTGGAGGTATCGCCCGATGATGGGGACCAGCAGGGTCAGCAGGAGCGACAGAACGAGGATCAGCCCGTAGAAAAGCTGTGTCACAAAGGCTTGCGTGGAACCGAAATTGAACGTGGCAAGAACATAGCCGATAAGAAAGAGGTTGAGCGCGCCTAGCAGCCCGCCTGCTACGCCACCGCGTCCGCCGGACAGGCTGACCCCGCCCAGTACCAGGGCGGTCACCGCCGTTAGCGTCATGGTGGTACCTTGTGTCGGATCTCCAGACGAGATCAGGGCGGTGTAGCAGATCGCCCCCAGGCCAACGAAGAGGCCGGCGATGACGTGGGCACCGATCCGCACCACATTGATGCGGACACCGCTCGTATAAGCCGCACGCTCATCGTAGCCCATCAGACGCAAGTTCGCGTAAAACGAGGTCATGGTGAACAGCAGCCAGGCCGCGATAGCCAGAAGGACGATCAGCAAGATCGGTGAAAAGATCGTGTTGCCGAGGCCCCAGGACGACATCCAGTCCGGTGCGGTGCCGCCAGGTCTTGGGAGGATGACCAGGTTGATGCCGGTCAGGGCCAGAAAGCCACTGAGCGCTACAATGATCGGCTGGACGCGCACGAAAATGATGATGAGGGCAAAGAAGAGCTGATAGAGAACGCCAATCCCCAGGGCGACCAGAAAGACGCCAAAGGGACCCGTGACGATGCCAAGGCCGTTGAGCTTGACGATCGTGACGTTGATGAAGGCGAGCAAGGGTCCAACCGCCAGGTCGACTGTCCCACGCCCCGCCACAGCCAGAGCCATAAGCGAGAATGTCGCCAGGATCAGGGGGGCCGACACGATGATCGCGCTGCCGAACCCCGACAAGGACACAAGGTTCGGCCCCCTGATGACCGCGGTGCTCAAGAGCAGCGCGATCAGCAGGATCGGGACCAACAGGTAAGTGTTTTGGGAACCCCTGGATTGGGACATCAACATTTGTCTTTCGTTGCTAGCGCAACCTAGAACTCGATGACCTTCCGGCCTTCACTGGGCCGCTCACTGCGAGCGGTCGACCGGCTCTCGGAAATGCTCCGTCCGGAAAGGGCATTGCCTCCCTGGCCGCGCCGTTCCGGATCGGCGCTGAGGATTTTCTTCAGCACGGGGGTGATGACTTCCTTGAACTTCGCCGGATCTTCCGATGTCGGGAAGTGGCCACCACCGAAGATCATGCATTCCGAATTCTTCACTTTTTCGGCCGTACGCTGGGTCATTTCGGGCGTACATGCGAAATCGTACTCGCCAGTCAGGAAGTAGATCGGCACCTTCCCGGAGATCTTCTGGCACTGGTCGCGGAAATCCGAATCGACGCTGTAAAAATACAGGTCGCCCTTGAAGATGCCCGGGCCGCCCTGCGCGTAGTACCACCAGGTCTCCCACCGGTAGTCGTCAGGAGACTGCGGGGCCATCAGACCGAATACAGAGGTCGCCACGACCTCGCCACCATGGATATGGGGGTGATGCAGCGGATCGATCCACCATCCCGGGGAATAGTCGCAGGCCTCGAGGGCGATAAAGGCGGAAAACTCGCTTTCATAGCGCAGTGCCAGCGCCAGGCAGATATTGCCGCCCATCGACTGGCCCATGAGGACTGGCTTGCGCAGATCAAGGGCCCGGCAGAACGCCACGATGAACTCACAGTAAAATTTGGTTGTGAGTTTGTACTCGTCTTCCATCAGGTGAAAGTCAGCTGGCGGGATCGACTTGCCGTGCCAAGGCATGTCGAAAGCGATAACGCGGAAATTCTGGCTGATGTCCGGGTCGCACAGCTGGTGCCGATACTGGCGCCCGTCCGTGCCGGCCGTGTGCAGGCAGACCATCGGAATGCCCTCGCCGTGTTCCTCGTAATAGGTGCGGTACGTCTTGCCTTCGCACTGGACGTAGACGTAGCGCCCAACGATTGGATCGTGTGTATTCATGACAACTCTCCTGCGCTGCCGTTAAACTTGTCGCATCAGCGAGAGCATGCGCGTCAGCGCCCGCAGATTTTGCCAGAAGGGGAGCGAATTGCCCTCGATGATCAGCTGCTTGTGCAGCGGATGCGCCATCGCCCAGATGTCGTTGAACATCGGCGGTGGGATTTCCTGGGCAAATTTCGACCAGGCGCTGCTCGGCGCCTTGAGCCAAAATTCGACCCCCATGTCGTTCGGAGTGAGGCCTTGCGCGATCTTCTGGATCTTGCCGCCGCGGACGTCGACGAGATATTCCGTGTCGTCGAAGCCGAGCACGAACTTACTCGTGAAAAACCGCCCTACTACCGGCAAAATGCGATCGTCATTGACCTTCCTTGCCCACCGCTCGATCCACTCCAGATCAAAGCTGCTCCTGCTTCCATATCTACTCATGCGATCCTCCTGATTGGGGAATTACTTTGCCCGGTTTTCACGCGGGCAGAGACTTCTTTGCTGGCCCGTAGACTGCCACGAACGACGCTGCATCGATGGCCACCGGCATAACCGCAGCCGCAAATGCTCCAAGATCGGCGTCGGCCGGCAACTCGACCTTGTCCGCCCTGAGCGCATAGAGCGTGAAAAAGTACCGGTGAGCCCGGTCCGGCGGCCAAGGGCCGCCATATCCCTTGCCGAACCCCGGGATCTTGAATGTCACGAAATCGCTGTTGAACTCAGCAGCGCCGTGCGGCAGCCGCAGGCTGCCGCTGGCGCCTTCTGGGAGCTCACGAATCTCGACCGGAATGTTCGCCACCAGCCAGTGCGCAAACGAGCGGGGGAAACTAAATGCTTCCGGCAGGTCAGGATCGGTAACGGACAAGGCAAAGCTGCGCGTGCCTTCCGGCGGTCCTGACCAAACAAGTCGCGGCGAAAGCCGGTTGTCCTCGGCGAACCGGTCCGGGATGACGCTACCTGGCGCGATATCAGGACAACGCAGCGTAAAAGACGGGGTTGCCGCCATATGGTTTACCTCCTGTTTCAGCAGGGTTACAGACCTCGGCACCGGCCTGCCCTGCTCGAGTCTGGGATTGTGGCTCTCGGCGACCGCGACCGGGTTGCCTGGGCCATTCTCGTTGGCGGCCTCGCCGGGCAAGCGCGCCGTCGCGCGGCGGCCAAACATGGCGTTGAGGATGGCATGGCCATCGAAGGGCGGCTCGAAATCCGCCGATATGGCGCCATTGCGAAACACGTGAACCCGCGTGCACAGGTTCAGAAATTCCTCGAGTTCGCTGGAGAGGAAAATCACGGCGTTGCCCCGCGCAGCGAATTCCTTGAGGTTGCGATAGAGATCGAGCTTGGCCCCGACGTCGATGCCGCGGGCAGGATCGTTGAGCACCAGAACCACCGGTTTTTCCGCAAAGGCCCTGGCAATCAGTACCTTCTGCTGGTTACCGCCGGACAGCGACGTGATGAGGTTCTCCGGGCTCCCCATCTTGACGGCCAGTTTGCTGGATTCCCACTCAAACACCGGCGTCAGCTTGGTGCGGTTAATGAAGTTGAGCACACCGCCCGACCGGAATTCGCGATACACCGGAAGCAGCAGGTTCTCGTAAATGCTCAGATTGGCAAAGATGCCCTCTTTCTTGCGATCGCCGCTGACATAACTAATCTTATTGCGTCGCGCAGATGCCAAATCCGTGACCTCGCTGGCCTTGCCGTCATTGACCACGACCAACCGGCCGGCGATCGGAAACTGGATGCCAGCGATGCATCTCACGAAATCCGCCTGCCCCTGCCCGTCCAGCCCGGTGATCCCGATGACCTCGCCGGGATACACTGTGAAACTCACGGGTGCAGCGTCTGGCCAGACCCGAAAATCGGTTGCGCGCAGGACCGGCCGATCGCCGAGCCGCGTCGGCAGCGGCTGATCACGGTCTGTGCCGCTGCGCCCGGCACCGGCAATCAGTTCAAGAATCCTGGCCTCGGTAATCTCTTCTTTGGCAAGCCTGCCGACGTCCACCCCGTCACGCAGAACCGTCGCACGGTCGGCGATACGGACCAGTTCGGCGATGCGGTGGGTGACGATCAGGATGCTTGCTCCCCGCTGTTTGAGCTGCCGCATCTTGCGGAACAGCCTTTCCGTGGAATCGAAGTCTAGCGCGGCCGAAGACTCGTCGAGGATCAGGACCTTGGGATCAGTCAGAAGGGCCCTGGCTATCGTCACCCATTGTTTGACGCTCAAAGGCAGTTCACCCACCAACCCGGAGAGGTCGATGTCAAAGCCGAGGAGTTCGCGCATCAATGCGGATGCCTTGGCTTCTTTTTCTTCCCGGTTCATGGACGAGCCCAAAAGGCCGTCCGCCCCCAGGTAAAGGTTGTCCAGCACGGAACACTCATCCGCGACGAGCACTTCCTGAAAGACATTGGAGATGCCCAGCTGGCGCGCCTCGTGCGGGGACGTTGCCGACTTTCCAAGGATCGAGACCTGACCACTGTCCGGTATCAGGACGCCGGAGATGACCTTCGCCAGTGTGCTCTTACCCGAGCCGTTGCCGCCAATTATTGCATGAACTTCCCCCGCGTAGGCCGTCAGATTGCAACCGCCCAGCGCCACAGTCGGCCCGAAGGTCTTCCTGACCGATGAGAGTTCAACAGTAGGGTACGACATCACTGGTCCAGTTGGCCGACGTTCAGCGGCTAGACTTACACGGAATGAAAGAAATGCCATCCCGTCAGCGCTGACGGGATGGCCAGACCTGATTTTGGTCAGTTCGCTTTGAACGCCTCTGGATCGGCCGGACGCAGGAAGAATTGGTCCAGGTAGTCCTTGCCTGCCCAGTTCTCGACACCGACGTTGTACCAGCCGTCCGAATCTTCGCTGCAATCGGCCGGGACGGCCTTCTCAAGCTGATCGTAGGACATGGTCTGCGGCTTGGTCAGGATCGACTGGACCTTCGGGCCCTGGCCCTCGAGGGTGCGCATCATGACGTTCCAGCCGAACTCGAAGTCGTCGCCCGGAGGCCAGGCGTGGATCGCCTGTGAGACGAAATCCTTGTTATTGCGCCAGTAGCAAAGCGCGCCGATCTCACCGCCGATGGAGAACGGGACCATCTCGCGGCCGCTTTGCTGAAGCGCACGTAGGGCGCCGAGTTCAGACGCCGACTGAATGATGATGCCATTCAAATCGCCCGGATTGGTGGCCAGCCACTTCTGAATTTCGGCCTGGGCAACCTGGTCGGTCCACATGCCGGCAACCTGACCCACGACCTTGATGTCGGGGTATTTCGCTAAGGCCTTGAGAACCCCGACGTTCTGCGAGTCCGATGCCGACGCGCCAGGAATGCCTTCGACAACCAAGACATTGCCCTTGCCGTTGATTTGCTTGGCCATCCATTCGCCCAGCATGCTGCCGCCCACGACGAAGTTCGCGGACGTGTTCACCGCATAAGGCGAGGTGAGATAGCCAACAGCAGAAAATACCGGAATGTCACGCTGATGGGCGTATTCGACCGTCTGGTTCAGTGACGTCGGGTTCGAGCAGCAGACGATGATCGCGTCGACCCCTTGGTCTACCAACTGCCGCATCTGCTGGATCTGCGTGGAGTCGTTCAGATTTGACTGAGTGATGATCACGTCCTTGACCAGTCCGAGCTTCTTCCATTTTGGAATAATCTCTTCCTGGAGGCGCTTCATAACGTCGGCGCGCCATGTGTTACCAGCGTAGGAGCTAGCGTAGCCAATCGTCCACGGTGGACCCTTCTTCGGCTTCCAGTCGCGGTAAGCGCTTTCCGCGAGCGGTTGCATCGGATCCATCATGTCTTTGTTATAGAGCTCATCCTGGATGTTCTTAGGCAGCTCATCGACGCCACCGGCAAAAGCAGGGGTGACGTTAGCGATCGTTGCGGCAACAGCAAGCGACCGCAACATGGTTGCGAATGTCGTCAATTTTTCCTCCCTTAGTGCCAGGCGTTGAGCCGTGGGCACGCTGAGTTCACCGGAACCCGGGGAGGACTATCGGGCAATCAGCACGTTGGCGGTAATACATTTTTTAAATGCGCTCTATACGCTTTCGCTATGGACCTGCCCCGCGTCGCGGGCCTGGCGTCACGCAGTGGCCGGGCACGGTACACGCTGGTCCAACTTCATCCGCCGGATTGGCCACCTTCTCCCCGTGCAAAATCGCGAAGCCGTAGATTTGCTTCAGGATGTCTCGAACATGGATGGCGGTCGCCGGGGCGCCACGCTCAACGATAGCGCCGCAATGAGCCCGCAGGTCATCCGGCGTAATCTCCGTCAGCAGGCGATTTCGCCAGGACGGAAGAAGCTCCCGCTCGAAGATGGCGCGCCGCACGGCGCGCGTGCTGTCGGCCATCGGTGCGGCAGTGAGCCACTTCTCCCCGAACTCGCCAAAGCTCTTCGCCTCTTTCAGGCGACGCTTGTCGCGCTGCTTCTCGATCGCCGGCGATCGGCCATCGCCAATAGCGCGCTTTGCGTCGAGGCACTTTTCTCGTGCCAACGCGAGCGAGATTCCATCCCGCCCATATCTGCCCAGATAGACCGTCTCGCGGCGTCCATTCAGCCTGTAATCCAGCCGAAACGAGATCGCGCCACTGGGCATGACGCGGACATACATGCCGTCCCGATCAGCAATCTTGTAGATTTTATCTTTTGGTTCAGCGCTTTAAGAGCGATGTCCGTCAACATTCCCGTTGCCTCCTGAAAAGTACCGTCAGGACAATTTAGAGGCTTCGTGAGAGAAAATTCCCTTTTTGTTCAATGCCTTAAGGCACAAAAAGTACCGTCACGAGCCTCATTGACTCTGACGGTACTCAGAAAAAATCGGGTGGGCAATATGCGGAAGGTCCGTCAAGCGGTCCGTCAAAGCCAATCCTAGCGCACCGATTGTCGCTGATTGTCTCTGAAAGGATTCATGTTTGTTTTCAGTACGTTACGTCGCAGATTGGCGTATTTTCGGCGGCGTCTGAGTGGGCCTGAATCATTCCCACTCGATTGTTCCCGGCGGCTTCGACGTCACGTCGTAGACGACACGGTTGATGCCGCGGACTTCGTTGATGATGCGGGTGGCGGCGGCGCCGAGGAAGGCCATGTCGTAGTGGTAGAAATCCGCCGTCATGCCGTCGACCGAGGTGACGGCACGCAGCGCGCAGACGAACTCGTAGGTGCGGCCGTCGCCCATCACGCCGACCGTCTGCACCGGCAGCAGCACGGCAAAGGCCTGCCAGATGGCGTCGTAGAGGCCGGCCTTGCGGATCTCGTCGAGATAGATGGCATCGGCCTCGCGCAGGATCTCCAGCTTTTCGCGGGTGATCCCGCCTGGGCAGCGGATGGCGAGGCCTGGGCCGGGGAATGGATGGCGGCCGATAAAGCTTTCGGGCAGGCCGAGCTCCTTGCCGAGCGCCCTCACCTCGTCCTTGAACAGTTCGCGCAGCGGCTCGACCAGCTGCATGTTCATGCGCGCGGGCAGGCCGCCGACATTGTGGTGCGACTTGATCGTCACCGACGGGCCGCCGGTGAAGGAGACGCTTTCAATGACGTCGGGATAGAGCGTGCCCTGCGCCAGGAATTCGGCGCCGCCGAGTTTCTTGGCCTCTTCCTCGAACACCTCGATGAACAGCCGGCCGATGGTCTTGCGTTTTTTTTCCGGGTCCGACTCGCCCTCGAGGGCGTCGATGAAACGGTCCGAAGCGTTCACCAGAATGAGCGGCAAATTGTAGTGCTCGCGGAACATCGCCACCACGCCGGCGGCCTCGTCCTTGCGCATCAGGCCGTGGTCGACAAGGATGCAGGTCAGCTGGTCGCCGACCGCCTCGTGGATCAACAGCGCCGCGACAGAAGAATCGACGCCGCCCGACAGCGCGCAGATGACCTTGCCCTTGCCGACCTGCTTGCGGATCGTCTCGACCGCGTGCTCGCGGTAGGCGCGCATGGTCCAGTCGCCCTCGATGCCGGCGATGTTGTGGACGAAATTCCTGAGCAGCCGGGCGCCGTCGGGCGTATGCACCACCTCGGGATGGAACATGATGCCGTACATCTTGCGCTCGATGTCGCCGAAGATGGCGAAGGGCGAGCCCTCGGACTTGCCGAACACTTCGAAGCCCTTGGGCAAGGAGATGACGCGGTCGCCATGGCTCATCCACACCTGGTGGCGCTGGCCGGGCGCCCACAGGCCCTCGAACAGCGGGCTGTCCTTTTGGATCTCGACGAAGGCGCGGCCGAACTCGCGATGGTCGGAGCTTTCGGCGACGCCGCCCATCTGCACGCACATGGCCATCTGGCCGTAACAGATGCCAAGCACCGGCACGCCGGAATCGAAGACGATCTGCGGCGCGCGCGGGCTGCCGATATCGCCGGTCGAAGCCGGACCGCCGGACAGAATGACGGCCTTCGGATTGATACGCTTGAATGCCGCTTCGGCCGACTGGAACGGCACGATCTCGGAAAACACGCCGGCCTCGCGGATGCGGCGGGCGATGAGCTGGGTGAACTGGCTGCCGAAATCGACAATCAGGACGGTGTCGGGATGATTGGCTGTTTTCATGGCGAGCGTTTAGAGAAAGAAACGAGTCGACGCAATGGGTTGCGTAGCCCGACTTTCAGGCTGGTCCGGCATCTTCATGGGGTGGTTCCGCCCGGAGGGCGCCGTCGCCGATCGCCCGTTCGAGCCGCATGACGGCGTCCGCCAGCTTCTCGTCGATGACTTCAAGATATTCGGTCCAGTCGCCGACATGCCTGAGATCCGCCGCCCCGTCGGAAATGCCGCGCAGACCGATCAGCGGAATGTCGAACAGCTGGCAGGCGCGCAGGCAGGCGAAGGTCTCCATGTCGACCATGTCGGCGGCAACAGCATCATACGCCGCGCCAGTGATGATCGCGCCGCCGGTCGACAGGGTCGCCTGCTTGATGCCCGGTATCTTGAAGGGCAATGGCACGGTTACCGGCAGGTCGAGGAAGGGGGTGGCGCCCTTCTCGAAGCCGAGCGGCGAAGCGTCGATGTCACGGTAGCTGACCGAAACCGCCTGGTAGATTTCCGTCTGCTGCAGCGTCCGACTGCCGGCTGAACCGAGCGAAACAACGAGATCCGGCAGTGCTTTTTGCGATTTCAGCCAGGAGAGTTCAGCACCCAGCCTGACGCCGGCCTCGACCGGACCGACACCGGTCATCAGCGGCGTGAACAGCTGCTTGAGGTGCGGGCCGTATTCGGCCTGCGCCGCCATAACGAAGAGGACGTCCTTGCCCGACAGGCGCGACACTTTACCGGTCATGATGATTTATTCCTCTCCGCCCGATCATCTGCTTATCTGCACCGCCGCTCGCCGGGACCCGCTGCCTCCGGCAGCTCCCGGCGTTCGTGGCCTTTCATCGTGCCAACGGCACGATGAATTCGCCTGCGGCGAACCGGCCACTCACCCTTCAATCCCATCGCGGCCAACCACCGTCATCATGGTGCCGGTCATGGTGGCGATCAGCTTGGCCTCGCCGTCGGCGGCAAAGGCGTAGGCCTGGCCGTCGGCGACGATGATGGTGCGGCCTGGCTTGGTCACCGAGCCGCGGAACAGGAAGCGCTCGCCCCTGCCCGGCGCCAGGAGGTTGACCTTGAACTCGATGGTCAGCACGCCGGAATTTTCCGGCATCAGCGAAAAGGCGGCATAGCCGCAGGCCGAGTCCAGCGCCGTCGAAATGACACCGGCATGGAGGAAGCCGTGCTGCTGGGTCAATGCCGCCGAATAGGGCATCTCGATCTCGATGATGCCGGGCGTCACCAGCGTCAGTTCGGCGCCGATCGTGGCCATCGCCTTCTGACGCGCGAAGGAGGTCCTGACGCGATCCTCATAGTCCGGGGCGGGTACGATCTTTGCTGCCATTGCCGCTGCCTTCCTTTACGCGGATAAGCTTATTGCAGAGGCATCGACGGCAGGCAAATGCTTTTGCTGCACTGCACAATCGACCTGGCCTGCCGGCCGGCGCGACGCATCCGTCAGGAATTGGATTCAGGCCGATCTGCGTAACGCACAGAGATAAAACCCATCGGTGCCGCTGAGCGCCGGCGACAGCGAGATGTCGCCTCTGGCGCCGATGCGTGCGGCTGCCTCATGGCCGGGAAAACGGCTGTCCCAGAGCTGGCGGTGGTCGACGGGAACAAAGCCGCTGTTACGGTCCCGAAAGGCCGCGATCTGCTCACCGTTTTCCTCATCAAACACCGAGCAGGTGATGTAGACCAGCAGGCCGCCTGGTTTGACATAGGCTTTGGCCGCATCGAGGATCGCCGACTGCTCGCCCTTGCGTGCATCGAGCTGCCTTTGCGTCAGCCGCCATTTGGCATCGGGACGGCGCCGCCAGGTGCCGCTGCCGGTGCAAGGCGCGTCGACCAGCACGATGTCCATGTGGTTGCCGAGCGGCGCGAGTTCGGCCGGCTTGGTGACGATCTGGACATTGCGGTTTTCAGAGCGGCGGATGCGGTCGAAGATGGGCGCCAGCCGTGCTTTTTCGGCATCATGGGCAAAGATCTGGCCGCGATTTTCCATCGAAGCCGACAGTGCCAGCGTCTTGCCGCCGGCGCCGGCGCAAAAATCCAGCACCTGCATGCCGGCTTCGGCCCCGGCAAGGGCGGCCGCGATCTGCGAGCCTTCGTCCTGGACCTCGAACCAGCCCTTCTGGAAAGCCGGCTCGGCCTGCACGTTCGGGTGCCGGCCGTCGCCGTCGATCGGCGGGATGCGGATGCCGTGTGGCGCGATTGCCGAGGGTTTCGCGCCGGTTCCCGTCAGTTCGGCCAGCACCTTGTCGCGGTTGGCCTGCAGGGTGTTGACCCTGAGGTCGAGCGGCGGGCGCGTTGCCAGCGCGGCGCCCTCGTCGGCCCAGGTCGAGCCAAAGGCTCGCTCGAAAAGCGGCGCGCACCAGTCCGGAACATCCGCCCGCACCGCGGCCGGCGCATCGTCAAGCCGGCGTTCGGCGATGGCCTGAAGCTCGGCGGCGGTCAGCAGCGGCGGTGCGAACTTGTCGCCATCGAGCGCCTCGTTGAGCGATTGTGCCGTCTGGCGCCATTCGAGCAGCAGCGCGCCGAAGCCGATGGCGCGCGGCGTGTCCTGCCCCAGCAGCCAGCCGGCGGAACGCTTGTGGCGCAAGGCGTCATAGACGATGTTGCCGATCGCCGCACGGTCGCCGCCGCCGGCGAAGCGATGCGACAGGCCCCAATCCTTCAGCGCGTCCGCCACCGGCCGGTGGCGCCGGCCGATGTCTTCCAGCACTTCGATGGCCGCAGCCAGTCGTCCGCCCAGTCGCATGGTCTTGTTCCGTCACGCAGAAAATTATTCCGGCCCTGCTCTAGAGCGCGCAACCGGCGCGCACAAGCAGGTCGGCCTGCACAACCGCTCTGCTTTCCAAGTTTTCTGGTTGCGAATACTCTTCTGGTTGTGATTCGTGGCGCGCAAAAGGTGGACCGGCGGATCGACACGAGGAGAGGGCAATGAAGACTTATCTGGCGGAAGTTCTAGGCACATTTCTATTGGTGTTCATCGGTACGGCTTCTGTGGTGACGGGCGGCTTCGGCGGCGCGCTGCCGCTCGGCCAGGAAGGCATCGGTCTGGCGTTCGGCATCGGCCTCATCGCGGCGGCCTATGCGATCGGCCCCATTTCGGGCGCGCATCTCAATCCGGCGGTGACGCTCGGCGTCTTCCTTGCCGGCCGGCTGCCGGCCAAGGACGTGATCCCCTACTGGATCGCGCAGGTCATCGGCGGCGTCCTCGCTTCGCTGGCGTTGTGGATCATCGTTTCCGGCCAGGTTGGCGGACACACCACCGGCTTCGGCGCCAATGGCTGGGATGTGACGAAATGGGGTGTCAGTTCGGCATTCCTGTGGGAAGTGATCGGCACCTTCACCTTCGTCACCGTGATCCTTGGCGTCACGGCTGAAAAGCACTCGACGGCGTTCGCCGGACTGGTCATCGGCCTGACGCTGGCAGGATTGCACTTCGCCATCATCCCGGTGACCGGCACCTCGCTCAACCCGGCCCGCTCGATCGGTCCGGCACTGTTTTCGGGAACTGCCGCGATCGGCCAGCTCTGGCTGTTCATCGTTGCACCGCTGATCGGCGGCGCCATTGCCGGTGTCGTCGCCAAGGCGCGCATCTTCGAGAAGGACTGAGCTCTTTGGAAGGCTGAATATGAAAAGGCGCGGGCCATGGCCCGCGCCTTAGATGGTTGGTGCAAGAGGCCGAACAGACCTCAGTATGGGTGGTCAAATCCGGCCACGCCGGCTGACTGTTGACTGGAACCGCATGCCCTTCAAACCCGGAACCGTGCTAGTCTAGAGCTACCGATTGAATAGCGCCTGCTGGTTCGAGGTCCCATTGACAAAACGGCTATCGGATTTCGACATTGGCTTGCTGCTGACACTCGACGCGCTGTTGAAGCACCAGAACGTCACCCATGCGGCGGCGAGATTGAACATTACCCAATCGGCTTTGTCGGCCCGCCTGACGCGGCTGCGTCACTTGCTGAACGACCCCCTCTTCACAACGGCGGCGTCCGGACGGGGAATGATCCCGACGCCTCACGCTCTGGCACTTGAGCCCGAACTCACCCGGCTGCTCGAACGGTTGAGCGATTTCGTGAATACTGCTCATCTGTTCGACCCCGCGACAAGCAAACGTGTCTATCGCATTGCCGCAACGGACAATCCGGCAGCGATCCTGGCGCCGGACCTCATTCCGCGGTTCAAATCCCAAGCTCCCAACGCAAAGGTCGCCTTTACGGTGCCCAACAAGCCGAGGATCGTCGAGCATCTGGAGCAGGGCGACATCGATCTCTTCATCGGAGCCGCAGAAGACGGTTCGAGTGGTCTGATCGGGCAGAAGCTGTTCGAAGAGGAATTCGTTACCGCCCAGCGGCACGGCCATCCGCGTGGCAAGGGGTCAATCACCCTGGACGAATTCTGTGCCCTCGACCATCTGCTCATTTCGACGAGCGGCGGGCATTTTGCAGGGATGATCGACGACGCGCTTGCCGAGATCAGCCGCTCGCGCAATGTGACGGTCTCCATCCAGAGCTACGCACTGGCCCCGCTCGTTCTGGAAAACAGCGATCTGATCTGCACCCTGCCCCGGCGATTCCTGAGGCGCTTCGCTCAAGTCCTCGATCTGTTCGAAGCCCCCTTGGAGCTCTCGCCGTTCGCCATGAACCTGTTCTGGCACCCACGAATGCGCAGCGACCCCGCCCACATATGGCTGCGTAAACTGGTGATACAGAGCGCTCGCAGCGGTCACGAGGGGTAGTGGCCGAACACCACGCAATCGTTCCGGCTACCACATGCCGTGCAATCAGAGCTTCTGAAGCAGGTAGTCGCCAACCTTGTCGGCAGCCGGATCGAACAGCGTGTCGAGCCGCGAATTCAGTACGTAGACATCGTCGCCCAAGATCGCCGCGGCCGTCGGCATCGACATGATGCTGCGCTCCTGCCGGACGATCGTCGCCGATGCCCACCCGTCGGCGGATACCAGTTCGACGGTGCGGTCTGCGCCCAGGTTCTGCACCACGATGAGGTGCTGGTCATCGATCAACTGAATGCCGTCGGCACCCGTGAGGGTCTCGGGCAGTTTAACCGGATCGATCTTGCGGGGGTCGGCGATACTGACGCGAAACAGCTCACCCGTGTTGTATTTGCCCACGAGCAGATAGCCGTCCTTCTGCCAGGCGATGCCGTTCAGCTTGAAGCCGTCGCCATTCGTGAAGCGTGGATCCTGCGCAAAGATCGTCGCCTTGCCCGCTGTGTCGATCCGGTAGACGATCGGGGCAAAACTGTCGGTCACATAAGCGTTTCCGTCGGCATCGAGCGCGATGTCATTGGCAAAATGCGTGCCTTCGCTGAGGCTGCCGAGATCGTAATAGGCCCGAGGCTGGCCGGTCGTGGCATCGTAGGTGGCCACCGCCGCAAGCTTGCCCTTGCTCGCCGCACCGGTGCGATCGCCGACGCCCGGATCGGAGTTCGTCACCCAAAGCGTGTTGCGCTTGTCGTCGACGAGCAGACCCGCCGTGGAAACCAGCCTCGCATCGTGCACGAACACCGTGTACTTCCCGGTTTTGTCGACCTTGGCCACCAGGCCATGACGCACCGAGCCGACCATAAAGGTGTCCTGCCTGGCCGACCATGTCATGCTCTCCGGATAACTCTGGTCGGAGGCGAACGAAATCCCCTGAGCCGTGCTGCCGGCCATCGATGGCGATACAATGTTGAAGAGAATCATGGCTGCGACGCCAGACATTAGAGAACGAGAGATCATGATTGGTTCCTTTCGGTCGGTTGATGTCACCGCCCTAGAACTCTGAGCGCGCCTCGAGAAATCGCGTTTCACGATGAGACGAATCGATCGCGTTCATGGGTTTGGGACTTGTTAAAATCCAAACCCGTCCGATCGCCCGACCTGCCATGAACGGGCTCGATGCCACCAATCCGCAAGATCGATTGGCGTGTTGGCGGGCAGGCCAGCATGTTTCAGGCGCTCAACATCAGCAGACGCCGATCAGGCGGACTGGGTGGATGTTCAACGATGGAACAGAAAAAGATGCTCAATCTGTATTTTCACGCCACGCCGAATTCGATGAAGGTGGCGGTGCTGCTGCAAGAGCTGGAATTGCCCTTCGACGTCTCGCCGGTCGATATCTTCAAAGGCGAGCAGCACACGCCGGAATTCAGGGAGATCAATCCAAATGGCAAGGTGCCGGCGATGGTTGACGGGGAGGTGACGATATTCGACTCCCACGCCATCCTCCTCTACCTCGCCGAGAAGCACGGAAAGTTCATTCCGGGCGAACTGAAGGCCAAGGCTTTGATGCTGTCATGGCTTCAGTTCGTGGCAACGGGCCTATCGCCGTTTTCCGGCCAGGCAATCCACTTTCTGCATTACGCGCCGGAAGATATCGCCTATGCGAAAAATCGTTACGTGAAGGAGCTCGAACGCCACTACGCGGTTCTGGACCGTCGGCTTGGAAAGGCCCGCTATCTGGCCGGCGACGAGTACACGATCGCCGACATGGCCCTTTGGGGCTGGGCCGCCTCCGCCGGATATGCATTCGGCGAGAAAGGTCTTGGCGACTATCCCAATGTCGTGCGCTTCATGGACGAGGCGACCAAGCGCCCTGCGGTCCAGCGAGCCCTGGACATGAAGGCAAGGCATACCTTCAAGGCTGATCTCGATGCGGAATCACGTCGCGCCATGTTCCCGCAAAACGAGGCAGATGCCGTATGACCCGCGCCACCGGCAGTTTCTGCTGCCGGTGGATTCGAGCACCGCTGGCGGCCGGGTTCAGTGCGATGCTCGGATGCCCAACCAATGCAGTGCAATGTCAGCCTGGACGACCCAGCGCTATTAGACGCCAATCGAGTTCACGGCTCGACGTCGGCTCAGCTGCAGCGCGAGGCCAGCCCTCAAGCCTTCTTCTGCGTCACCAGCCCCAGTTCCTCGACCATCGCCTCGCATCAAAAGCTTCTGCGGCTTGCTGACCGTCATCGGCAATTCGGTGCGGAAGCGGATGTGGCGCTGGATCTTGTAGTGGGCGATCTGGCCGGGCTTGAGCACGATCCGGGCAGCTTCAGCTTTTCCAGAACCGCTGAGCCGACAGCAACCGGTATCGCTCCCACTCCATCCGGGTTACGATGCGTTGCTGAGAACGGGCGCGGGCGCCTCGTCGAACCACCTACGTCAGGAGGGCAGCGTGAAATCGCCGACAGTGAGAGTTATGGACGCAGCCGATGAAGATTCAGCGGTCGAGATAATCGTGCTGGCGTTTGCAGCGGACCCTATGGCGCGGTGGACCTGGCCGCATGCACAGCCGTACCTTGCAGCCATGCCGCGAATGGCCCGCGCGTTCGGGCGCAGGGCATTCTCTAACGGAAGCGCCTTTTGCACCGACGGCTACGCCGGGACGGCGCTGTGGCTGCCGCCCGGCGTGCATTCCGACGAGGAAGAGCTTGGCGCCGTGATCGAGAGCACGGTTGAATCCTCTCTCGCCCCTGAAACCGCGGCCATATTCGAGCAGATGGCCACGTACCACCCGACCGAACCGCATTGGTACTTGCCCCTGATCGGCGTCGACCCGGCGCATCAAGGCGAAGGTCACGGCGATGCCTTGATGGCGTACGCACTCGCGCAGTGCGACCGCGATCACGCGCCGGCCTATTTGGAATCCTCGAACCCGCGTAACATATCATTCTACCAGCGGCACGGCTTCGAATCGCTCGGCGCGATCCAGGTCGGTTCGTCGCCGACGCTCATCCCGATGCTGCGGCGACCTCGTTGAGCGTCAGTTTGATCAGATAGTTTGACCCTGTGGGACGTTCAGGGCGTCCACGGAGCTGTCGAGCACACCGTCGAAGCCGCGCACCTAGCCCTTCTCGCCGGTGGGAAAGCGGATCGCGGGCACCTCTTGGCAACTGTGCCAACTTCGCGGGATGATAGGGCCGCTGCCCGCCTATAGATCAGCTTATGACAGCTATCTCGCTTGCCGCGCGGTGAACCGCCATTCTGCAGACGGCCCCCATTGAAATCACGTCACACTTGTAAATCCCATCTGGCCTCCGTCCGAAATAGCGTTTCCGGATCGCAACCGTTGGAAACGCCGAATTCGACCGAGGACCGGAAATGACGATGTTTGCAGCAACGGGGAACGCCCATGGCGGGAGACCGGCGAGGAATGGCCCGGCGTCAGCGCCTTCTTCAAGCACGCGGGCGAGGTCTTTCGCACCTACTCCACCTACGGGCGCGGCGTTGAGGTGATGATGGGCACCTACGCCATGCTCGACCTCATGCCGAAAGGCCGCAACGAGAAGGAGGGAATGGACTGGGTACGTCGCCACGATCGATACGAGTAGCCACTCCGGGAAGCCGTGGAATGACGCTCGGATGACAAATGAGCCTTTCTGCGTCACGGCTCACGGCCGGCAGCTTTGTGCGGAAGCCGCCCAAAGCCGCCAGTCCGCTCTCGGCCCGATTGAGACGTCATTACCTCGTCGCCGTCGTCGACAGTTGGCTCAAAGCAACCCAGCCGCACCGCGAAGCCAGCCCTCAAGCCGTCTTCTGCGCCACCAGCCCCAGTTGCTCCACCATCGCCTCGCGCATCAGGAACTTCTGTGGCTTGCCGGTCACCGTCAATTCGGTGCGGAAGCGGAAACGCCATCTCAGGCAACAGGCTGCAGTTCGCTGTCGGCTTCCAGACTGAAGAACCCAAGCAGTCCGTTGACAATCAGTCGCACCACTGTATCTAATTGCCAGCCTGGGTCAAAGTTTTCATGGTACAAATATAAGAAATATATATGTAAGAAATACCACGATGTGGACCGCGCCCGTCAAGAATGTTGTTCTTTCAGTACTAAAACTCACGTTGCATATGAACAGCGCTAAAATCAAAAGCACTGTATCAGTCGCTGGAAGCCCCAGGGTTAACCCTCTTCCCGTCAGCAGGCTGGCGGCTGCGACCGCCGGTATTGTCAAACCGATTGTGGCGCAAGCGGAACCCATCGCGACGTTCAAACCGCGTTGCAGCTCATTGTTGAGTGAAGCGCGCACCGCCGAAATGGCCTCCGGCATCAACACCAGCCCCGCGATCATTGCCCCCACAATGCTGTCAGCCTGTGTCATCTGATAGGCAACGAGCGTATCCTCGACACTTGCGGCGACCTGCTCGGCGAGCATGACAATGCCAATCAGCCCGATCAAAAGCAGCAATGCGCCGGCAAAGACGCTTTCGTGACGGGCAGTCCGCAGCGAAACGCCGTGGGCCTGCCCTTCGACAAAGTCTTCTCGGTGGCGGACAGTCTGCGCGAACACAAAACTTGCATAAAGCAGCACTGAGAGGACGCTGACGAAACCAAGTTGGGCTGCCGAAAACGTGCCGGGATCCGTGGTCTGGGTGTAGGTTGGCAGAATAAGCGTCATGATGGTCAGCGCGATCAGAACCGCGAGATATGCGCTGGTCCCCTGTCGAACAATTGCCTGCTTGCGATGACGCCAGCCGCCAAGCGCAAGACAGGTGCCGACGACGCCGGTAGATGCAATCATCACCGTTGAAAAGACGGACTCACGTGCAAGCGTAGGGTTGTTCTCTCCATGCAGCATCATGGAAACGATGATCGACACCTCGATTGCCGTCACGGCAAAAGTCAGCACCAATGTGCCGTAGGGCTCTCCTACACGCCGAGCCACCGCCTCGGCGTGGTCGAGCACCACGAAAATGGTGGTGAACATAATCGCACTCGAAAGCGCTCCGACGAGTATCCTGGCGCTCAGCGAACCTTCGTCCGCCGACAGCCCGCTGGCTCTGACGGCGACAGCCATCACCAAGGCGGCCAGCGGCATCGCATATGAAGTCACCGAACGTCCGAAACCGCTCATGCAAGCCCCTGACCGCTGCTGCGAACCGTGGCTGCATTCGCGCACCGACAGATCGAAGCGTTCACCCGTTCACGCCGTCTTCTGCGCCACCAGCCCCAGTTCCTCCACCATCGCCTCGCGCATCAAGAACTTCTGCGGCTTGCCGGTCACCGTCATCGGCAATTCGGTGCGGAAGCGTATGTGGCGGGGGATCTTGTAATGGGCGATCTGGCCGGCGCAGAAGTTCCTGACCTCCTGCTCGGTGGCGATCTGGCCGGGCTTGAGCACGATCCAGGCGCACAGCTCCTCGCCATATTTGGCGTCGGGAATGCCGAACACCTGCACCTCCTTGACCTTTGGATGGTGGTAGAGGAATTCCTCGACCTCTCGGGGATAGACGTTCTCGCCGCCGCGGATGACCATATCCTTGACCCGGCCGACGATGTTGCAATAGCCCTCGGCGTCTATGGTGGCGAGGTCGCCGGTGTGCATCCAGCCGTCGCTGTCGATCGCCTCGCGGGTCTTGTCGTCGTCGTCCCAGTAACCCTTCATCACCGAATAGCCGCGCGTGCAAAGCTCACCCGGTACGCCGACCGCAACGGTAGCCCCATCGGCATCGACCGCCTTGACCTCGACATGGGGGTGGATGCGCCCGACGGTCGAGACGCGCTTTTCCAAGGGGTCGTCGACGCCGCTCTGGAACGACACCGGGCTGGTCTCGGTCATGCCGTAGGCGATGGTCACCTGTTCCATGTGCATCAGCGACACCACCTTCTTCATCACCTCGATCGGGCATGGCGAGCCGGCCATGATGCCGGTGCGCAGGCTGGAGAGATCGAAGGTGGAAAAATCCGGATGATCGAGCAGGGCGACGAACATGGTCGGCACGCCATAGAGCCCGGTGCAGCGTTCCTGAGCCACCGCCTTCAACGTCGCGCCGGCGTCGAACCCCTCGCCGGGGAAAACCATCGTGGCGCCTTTCGAGACGCAACCCATCGTGCCCATCGACATGCCGAAGCAGTGGTAGAGCGGCACCGGTATGCACAGCCGGTCGTCGACGGTCAGCTTGATCGCCGAAGTGACGAAATTGCCGTTGTTGACGATGTTGTTGTGGGTCAGCGTCGCGCCCTTGGGGGCTCCCGTGGTGCCTGAGGTGAACTGGATGTTGATGGCCTCGCCCGGCTTCAGCTTCTCCGAGATGCGGTCGAGGCTGTCATGCTCGTCACGCCCGGCCATGGCCAGCACGTCGCCGAAATTGAACATGCCGGGCGAATTCTCGTCGCCCATGCGGATGACGATCTTCAGCGCCGGCAGTTTCTGCGCCTTGAGCTTGCCCGGTGTGGCCTTGGCGATCTCGGGCGCCAGCGTCTCGATCATGCCGAGATAGTCTGACGTCTTGAACTTGGCAGCGGTGACCAGCGCCTTGCAGCCGACCTTGTTCAGCGCATAGTCGAGCTCGGTCAACCGATAGGCGGGGTTGATGTTGACCAGGATCAGGCCGATGCGGGCGGTGGCGAACTGCGTCACCAGCCATTCCCAGCGGTTGGGCGACCAGATGCCGACGCGATCGCCCTTTGCCAACCCCAGTGCCAGGAAGCCGGCAGCCAGCGCGTCCACCGTGTCCGACAGTTCGCTCCAGGTGAAGCGCTTGTCCTGATCGACGAAGACAGCGGCGTCGAGCGTGCCGTATTTGCTGACGGTGTCGGAAAACAGCGCGGGGATGGTCTTGTCGAGCAGCGGCACGCTGCGTTCTCCAGAGACATGCGCCCTGTTGTCGACGGGTGCGACGAAGACACCGCCAGCGCGCGCTCCGGGTCCGCGCAAATTGCTGGCGTTCTTCAGCTCGTCGAGATTGACCGGCATCGCTCTCTCCTCCCGGGACTAAGTGCGTCGCGCTGAAACAGAATCATGCGACGCGTTCTAGGTCCTTGCTTTTATGCATGTCGTTCTCCCAAAACCGAGATCACTTTGGGCGACATGCATTAGCCGAGCCTATCAGCCTGCCGGAGTGGAGGAAATCCCGCCGATGGTCGTGAAAGGGCAACGATCCGGTCAACGATGCTTCGGAGCTTCGCGTTGGCTGACGAAGCGCCAAAACGCAAAAACCCGCCTGGGCGGCGGGTCACTGGCGCAAATCAGCACCATGGGCAAAATGTAGCATAGCTGCCCTCACGAATCAAGGAAATAATTCCTGTCCGACCGCAGCCGCCATCTTCGCCGCGATGTCGCGCAGGACCGCATCATCCGCCGCCGCTCTTGTCTTCTTCGACGCCACCAGACAGGCCTGCGAGCGCAGGACGAGGCCATCGCCCAGCACCTTGAGATGATTGGCGCGCAGCGTCGAGCCGGTGGTTGTGATGTCGACGATGACATCGGCCAGACCGGCCGCCGGCGCGCCTTCGGTAGCGCCGAGGCTTTCGACGATGCGATAGACCTGGATGCCGTGCTTCTGCGAGAAGAATTGCTGCGTCAGCCGCCAGTATTTGGTGGCGATGCGCAGTCGCCGGCCATGGCGCTGGCGAAAATCGGCGGCGACGTCGTCGAGATCGGCCATGGTGTCGACATCGAGCCAGATGTCGGGCACGGCAACCACGACATCGGCATGGCCGAAGCCGAGACGGGCGACGATTTCGGCACGAGTCTCCCAATCGGCGAGGTTTTCACGCACCAAATCCTCGCCGGTGATGCCGAGATCGACGGCGCCCTGGCCGATCTCGCCTGATATTTCGGAAGCCGACAGGAACACCACTTCGACATCGTCCAGGCCCTCGACGCGGGCGTGGTATTTGCGCTCGTCGCCGGGCAGGCTGACGGCGAGGCCGGCTTTGGCCAGTACTTCCAGCGCCTGTTCTTTCAGTCGGCCTTTCGACGGGATTGCCAGCGTGATCATGGCGCCGTCTCCCGCAATGCCTCGATGCGATCGAGCCAGACAGAAAAGCCGACGCCGGGGATAGGCGTCTTCGCGCCAAGCAAGGTCAGCAGCCGGTCATAGCGGCCGCCGCCGACCAGCGGCCGGTCGCCATTGTCGGCCGCGATTTCGAAAACCAGGCCGGTGTAGTAATCGAGCGGGCGGCCGAAGGCGGCGTCGTAGCGGATTTTATCGGCCGGCAAGCCGTGCGCCTCGATCGCCTTGGCGCGGGCAGCGAACTTTTCCAGCGCGACATCGAGCGACAGCCCGGCGCCGGTGGCGAAGGTCTCCAGTGCCTGGGCCGCGCCATCAAGCGGAACGTCGATCGCCAGAAAATCCTTCAGCGCGGAAAAGGCCTCGCTCGACAGCTGAACGCTGCGCAATTCGGCTTTCTCGATCAGCCGCCGGGCAATGTCTGTGGGCGAGCGCCCGGCGGACGCCGACAGGCCCGCCTCTTCCATGCCGCTGGCGATATGGGCGGAAAGACCGTCCAGATCACCGTCGAGGACGAGGGCGGCGACCGGGCCGGAGAGCTGGCTGTTGCGCGGCGGGTTGGCGAGATCGGCGAGTGCCGCCTCAAGCATCGGCGCCGAGCCGAAGGCGCGGGCAAGGCGCATGCGCCAGCCGCGCGGCAGGCCAAGGGCGGCCAGAACCGCCTCGAAAATGGTCTGGTCGCCGAGCGTGATCGCCAATGCCTGGCCAGGCAGCACCAGCGACAGCAGCGCATGCGCATCGGCCACCGAGCGGGCATCGGCTCCGGCGGTATCGCGGTCGCCAAGATCCTCGATGCCGGCCTGGAAGAACTCGTTGCCGCCTTCGCGGCGTTGGCGAAACACCTCGCCCAGATAGGAATAACGGCGCGGCGTGCCGGCCTGCGAACTTATGTGATCAAGGCAGACGGGGATGGTGAATTCCGGCCGCAGGCACAATGTCTGGCCGGTCTCGCTTTCGGTGAGGAAGATGCGGCGGCGCAAATCCTCGCCGGCCATGTCGAGGAAGGGGTCCGCCGGCTGCAATATGGCGACCTCGACGGCGTGCGTGTTGCGCGTGGCGAAGAGGTTGGTGATGTCGGTGGAGATGGCGGGGGTGCGGGAAGTCAACTTGCTGACCTCAGTGCTGCACGACCCTCTGGTCCCAAACCAGAGGCGCCAACGCGGCCTCTACTTGCCACGCGCCCTCTCCTCAGCCTGCGCCGCCAATATCTTCCTCACCTCGACGACCAGCTCCCCCTCCGCCACCGTCACCTGTGCCGGGCGGGCGGCGCGCCATTCGGCGTTATCGGCGATTTCGGCAGACATGCGCGCGCCTTCGATCAGGTCCTTGATCTGCAGCTCCCCCTTGGCGCGCTCGTCGCCGCCCTGGATGATGGCGACCGGGCAGCCGCGCCGGTCGGCATATTTGAGCTGCGCCTTCATGCCGGCGCCGCCGAGATACATTTCGGAACGGATGCCGGAGGCGCGCAGCTCCGCCACCATCTTCTGGTAGCGGCCGAGGCTGTCGGTGTCCTTGTCCATCACCAGCACGACGACAGGCGCGATCACGTCCGAGGCGTCGAGCTTGCCGAGGTTCTTCAGCGCCGTCATCAACCTGGAGACGCCGATGGAAAAACCGGTCGCCGGCACAGGCTCTCCACGAAAGCGCGACACCAGGCCATCATAGCGCCCGCCGCCACCGACCGAACCGAAGCGCACGATCTGGCCGTCTTCGTTGGGGATTTCGGCCAGAAGCTCTGCTTCGAGGACGGGGCCGGTGTAGTATTCGAGGCCGCGCACGACCGAGCGGTCCATGGCAATACGGTCCTCGCCATATCCCGCCGCCCTGACCAGCGCTTCAATCGTGGCGAGTTCGCCGACGCCTTCCTGGTAGATGGCGTTCGAACTGACCATGGAATCCTGGCCGGCCTGTATGGTCCTCGCGGTCGCGAGAAGAACCGCCTCGGCCTGCCCGTTGTTCAACCCGGCGCCCTTGGCGAAGTCGCCTTCGCCCTCCTTGCCGCCGTCCCAGCGGCCCGGGCCAAGCAAAAGCTTCACGCCTTCCGGGCCGAGCTTGTCCAGCTTGTCGATCGCGCGCAGGACCGTCAGCCGGCGGCCGCCATTCTCCTCACCGCCGAGGCCGATCGCCTCCAGCACGCCATCCAGCACCTTGCGGTTGTTGACGCGGATGACGTAGTCGCCGCGCTTGATGCCGAGCGCTTCCATGACGTCGGCCATCATCATCGCCATCTCGGCGTCGGCGGCCACGCCCGGCGTACCGATCGTGTCGGCGTCGAACTGCATGAACTGGCGGAAGCGGCCGGGGCCTGGCTTCTCGTTGCGGAACACCCAGCCGGAGCGATAGCTGCGGTAAGGCTTGGGCAGGCGCTCGTAATTCTCGGCGACGAAACGGGCCGTCGGCGCGGTCAGGTCGTAGCGCAGCGACAGCCACTGGTCGTCATCGTCCTGGAAGGAGAACACGCCTTCGTTCGGCCGGTCCTGGTCGGGCAGGAATTTTCCGAGCGCGTCGGTGTATTCGATCAGCGGCTGGTCGGCCGGTTCGAAGCCATAAAGCTCATAGACCGAGCGGATCGTCGCCATCATCTTCTCGACGGCGCGGATGTCCTCGGCGCTGCGGTCGGCAAAACCGCGCGGCAGTCGCGCTTTCGTCTTTTCCGATTTGTCGGCCATGAGCTGGGGTCTTTTTTGCTAAGTAATCGATGACATATTGCGAGTGGGCGTGTCCTAACCGAAGCGGCGAGGACCAGCAAGGGTTTGCACCCTCTCTACGAGGTGGCTAGGAACAGTTCGATAGCTTTGCAAGTACAGCGCCGCCCCTCATCCGCCTGCCGGCACCTTCTCCCCGTATAGTGATGGGGAGAAGAGAGCTGAACGCGGACTCGGGCATTCTTCTTGCAACCTGGACGACTGGCGAGACCATCGACGAGGGCGTCCTTCTCCCCGTCGCTATACGGGGAGAAGTGCCCGGCAGGGCGATGAGGGGCGGCGCAGAACGACCAAGATTTGGGCCTACCACCCGAGCCAAGCTCTGAAACAAAACCGCACCGCAAATGAAACAATCCCGCCATGGGTGCGGCATCGTGCCGACACAATCGCAAGAGATAAACGCGGGAAATGAGGGGTTCGCGGCCATGACCAGCACAGCAAGATTCCACGCCATCGACAGCGATGCCGAATTGCCCGCACGCCTGCGCCCGGCCGACATCGACGCCCCGAAAATGATCAGCCAGGCTGCCGGCCCGTTCGAAGTGCCCGTCGACAACGGCAAGGGACCATCCATGCGCGACGCGTTGATGACCGGCCTGCTGGTGATCTATCCGACCGTGGCCACGGTGGTGGCGATCGTCGCCGGCCTGGTGCTGGCCAGCGCCAACGGCACCTGAGCCTATTTCTGCCGCCTGAAAGCCTTCCGCTGCTTCTCGACCTCTTTGCGGCAGACGCAGCCTTCGAGGTGATCGTTGACCAGGCCCATGGCCTGCATGAAGGCGTAGACCGTGGTCGGGCCGACAAAGCTCCAGCCGCGTTTCTTCAGCTCCTTCGAAATCCGCACCGAGACGGCCGTTGTCGGGTTGGCGCGCAGATGGGCGAGGTCGACGATTTGCGGCCGCTCGTCCTTACCGGGTTCGAACTTCCAGAACCAGGCGGCCAGCGAGCCGAATTCATCGGCCATCTCGCGGGCGCGCTTGGCGTTGTTGATGGTCGAGACGATCTTGCCGCGATGGCGGATGATGCCGGCATTGCCGAGCAGGCGTTCGACATCCTTGTCGGTGAAGGCGGCGACCTTGTCGATCTCGAAATTGGCGAAGGCTTCGCGAAAATTCTCCCGCTTGCGCAGGATGGTCAGCCACGACAGGCCCGACTGAAAGCCTTCGAGGCAGATCTTTTCGAACAGCCTGCGGTCGTCGGCTACAGGCCGGCCCCATTCATGATCGTGGTAGTGCAGATAGTCGGGCAGATTGCCGTGCCAGAAGCAGCGCGCGACACCGTCGGGACCGGCGAGCAGGCCGGTATTTTCCTTGTCCATAAGCCAAAATCCGTTCGTTAACGCGCTTTTGCGCGGCATTTACTGCGGCTTTACCAGATTCCTGAACCCTGCGGTAACCACACCAAAAGGTTTACCGACAGTTCCGCATTTTACGCATCCCGATTCATGTTTCGGTTGCTGCTTGCGCGCCAATGATCGCCGAACCGGGAGGACGTTTCCACCCGTTTTGTATCAGACGATCAAGGTGCGTTACGATGAAGACAGTGTTGTTTCCCGTGCTCGGCGCCGTGGCTGTGTTTGCCGCCGGCGTCACACCCTCAACCGCCGGCGACCGCTATGCCGACAGGCCGCCGGTGATGGTGAGCCCCGACCTTTCAGCACCCTGGGTGCTGCAGCTTGGCCAGGCGCCCGGCATCGTGCGCCAGAACCGACAGGTGGTGCAGCAGCAGCAACAGAGACGCCTCCTGCGCCCGGCGCAGCCCGACCGGGTGCAGACGGCGGCGGTGCAGCCGCCGGCCAAGCGCATGCTCGCGCGTCCTCAGATCAACCCGATCTACCTGCCGCAGGAAGTCGACTATGACGGAGGCCAGAAGCCGGGCACGATCGTCATCGACACCACCCAGAACTTCCTCTACCTCGTCGAGAAGAACGGCAAGGCAAGGCGCTATGGCGTCGGCACCGGCAAGCCGGGCTTCGAATGGTCGGGTACGCACAAGATCACCAACAAACGCGAGTGGCCGGACTGGCGCCCGCCGGCGCAGATGATCAAGCGCGAAGCCGCCAAGGGCCGATATTTGCCGACCTATCTTGCCGGCGGCGCGGAGAACCCGCTTGGCGCCCGCGCGCTCTATCTCGGCACGACCGAATACCGCATCCACGGCACCAACCAGCCCTGGACGATCGGCGGCGCGGTGTCGTCAGGCTGCATCCGCATGCGCAACGAGGACGTCGTCGACCTTTATGAGCGGGTCAATGTCGGAACCACGGTCGAGGTGATATAATAATCCTTGCGAATCACCTGGCCAGCAAAGCAGTCCGCTTTTCGAGGCCGGTTTAGGGATAACGGGGGACGGGCCGTATGGGGATGCGGCCGGTCAGGAAGGGCAGCACGGGAAACCGCGCTGCCCTTTCCGTTTTTGAGCAGAAATCGAGGGCAAAAGGTCACCCACGCGTCGCGCAACGGGCATAGCGGTTCGCTTTCATGCTGCCCTTTACCGCATTCTTTTGCTATCTCGGTGGCTAGTTCCACAAAAGAGTTCACCCATGCCCCTGTCCGAAGACAGCCGTTATCTCAAGGGCGGCCCGGTCGCCCAGCGCATCATCGCCGCCGTTCGCGAGGACGCCGCGATCGCCAAAGCCGAGGGCTTTCCCCCCAAGCTGATCTCGATCACCGTCGGCGACACCGATGCGGTGGATGTTTATGTGCGCAATCAGCGCGCCAAAGCTGAGCTCGCCGGCATCGATTTCGAGGAGCGGCGCTTTCCCGCCACCATCACGGCAGGCGAGCTGGAAGCGGCCATTCACGGCCTGAATGCCGATCCGCGCGTCACCGGCATCATCATCCAGCGGCCGGTCCCGGTGCATATCCCGATCAGGACGCTGCAGGCGGCGGTGCATCCGCTCAAGGATGTCGAAGGCATGCATCCGGCCTCGATCGGCAACATCGTCTACAACCAGCTCGATCTCGCGCCTTGCACGGCGGCCGCCTCGGTCGAACTGCTCAAGGAAACCGGCCTCGACCTCAAGGGATTGGAAGTCGTCATCGTCGGCCATTCGGAAATCGTCGGCAAGCCGATCGCCTTCCTGTTGATGAGCGAAGGCGCGACGGTGACCGTGTGCCACCACATGACGCGGTCGGTCGCCGCCCATGCGCGACGTGCCGACGCGCTGTTCGTCGCCGTCGGCAAGCCGCGGCTGATCAAGGCCGACATGGTCAAGCCGGGTGCTGCCGTCATCGACATCGGCATCAATTCCGAAATCTGCCCCGACGGCTCAAACCGCATCGTCGGCGACGTCGACACCGAAAGCGTCCGCGAGGTCGCCTCCTGGATTACCCCGGTGCCGGGCGGCGTCGGCCCGATCACGGTCGCCATCCTGCTGCGCAACACCATGGTCGCGCTCAGCCGCCAGCGCGCGCTTTATGAGGCGACCTACGGTACGGCGGACAGGCTCGCGGCGGAGTAAGGACAGGGCGACGCCAAAGGCCCCCTCACCCAGCCTCCGCTTCGCTCGGCTGACCTCTCCCCGAGGGGAGAGGAGGCTGTCAGCGCCGGCGCAAATCTCTTCTCCTCAACGGGGAGAAGGTGGCCGCGAAGCGGCCGGATGAGGGGGATTTGCCGTAACTCAGACAGCGCGCCACGCTACTCAGCCGCAGCCAGCCTTTCCTCGGGGATCCCCTCCGGCATCGGTCCACCATAAGCCCAGTCGAGCAGCTTGATCGTGTGCACCACCGGCAGCTTGGCGGCGGAAGCGATCTGGGTGATGCAGCCGATGTTGCCGGTGGCGACGATCGAGGCTCCCGTCGCCTCGATGTTTTTCACCTTGCGGTCGCGCAGCTTGGCCGAGATCTCGGGCTGCAGGATGTTGTAGGTGCCGGCGGAGCCGCAGCAGAGATGTCCTTCACGCGGCTCGCGCATGATGAAGCCGGCCTTGGCCAGCAGTTCCTTCGGCTGGCGGGTGATCTTCTGGCCGTGCTGCATCGAACAGGCCGAGTGATAGGCGACGACCGTGCCCGGCTTGCGCACCGGCTCGGGCAGGTCGAAGGTCGAGAGATATTCGGTGATGTCCTTGGCCAGCGCCGAAACGCGCGCGGCCTTGTCGGCATAGGCCGGATCCAGCCGCAGCATGAAGCCGTAATCCTTGATCGTCGTGCCACAGCCGGACGCGGTGATGACGATGGCATCGAGCCCACCCTGGTCGATCGCCCGCGTCCAGGCATCGACGTTCTGCCTCGCAGAGGCAAGCGCGGCTTGCTCGCGCCCCATATGATGAACCAGCGCGCCGCAGCAGCCCTCGCCCGGTGGCACCACGACCTCGACGCCGAGCCGCGTCAGCAGCGAAATCGTGGTGTCGTTGATGGCGGGATCGAGCACCGATTGCGCGCAGCCGGTGAGGATGGCGACGCGGCCTCTTTTGCTCCCCTGCCCGGCATGGATGCCTGGCGAGCCCATCGGCGAAGCTGCCGGGATCGACGCCGGCGCGAGCTTGAGCATCGCACTGAGCGGCTTCAGCGTCGGAACCTTGTCGAACAAGCCCATAAACGGCTTGCCCAGCTTCGCAAGCTTGAGCGCTGCGCGAAAGCGCTGGGGATAGGGCAGCACGAACGCCAGCATGGCGCGGGTCAGGCGGTCGAGCAGCGGACGCTTATAGGTCTCCTGGATATGGGCGCGGGCATGGTCGACCAGATGCATGTAGTTGACGCCCGACGGGCAGGTGGTCATGCAGGCGAGGCACGACAGGCAGCGATCGATATGGGTGACGATCTCCTTGTCGGCCGGGCGGCCGTTTTCCAGCATGTCCTTGATCAGGTAGATGCGCCCGCGCGGTGAATCGAGCTCGTTGCCAAGCGTCACATAGGTCGGGCATGTCGCGGTGCAGAAGCCGCAATGCACGCATTTGCGCAGGATTTTCTCGGATTCCGCGACGTGCGGATCGGCAAGCTGGGCAAGCGAAAAATTGGTCTGCATCGCGTTGGATCCTAAGCCATTCGGCCGGGATTGAGGATTTTTTTGGGGTCGAATTCCTGCTTCAGGCGCTGGCTGAGTGCGGCAAGTGCGGGCGGCTGCGGCTCGAACACCGGCAGAGCGGCGCGATGCGAAGGTGCGGCGCGCACCAGCGTCGCATGGCCGCCGCCATGTTTCCTCAACAGCCCGCGCAGCAGGGCGGCTTCCGGGTCGCCTTGTTCCATGCGCAGCCACACCAGCCCGCCTTGCCAGTCATAGAAGGCGCTGACGGCGGCCTGCATGCGCAGCGTCAGGACCATCTGGTGGCTCTGTCCCGGCGTCATCGAGACACGCCAGACAGGTTTCTCGCTGTTGTCGGCGAAGGGCCTGCAATCGCGCACATCGCGCCAGATGACCGTTGAAGCCTCGCCGGCGATCTCCTGCAGCGGCCCAGCCTTGCCGAGCAGTGTTTTCAGCGCGGCAATGCGGTAGGCAACGGAAGGGCCAAACCCTTCGACACGCAGCAGCGTTGCAGCGTCGCTGCCGAGCGCGCTGCCAGCGACCCGTGCTGCGATGCGCTCCGGCAGATGGGCCGCACTCGACACTTCCGCGCTGGAACCGAGCGCCAGGGCCATAGCGGCGGCCGCGGCATCGTCGAGCAGGCCACGGATGGCGAGCGTGACTTCGGTCTCGGCTGCGGGCAGCACCTTGAAGGTGACGTCGGTGAATACGGCCAGCGTGCCCCAGCTGTTGGCCATCAGCTTCGACATGTCATAGCCGGTGACGTTCTTGACGACGCGGCCGCCCGACTTGAAGGCCTCGCCACGACCGGACACCACATTGATGCCCAGGACATGATCGCGCGCAGCCCCTGCCGTGAGCCGGCGCGGCCCGGAGAGGTTCGCGGCGAGCACGCCGCCGATAGTGCCTTTGCCAGGCTCGCCACCAAACAGCGGACCGTAGTCCATCGGCTCGAAGGCAAGCTGCTGGCCGTTTTCCGCCAGCAGCTTTCCGATCTCGGCCAGCGGTGTGCCTGCCTTGGCCGACAGCACCAGTTCAGCCGGTTCATAGAGCGTGACGCCAGAGAGTTTCGACAGGTCGAGCGTGTGTTCGGTTTGCAGTGGCCGGCCGACGCCACGCTTGGAGCCGTGGCCGAGGATTTCCAGCGGCGAGCCTTCCGCTGCTGCCCAGGCGACGGTGGAGAGGACTTCGGATGGGGTGGTGGGGGTGAAGGTGGTCATGGGATCGACGCCCCATCGACAGATGCGGAGGCGTCGCGATCCTTCACACCCCCCTCTGTCCTGCCGGACATCTCCCCCGCAAGGGGGGAGATCGGCGACTTCAACGTCGCATCTGTCTTCCAACGCTGGTAGTTGGCGAATGCCGCGATGATAGCAAATCTCCCCCCTTGAGGGGGAGATGTCCGGCAGGACAGAGGGGGGCGTTCAAGCACCGACATGTCCAGTTAAAACCTCGGAATGTCCGGAAACGGCAGCTTGCCGCCGGAAATGTGCATGCGGCCGAGTTCGGCGCATCGCCGCAGCTGCGGGAACACTTTTCCCGGGTTGAGCAGATGGTTGGGATCGAAGGCGCATTTGACGCGCATCTGCTGGTCGAGATCGATCTGCGTGAACATTTCCGGCATCAGGTCGCGTT
The DNA here is from genome assembly GCF_003997415.1 of Mesorhizobium sp. M7A.F.Ca.MR.245.00.0.0. Lineage (NCBI taxonomy): Bacteria > Pseudomonadati > Pseudomonadota > Alphaproteobacteria > Hyphomicrobiales > Phyllobacteriaceae > Mesorhizobium > Mesorhizobium sp. M7A.F.Ca.MR.245.00.0.0. Next base: position 27,654 of record NZ_RZTE01000027.1, on the reverse strand, counting down.
TTTCCACGCCCACACCGTGTTCGCCGGTCAACACGCCGCCGACCTTGACGCAGAGCCGCAATATGTCGGCGCCGAAGCTTTCGGCCTTGTCGAGTTCGCCCGGTACGTTGGCATCGTAGAGGATCAGCGGATGCAGATTGCCGTCGCCGGCGTGAAAGACATTGGCGACGCCGAGACCGTATTTTTCCGACAGCTCGCGCATGCCGGCGAGCACGCGCGGCAGCTCCTTGCGCGGGATGGTGCCGTCCATGCAGTAGTAGTCGGGCGAGATGCGGCCGACGGCCGGAAACGCCGCCTTGCGGCCGGCCCAGAAGCTCAGCCGTTCCTGTTCGGACTGCGAAATGCGGCAGGTGGTCGAGCCGTTCTTGTAGGCGATGGCCTCGACAAGGCCGATCAGATGATCGACCTCGACGCCCGGCCCGTCGAGCTCGACGATCAGCAGCGCTTCGACATCCAGGGGATAGCCGGCATGGACGAAATCCTCGGCGGCGTGGATCGCCGGCCGGTCCATCATCTCCATGCCGCCCGGAATGATGCCGGCGCCGATGATGTCGGCGACGCACTGGCCGCCCTGCTCACTGGTCGGGAAGCCGATCAGCAGTGCGCGAGCCGTCTCCGGTTTCTTCAGGATGCGCACGGTGACCTCGGTGACGACGCCAAGCAGCCCTTCCGAACCCGTCATGACGCCGAGCAAGTCATAACCTTCCGCATCGAGGTGACTGCCGCCGAGCCGTACCACTTCGCCATTCATCAGCACCATCTCGATGCCGAGCACATTGTTGGCGGTGAGGCCATATTTCAGGCAGTGCACGCCGCCGGAATTTTCGGCGACATTGCCGCCGATCGAGCAGGCGATCTGGGAGGATGGATCGGGGGCGTAGTAAAAGCCCTCCTGCTCGACGGCGGTGGTGATGCCGAGATTGGTGACGCCCGGCTGGGCAACGACGACGCGATTGGGGAAATCGATCTCGAGGACACGGTTGAAGCGGCTCATCACCAAAAGCACCGCGTCCTCGAGCGGCAGCGCGCCGCCCGACAGCGAGGTGCCGGAGCCGCGCGGCACGACGCGGATGTTGCGATCGTTGCAGTATTTCAGCACGCGCGACACCTGCGCCACGGTTTGCGGCAGAACAACAACCAGCGGCAGCTGCCGATAGGCGGTCAGGCCGTCGCTCTCGAAGGCGCGCATGGAATTGGCGGCGTCGACGACGCCCTCACCCGGCACGATGATGCGCATGTCGGCGACGATCTCTTCGCGCCGGCGCATCGTGGCGTCGTCTGGTTTCGGCATGGCCAGGCCGGACATCAGCAGCCTCATTTCGCTTGACTGGTCAAAATCTTTTACCAGTGAAGCGCGTTGGGTGCAAATCCTGTGGTGGTTGGGAATCCGGCATCAAGGCTGAGGCAAGCTTCCGCAGCGGCAATCTGCCGCTGTCTCACCCTCCCCCGCGCGGCGCTCTACGAGGACCCCCACCCCACAAGGGGGAGGGTGAGCAGATCTATTCGCCGGGCGGCTTGCCGGGTTCGGAGTGCATCTTGCGCACGCGGCGTACGCCCCACCAGACCAGCAGGATGGCGACAGGCACCGAAGCCGCGGTAATGATCTCCGGCGCGAAGGCATGGCCGAAGATCGAGGCGCCCTTGGCGACATAGCCGACAAGGCCGACCACATAATAGGAGACGGCGGCGACCGAGAGCCCCTCGACGGTCTGCTGCAGCCGCAGTTGCAGGCGGGCGCGGTTGTTCATCGAGGCAAGCAGGTCGCGGTTCTGTTTCTCGACCTCGACATCGACCCAGGTGCGCAGCAGTGTCGTGGCGCGGGTCAGTTTTCGCGACAGATTTTCCTGCCGCTCCTCGACCGAGCGGCAGGTGCGCATTGCGGGCGCCACCCGGCGCTGCAGGAACCCGCGCCATGTGTCATAGCCGGGCACAGCCTCTTCCTCGAGCGCCTCCAGCCGTTCGCCGACGATGCCGTCATAGGCACGGCTGGCGCCGAAACGGTAAAGGCTCGACGCCGCGTCCGCCTCCAACTCCGCCGCAAGTTCGGTCAGATCGGCCAGCAAGGTCTGGCTGTCACGAGTCCCTGCGACCTTCATCTCCAGCGTGGTCTGCGCCAGCCGGTCTTCGATGCGGCGGGCGCGGCCGGACAAGGTCAGCGCCAGCGGCAGGCCGAGCATGGCCAGCGTCCGATAGGTTTCGATGTCGATAAGCCGCTGCGACAACGCGCCGGTACGCGCCGGGGTCAAGCCGCGATCGAGCAGCAGCATGCGCGTCAGGCCATCGCCATCCTGCCGAAAATCGGTGACGATGGCGGCGTTTCCGCGCTCGACCAGCGAGTAGCACAGGCTGGTCGGATCGAAACCGGCTATCAGCTGCTCGCTCGCTTGCGTCCATTTGCGGATTTCGAGCCTGATGCCGGAGATGCAGGTTCCCGGCGGCGAAAACCCGTTGCCGAAGGGGGAGTCCTCCTGCGTCCTGCCGCTTTCGGAAAGCGGCCCTTCCCACAAATAGGTCGAGAACTCGGTGTGCCGCTCCCACCGCAGCGAGCCCTTGCCCCATTTCATGGCATGGTGGCGGGCCTGGCGGTCGGGCGCGGCGATGCCCAGGCGCCGCGACAGTTCGGAAAGCACCGCGTGGTCGACGCCCGAGCCACCCTCCGTCATGAAGGCGAGTTGCATCAGGACGCGTGGCTTTTCGATCAGCGGGTGCGGCCGGGCATGAACCTCGCCGAGTGCGCCGGGCCGGCCCTCATGCGCGGGAAAGCCCATCACGCTGCCCTTGGCGCGCGGCTGGAATTCGAGATCGGACGGGTCGTCTGACACGGCTTGTTCCCTGGGTTTCCTTGAACCCTCTTGCACGCGCGTCCCTCTAGTGCCAATGGCCTGATGACGCAAACGGCAAAGTTAGCCGAAGGTGATGGCATCGGGCGGAAAATCGGCCCGCTTTTGTCAATTGGATAAATAATTTGACCAGTTGGCGAGGCAGGCTCTATTCTGCGACACCGGTTCACCTTCCAGGCATTCTGTTGAGCGACATTTTTTCCAGGATCGAGCATTCGCGCACCGCCGACGAGGTGGTGCAGCAAATCGAGAGCCTCATCCTCGAAGGCGTGCTGCGCACCGGCGACCGGCTGCCGGGCGAGCGCGAGCTTGCACGCCAGTTCGACGTATCCCGGCCGATCCTGCGTGATGCGCTGAAGTCACTGGAAGGACGCGGCCTTTTGACGACAAGGCCCGGCGGCGGCACCCATATCGCCGATGTCATCGGCCAGCTCTTCACCAAACCGGTGACGGACCTGATCTCGATGCACCGCAAGGCAGTGACCGATTATCTGGAATATCGCCGCGAGATCGAAGGGGTCGCGGCTGAATACGCGGCACGGCGCGCCACCGCCGACGACATGGCGCTGCTCGACAAGATCATGGCACGCATGGACGATGCGCACCGGACCGGCGACTTCGACGACGAGGCCGAGATCGATGTCGAGTTTCACCACGCGATCTGCGAGTGCGCGCACAACATCATCCTTTTGCACACGTTGCGCTCCTGTTACCGGCTGTTGTCTGAGGGCGTGTTCCAGAACCGGCTGCTGGTGTTCAGCGTGCCCGGCGCGCGCGACGCCCTGCTCGCGCAGCACCGCGCGATCCATGCGGCGGTGAAGGCCGGCGATCCGGATGCCGCCCGGCAAGCGGCGATGGACCACATCACCTATGTCGAACGGTCGATGGCGGAGGCCGAGCGCAGCGGCGACTGGCAGCGCGTCTCGCGACTGAGGTTGAAACAGCGGGTCGACGCCACCGATACAGAACCAGCACGCAAACGCTCCTAGCTATCGAAACGGAAAGCCCATGAGCCAGATCCTGACCATCGCCGACCTCAAGGACCTCGCCCGCCGGCGCGTGCCGAAGATGTTCTTCGACTATGCCGATTCCGGTTCGTGGACCGAAAGCACGTATCGGGCCAACGAAGAGGATTTCCAGAAGATCAAGTTCCGCCAGCGCGTGCTCGTCGATATGGACAACCGTTCGCTGGCATCGACGATGATCGGCGAAAAAGTGTCGATGCCGGTGGCATTGGCGCCAACCGGCATGACCGGCATGCAGCACGCCAATGGCGAGATGCTGGCGGCGCAGGCGGCGGAGGAATTCGGCGTGCCGTTTACCTTGTCGACGATGAGCATCTGCTCCATCGAGGATGTCGCCTCGGTAACCACGAAGCCGTTCTGGTTTCAGCTCTATGTGCTGCGTGACAAGGATTTCGTGCTCAACCTGATCGACAGGGCAAAGGCGGCGAAATGCTCGGCGCTCGTGCTGACGCTCGACCTGCAGATTCTCGGTCAGCGCCACAAGGACATCCGCAACGGGCTTTCCGCACCACCCAAGCTGACGCTGACGAACATCGTCGACATGGCCATTCGCCCGCACTGGTGCGCCGCCATGGCCGGCACGAAGCGGCGGACCTTCCGCAACATTGTCGGCCACGCCAAGGGCGTCGGCAACATGGCCTCGCTGGCATCCTGGACGACGGAGCAGTTCGACCCGCATCTGTCGTGGAAGGACGTCGCCTGGATCAAGGAGCGCTGGGGCGGCAAGCTGATCCTGAAGGGCATTCTCGACAAGGAGGACGCGCTGATGGCGGCCAAGACCGGCGCCGACGCGATCATCGTTTCCAACCATGGCGGGCGCCAGCTCGATGGTGCGTCGTCGTCGATCGGCGTGCTGGAAGAGATTGCCGACGCGGTCAGCGACACGATCGAAGTGCATATGGATGGCGGCATCCGCTCCGGCCAGGATGTCCTGAAGGCGCTTTGCCTCGGTGCCAAGGGAACCTATATCGGCCGGCCATTTCTTTACGGCCTGGGGGCGCTTGGCAAGGAAGGGGTTACCAAGGCGTTGGAAATCATCCGCAAGGAGATGGACATCACGCTGGCGCTGTGCGGAAAGCGTCTTGTCACCGACATGGGCAAGGACCAGCTCCGGCGCTAAGCCCGTGACCGCGCGACCACGGAGACACCGAAAAATTGGCAGAACCCGGCATCCATTTTCTCGACGCGCATGGGCCGGAAGGTGTGCGTCTTTACGCGATCGGCGACATCCACGGCCGGCTCGACCTGGTGGCCGCCATGCATCGGCGCATCAGGGCCGAGATCGAGCAGGACCCACCTGCCGACTGGCGCGTCATCCATCTTGGCGACTATGTCGACCGCGGGCCGGACTCGAAGGGCGTCATCGATTTCCTGATCGAAGCGCAAGAGCGCGACCCTCGTCACCTGATGCTGGCCGGCAACCACGACATCGGCTTTCTCGATTTTCTCAAGACCCCTGACCCGGAAGGACTTTTCATCCGGTTCGGCGGCATCCAGACGGCACAGTCTTACGGCGTGGCGATCAGTGAAGGCACCAGCGTGTGGTTCGGCAAGGCCGAATCGGCCGTGCGCAAAGGACATCAGGCCCTGGTCGAGGCCGTGCCGCAAAGCCACATCGACTTCCTGCGATCGCTGCCGTTCTCCGTGACTTTCGGGGACTTCTTCTTCTGCCATGCCGGCATCAGGCCGGGTATTCCTCTGGAGAAGCAAAGCCCGCAGGATCTGATCTGGATCCGCGACGCCTTTCACAACCACCCCGACCTCTATCCGAAGATCGTGGTGCATGGCCACACGCCGGTGCCGGAGGCGGAAGTGATGGCCAATCGCGTCAATGTCGACACGCTTGCCTGGCAATCAGACATGCTGAGCGCGCTCGTCGTCGACGGCGCGGACAAACGCATCCTGACAATGACGATCAAGGAAGCTTGAACGTCGCGCGTCGGAGGACGCGAAAGACGCTTCCCGTCTTTAGCGCAGCGAGGCGGTGACGCCGTAACCGTCTACGGCGTTGTGGTTGTTGGCTGCGTCGGCGGCATAGATGCCGAGACCGCACAGCACGATGGCGGACAACATAACAAAGGACAGAAGCGCTGCTTTCACGGAGGTCATCTCTTGTTGAGCTTTCTGCATCTGTGCACCAGGCGGTTACCAATGCGTTGAAACGGAGAATTCGCTTCAAAGTTTCGACGATTTTGCGCTTCTAGGCATGTTCTGTATCAACGGTGTGTCGCGCGGGTCACACAAAGGTTCATAGCCGTTGCACAGAGGATGCAGAGCGCGCGCCTTCTAGGATGGCGGGCGGACACAAGCCAAGAATGAAACGGTTTTCCCCAGGCGGTTTCACCGCTGCGTGCCAATTATGTCACGCTGGAGGGTACGGAGAGGCCAACACTCAGATGGTCGCTACCCAGGCACGGGCAATGGCGAGGCCAGCGGCATCCGCATCGGGCCCGTTGCGGGCCATTTCGCCATCGAGCTTGCCGGCCCAGTCGGGATGGCGAGCGGCGATGGTCGGGGCAAAGGACGTGCTCCAGTCCTCGACCATCGGCCGGTCGGCCTCGAAATGGAACTGGAAACCGTAGACGGCGCGTCCGACGCGAAATGCCTGGTTCTCGGCGACATCGTTGCCGGCAAGCCGCACGGCGGCCTCGGGCAGCACGAAGGTGTCGTCATGCCACTGGAAGATCGGGAATTTCTCCGGCAGCGCGCCCAGCACCGGATCGCCCTTGGCGTCCGCCGTCAGCGATACGCCGTGCCAGCCGAACTCATTGGCGCCGCCGATGCGGTTTTCGCCGCCGAAGGCACGGGCGACGAGTTGGCTGCCCAGGCAGATGCCGAGCACGGCGCGATCCTTGTCGGCAAAGTCGCGGGTCAGTTCGAGCAGTGCCGGGAAATAGGGGTACTCATCGTCGGCCAGCGCGTTCTGGCCGCCGCCGAGCACGATCATGGCATCATGCCCGGCCGCGTCATCCGGCAGGGGATCGCCTTTGTAAGGGAGACGCAGGTCGAGATCGGCACCCGCTTCCGCAAGTGCTGCGCCGACCTGGCCGAGGCCGGTATTATCGTAGTTCTGGACCACCAGCACCCGCATCACAAAACCCTGCTGACATGAAAAAGATGCGACGAGCGATATCATGCCGCTCGCATTGCAGCCAAGATGCGTGTCCGGAGAGAAAACTATGCCACTGCAGAACCGGGTCGATCCGTTCGGTACCATCCACGCCGTGCCTGATCGCGGCATGTTCACCGGCAATCGCGGCATCATCCACGATCCCGAGACCAAGACGCTCAAGAAGAAGCGCTGGGCGCTTCCGGCCTGGATCATCTGCGTCCGCCAATTCCGCGATGTGCGGCGCGAACCGATGGGCCGCAACCGGAAGGGCGGCAAAGCGGGCTGGACAGAACTGTTCTTCCTCGACGAGGTGACGGCATTGGCGGCCGGGCATCGCCCCTGCTTCTTTTGCCAGCGCGAACGGGCCAGGGATTTCGTCGGCCGCTTCGGCGACGCGTTCGGCATTGCCGAACCGCGCGCGCCGATGGTCGACAAGCGGCTGCACAAGGAGCGGCTGGCCTCGGGCGGCAGGCCGCCAGGGATTGCTGTTGAAGACCTTGCCGGCCTGCCGGACGGCGCCATGGTTGCGGATGGTCGCACTGTTTATGCCCTGCGTCGGGGCAAGACGCTGCGCTGGTCGTTTGCGGGATATGGCCCACCCGCAGATTTCGGCCTGCTCAAAGACAGGACGCTGTCGCTGCTGACGCCGGCCACGACGCTCGCCGTGCTGCGGCATGGCTTTCGGCCGGTGTGGCATCCTACCGCCGAGGCTTGACGCCGGCGGCCGGCTCGCTCATTCCTCGGCGATGCGCGCCAATTACAAGATGCAACGTCTGTTCGTGCCCGACGATCTCGCGCCGGATGTCGAGTTCGACGCCGGCCAACAGCAGAGCCACTATCTCCTGCATGTGCTGCGGCTTGGCGAAGGCGCCGAAATCCTGGTGTTCAATGGCCGCGACGGGGAGTGGTCAGCGGCCATATCAGCGAAGACGAAAAGGGCGGTGCGGCTGAAGGTGTCAGCGCTGCAGCGGCCGCAGCCGCCGCTGCCTGATCTCGTCTACTGCTTTGCGCCGCTGAAGCAGGGCCGGCTCGACTATCTCGTGCAGAAGGCGGTCGAGATGGGCGCCGGCATCCTGCAGCCGGTCATCACCCAGCACACGCAAGTGGCCAAGCCGTCGATCGATCGCCTGCGCGCCAATGTCGTCGAAGCCGCCGAACAATGCGGCATCCTGGCGGTGCCTCAGGTGCGCGAAGCCGAAAAATTCGACCGCCTGCTGACCGGTTGGGACACAGAGCGACGGCTGATCTTCTGCGATGAGGATGCTTCGACCAACAATCCGCTGGCCGCGCTGCAGGCGGTCAAGGACAAGAAGCTTGGGCTGCTGGTCGGGCCAGAGGGCGGTTTTTCCGACGACGAGCGCAAGATGCTGCGCGCCCTGCCCTTCGTCACCGCCATTCCACTCGGCCCGCGTATCCTGCGCGCCGATACCGCGGCGGTCGCCGCGCTCGCGGTGATGCAGGCAACTGTCGGAGACTGGTGAGACGTCATCCCTTGCAAGGGACGCAGAGTTCCAGCAACGTTCAATTCCTGTTGACCTGTGGCTCAGGATTTTTCGCTTGATCGTCTGCTGACATTTCGTCCATTTACCGCCGGCGGTCATCCGGCCGCCTCTGAGGGTACCATCATGGCGCGCGATACGACCGATTTCCGCCCGATCGAAGGTGTCGACGAACTCGTCGAGCATCTGGCCGAAGGCAACAAGCCGCGCGACAAATGGCGCATCGGCACCGAGCACGAGAAATTCCCCTTCTATGTCGACGGCAATGCACCGGTCCCCTATGGCGGCGAGCGCGGCATCCGCGCCATTCTCGAAGGCATGCAGTCAAAGCTCGGCTGGGATCCGATCGTCGATGACGGCCGCATCATCGGCCTGGTCGAGCCGACCGGTCAGGGTGCGATTTCGCTGGAACCCGGCGGCCAGTTCGAGCTTTCCGGCGCACCGCTGGAAACGATCCACCAGACCTGCCGCGAGGGCAACGCCCATCTGGCGCAGGTGCGCGAGATCGCCGAGCCGATGGGCATCCGTTTCCTCGGCCTCGGCGGCAGCCCGAAATGGTCGCTGGCCGAGACGCCGAAAATGCCGAAATCGCGCTATGAGATCATGACGCGCTACATGCCCAAGGTCGGCACCAAGGGCCTCGACATGATGTACCGCACCTGCACGATCCAGGTGAATCTCGACTTCGAGAGCGAGGCCGACATGCGCCGCAAGATGCAGGTGTCGTTGAAGCTGCAGCCGCTGTCGACGGCATTGTTCGCCAATTCGCCTTTCACCGAAAGCCACCCGAACGGCTTGCAGAGCTGGCGCGGCGATATCTGGCGCGACACCGACAACCAGCGCTCGGGCCTGCTCGAATTCTGCTTCTCGCCCGATTTCGGTTTCGCCGACTATGTCGAATGGGCGCTCGACGTGCCGATGTATTTCGTCATCCGCGACGGCCACTATCACGACATGACGCACATCACCTTCCGTCAGTTCATGGCCGGTGCCGCGCGCAATCAGGTGCCGGACGGGCTGCCGACAATGGGCGACTGGGCGAACCATCTGTCGACGCTGTTCCCGGACGTGCGGCTGAAGCGCTTCCTTGAGATGCGCGGCGCCGATGGCGGGCCATGGCGGCGCATCTGCGCGCTGCCTGCGTTCTGGGTCGGGCTGCTCTATGATGAAGCCGCACTCGATGCCGCCGAGGCGTTGACGTCGAGCTGGACGTATGAAGAAACGCTGGCGATGCGCAACGCCGTGCCGGAACAAGGCATTTCCGCACCGTTCCGCAACACCACGCTGCGCGAGATCGCGCGTGACGTGATGGTCATTTCCCGCATGGGCCTGAAGAACCGTGGCAAGAAGAACCGCGACGGTTATGACGAGACCTCGTTCCTCAACACGCTCGACGAGGTCGTGGCGCGCGGCACAACCAGCGCCGAGGAGATGCTGTCGGCCTACCACACGCGCTGGGGCGGCTCGATCGAGCCGGTTTTCATGGAATACGCCTATTAACCCTCGGATCTGGCAAAGCTGACCGGCCGGCAAAAGTCGCTTCAATCGGAAGTGGAAACAAACTAGGCTTCTTCGGCGAGGATTTCCGGAGGAGAGACCAATGCCTTCCTTGTTCGACATGCTGACACAGGCCCAGAACGGCAACGGCATGCAGGCCCTTGCCCAGCAATACGGGCTTTCGATGCAGCAGACGCAAGCCGCGGTCGCCGCATTGCTGCCGGCCTTTTCGCAGGGGCTGCAACGCAACACAGCCGACCCTTACGGGCTCGGCGCCTTCATGACGGCGATGGCCAGCGGCCAGCACGCCAAGTATTTCGAGGACGCAACCCGGGCCTTCTCGCCGCAAGGCGTCGATGAGGGCAACGGCATTCTCGGGCACCTGTTCGGCTCGAAAGACCTGTCGCGCGCCGTGGCCAGCCAGGCGGCGCAAGCCAGCGGCGTCAATCAGCAGATCCTGCAGCAGATGCTGCCGGCGATCGCCTCGATGGTCATGGGCGGGCTGTTCAAGCAGACGACAAATCAGATGCAGGCCGCCGGCGGTTTTGGCGGCGGCAACAATCCGCTCGGCGAGATCATCGAGCAGATGATGCGGCAAGGCGGCGGCATGCAGGCCCCGGCGCCGCAGCCGCGCCAAGCGCCGCCACCCCAGAACCCGATGGACAACCCGCTCGGCAAGGTATTGCAGGACATGTTCGGCGGCGGTGCGCCTCAGCCACAGCCGCAAAGGCAGCCGCAGCCGCAGCCCAATCCCTACGGCGAAAATCCACTTGGCAAGGTGCTGCAGGACATGTTCGGCGGTGGCGCGCCGCAGCCGCAGCCGCAAGGGCGGGCGCAGCCGCAGCAGACACAAAGCCCCTACGGAGACAATCCGCTGGGGAAAATCTTCGAGGAGATGCTGCGGCAAGGTGGCGGTGGCTTAGGCGGCATCCCTGGCGGACAGCCGGCGCCGCAACAGCCTCAAGCGCCCCCACAGCAGCGTCAGGCACCGCAGCCACAGGCCGATCCGAGCGGCAGGCCGAAAAATCCGTTCGACGACCTGTTCGGCAAGATGTTCGAGACCGGCGCCCAACAGCGTGACGACTACCAGAAGGGCGTGGAGACGATCTTCGACCAGTTCAAGCGGGATATGGACCGACGGTAGGCGATATCCGTGGGTAAGAGACTGGAGCAGATGCGCCGCAATCCGCGCGGCGACTGGTCGATAGCCGATGTGAAGGCGGTTTGTGACGAAGCTGGTGTCCAATGCGTGCCGCCAAGGTCAGGCGGTTCACACTACAAGGTCTATCATTCGGCAATGACCGATATTTTGACTGTGCCTTTCAAACACCCGATCAAACCCGTATATTCCGAAAGCTCGTGGCATTTATCGACGAGGCAAAGAAACATGATGGACAGACTTGAATATCCGGTCGTCATTGCGCCACTTTCTGCAGAGGATGGAGGCGGTTTTTCGGCTTTGGTGCCTGATCTGCCAGGTTGCGTGAGTGATGGCGACACTCCTGAAGAGGCCATCGCTAATGTCCAAGACGCCATAGCATCTTGGATAGAGGCCGCGCATGAGCTCGGCAGATCGATACCAAGGCCATCGCGAAAGCTGGCATTCGCCTGACAGCCAAAGGAAAAGCCCGGTCCTGGGAGGACCGGGCAGAGTGCAGGCGGGCCGGGGGGATCCGGCAGGGAGTGGGAGCCTGCATACTCGTCAGTCGCGTCGAACCCCGAAAAGGTTCGCGGCAACCTGAACGACAAGCAACAGATCAGGCCACCTTGCGGGCGATGTCCTCGATCGTTTCGACGCGATCGCTGGCGATTTCGCGCAGCATCGCCGTCGGGTCGCGGCCAAACGGCACGTCGATGGCGACGTGCAGGTCGCCGCGCGTTAGGCCGATATCGGCGAGTTCGGCGTCCGACATCTCGCCAAGACGGTAGAAAGCGCGGCGATTTTTCCAGGCGCGGTAGATGTTGGAGACAGTGTTGGCCACGCGAGTCGCAACGGCCGGACGCGAGGTGATGCGCGAGGTCTCGGTGGCGAAATCGAACGTGGTCATGTCGGTCTCCTTCAGACTCGAACGGACAAAACCAGGCGATCGGCGCTAGCGACAGCGGCCGTTCCGGCTTCGATTCACATGCCTTCATGTGGACACTGCCAATTTGCCATTGAGTGATTGATTAATCCAACGAATGTTTCTAATCTTTACCATCAACGCTAGTGATGGATCATGTCGATGAAATCGCCGCTCGATCTCGATCAATTGCAAACTTTCATCTCGATTGCCGACACCGGCAGCTTCACCAGAGCGGCCGAAGAGGTGCACCGGACCCAGTCGGCGGTGTCGATGCAGATGCGCCGGCTGGAGGAGCGGCTCGGCAAGCCGCTGTTCGAAAAGGACGGGCGCACCAACAGGCTGACCGAGGAAGGCGACAAGCTGCTTTCCTATGCGCGGCGGCTGCTCTATCTCAACCGTGAGACGCTGGCTGCCTTCGACGACCGGCGGCTCGAAGGCACGATCCGCATCGGCACGCCCGACGACTATGCCGACCGTTTCCTGCCCGAGATCATGGCGCGGTTCACGCGCTCCAATCCGCGCGTCGAACTGACCGTCATCTGCGAGCCGACACCGGGGCTGGTCGAGCATATCAAGCGCGGCAATCTCGACCTCGCGCTGGTGACTCACAACGACGTACGCGGCCAGTCGGAGGTGGTGCGGCGCGAACCGCTGCTGTGGGTCACCTCGGCCAACCATGCGACGCATGAGCAGGAAACGCTGCCGATGGCCTTCGGCCGGCCGAACTGCATCTGGCGGCGCGCCGCCGTCGATGTGCTCGACCAGCAGAATCGCGACTATCGCATCCTGTTCACCAGTTTCTCTGCCACCGTCATCACCGCCGCGGTGCTTTCGGGCCTCGCGATCTCGGTGCTGCCGGAATGCGCGCTGCGGCCCGGCATGCGGGTGCTGAGCGAAGCCGACGGCTTCGGCGCCCTGCCCGATTGCCGCATCGGCATCATGCGCGGCCAGACGTCGCGGCCGGAGATCGTCGATGCGCTCGCCCGCCATATTTCGGAAAGCCTGGACAACATCTCCGTGCCGGTCGGTGAAGATCCCGGGACATTCGATTTCGCGGCACTCGCCTTCACCAAGCTGCGGCGAACCAAGCCGAACCAGATTCTGCCCGGCTGGTAGGCAGGGTCAGGTATGCGGGTTATGAACGGCTGGCCGACGCAACCGCCTTGACGCGGGCGCCCAACCGTTCCCCAATCGACCGATGAGCGAAGCAGCATCCGAATCACGCACCAACGCCGCCGAATACACGGTGAGCGAGATTTCCGGCGCGCTGAAGCGCACGGTCGAGGACGTTTTCGGCAATGTGCGGGTGCGTGGCGAAATATCAGGCTACCGCGGACCGCATTCGTCCGGTCATGCTTATTTCGCGTTGAAGGACGACCGTGCCCGTCTCGACGCCGTGGTCTGGAAAGGCACGATGAGCCGGCTGAAATTCCGTCCCGAAGAGGGCATGGAGGTGATCGCCACCGGCAAGCTCACCACCTATCCCGGCAAGTCCAACTACCAGATCGTCATCGACAATCTGGAGCCTGCCGGCGCCGGCGCCCTGATGGCGCTGCTGGAGGAGCGCAAGCGGCGGCTACAGGCCGAGGGGCTGTTCGATGCCGGCCGCAAGCGGTTGCTGCCGTTCATGCCGCTCGTCATCGGCGTCGTCACCTCGCCGACGGGGTCCGTCATCCGAGACATCATCCACCGCATCAAGGACCGCTTTCCGCTGCACATCCTGGTCTGGCCGGTGCGTGTTCAGGGCGAGACGTCAGGCGCGGAAGTCGCCGCCGCGGTCAACGGCTTCAACGCGCTGGCATGGGATGGCGCCGTCCAGCGTCCCGATCTATTGATCGTGGCGCGTGGCGGCGGCAGCCTCGAAGACCTCTGGGGCTTCAACGACGAGGCGCTCGCCCGCGCGGTTGCTGCTTCCGGCATTCCGGTGATCTCGGCTGTCGGCCACGAGACCGATTGGACGCTGATCGACCTCGTCGCGGATGTGCGGGCCCCGACGCCGACGGGTGCGGCCGAAATCGCCGTGCCGGTGAAGGCCGATCTCGAAGCAACGCTTGCCAGTCTCGGTGCGCGGCTGAAAGCGGCGGTCCTGCGCAATTTCGAACGCAAGCGGCAGGCCGCCCGTGCCGCCGCCCGGGCTCTGCCCTCGCCCGATCAATTGCTGGCGCTGCCGCGCCGGCGCCTCGACGAGGCGACATCCAGGCTCGGCCGGGGCCTGTTGGTCTCCACCGAACGCAAGCGTGCAAGGTTTCTTGCCGTAAAGCTGACACCGGCAATGCTGTCGCAGCGCATTGCCGAGGCGCGGCGCACCAACGAACGCAATCTTTTGCGAGCACAAGGGGCACTGCGCGCGTTGGCAAGAGCCCGGCGTGCGGAGCTTAACCGAGCGGCGGATCAATTGCCAAAATGTGCCAGGGCATCGCTGCAGCGGCACAAGCAGCAACTGGCCATGCTGCAGGGCCGCATCACGATCGAGCCGACGGCACGGCGGCAACGCGTGCAGAGGGATTTGCTGACAGCTTTGACAAGACGCGGCACGCAAGCAGTGGTGCTCAGGCTGGAGCGCCTGCGCGGCCGCGTCATCCAGGCCGACAGGTTGATGGCGTCGCTGTCGCACAAGGCCGTCCTGGCGCGCGGCTTTGCGCTGGTGAGGGATGCGGATGGCGCCGTCGTCAAGCAGGCTGCCGACGTGGCGTCGGGAATGGCGCTTTCGCTTGAGTTCGCCGACGGCACCGCCGATGCGGTGGCAATCAGCGGCACGGCAAAACCGAAAGCCGTGGCCAAGCCGACAGCCAAGGCCAAAGAGCCCGGCAATCAGGGATCCCTGTTCTGACACCATGACCGACAATCCGCATCATCTGACAACGCCCTCAGGCAAACCGCGCGCGCGAAATTTCGGCCTCGGCTTCGACGGGCGGCCGGGACCGTTTAACGCGATCACCGATGTGCCCGGCGTCGCGGTCGGCTACGCGACGCTGATTTCGGGCGATGGCGCGCTTGTCGTCGGCGAGGGACCGGTGCGCACCGGCGTGACCGCGATCCTGCCCAGGCCGCTCGCCGACCTCGCCATCCCGGTCTTCGCCGGCATTTTCAGCCAGAACGGAAACGGCGAACTGACCGGCTCGCACATCGTCGAGGAAACCGGCGCTTTCAACTTCCCGATCACCATTACCAACACCCATTCCTGCGGTGTCTCACGCGACGGCACGCTGCGCTGGATGCAAAGCGTGCTGCCGGCCGCACTCGACAGCGGCTGGGGGCTGCCGGTGGCGGCGGAGACCTATGACGGCTTCCTCAACGACATCAACGGCCATCATTTGACGTCAGCGCATGTTGCGCAGGCCCTCGACGGCGCCGCCGCCGGACCGATCGAGGAAGGCAGCGTCGGCGGCGGTACCGGCATGATCACCTTCGGCTTCAAGGCCGGCTCCGGCACGGCGTCGCGCATCGTCGAATGGCAAGGCCGTGCCTACACCGTCGGCGCCTTCGTACAGTCTAATTTTGGAAAACGGCGCAATATCACCATTCGCGGCCTGCGCGCCGGGCCGGAGCTTCTCGAACCGGCGGTCCGCGAAGGCACACCGCGTGCTGAAAAGGGCTCGATCATTGCCGTCGTCGCCACCGACGCACCGTTCCTGCCGCATCAGATGAAGCGGCTGGCCCGCCGGGTACCGCTCGGCGTCGCCATGACCGGCGGCTTCGGCTATCACAGTTCAGGCGACATTTTTATCGCCTTCTCGACCGCCAATGCGAGCGCAGCGCTGGCGCCCTCCGGCCGCATCGCCAGCGCCGATTTTATTCCGGACACCGATATCGATCCGTTTTTCGATGCAGTGATCCAGACCGTGGAGGAAGCAATCCTCAACGCGCTGGTTGCCAATGACGATATGACCGGACGCGACGGGAATTTCGTTCCGGCGCTGCCGAAGGCGTGGCTCAAGGAGAAGTTTGGCTGAAGACAAAAACGCTGGCCAGAAGCCCGCGCTGAAACAACGTCGCCGCTATGCGATCATTCCGCGGCTTTGATCATTCCGCGGCTTTTCCGGGGGCCTGCTGGCTTTCCTCGGCCTCGGCCGCTTCCTCAAGCCGGGATGCGATAAGTTCCTGGATATCGCCGACTTCTTCCTGGATGTCCTCCAGCGGGATGCCGACCTCGGCCGCCTCGGCGGCGCACTCCTTGGCCAGGGTTTCGGCCTGCTTGTCGATCCTTGCCTGGGAGGACTGGCAATGGACCTTTTCGCCGATCCATCCCCGCAAGAATTCGATGGCGTGTTCACTCATACTGCTGTTCCCTGGCGGCAAAGCCGGTTGGTAATCACAAACGTCGACATCCCGCAAAGGATGCATGTCCCCATTCCAGCCGAGTCGCGGTCGTCCGGCAAGCCAATGCCGTCCAAGGTCCACAGAGCCATAGGAAATCGAGGGGTCAAGAGCATTTTCTGATTCTGGAGGGGTCGGTACCGTTGGCTGGGTCACGCCCAGCGCTGCGCCACTGTTTCTATTTGCTTTTTTCCGGTTTCCGAGCCGATTTCCGTCACAATAGATGGCGCAACACACTACACATTCACAGTTGCTTCGAGGTGCTGCCCTCGGGCGCGCAGGTCGAAGCCGCCGCTATATAGTGACATCCTCCTGCAATGTCGACTCCGCTCGCCATGCTGCTTCTTTCCGCCGCGCCGAAGGCTCCGCAACGGACCAAGAGCAAGTGACGATGGACGCAAACCGGGTGGAGCAAGCCTCGGCGGAATCGCTCAGACGTGCACAGCCACCACCGCCGCGCAGTCGCCGGCCTTGACCAGCCCGGGGAAATGCCGCGCCGCCAGCATGCCCGACATTTTTGCCCGGATCTCCTGCGGGGCGATGCCGGTGCGGCCGGTGGAATGGATGCGCGCCAGCACCGAGCCTTCTTCGACTGGCTCACCAAGATCGACCATGGTTTCGATCATGCCGTCATCTTCGGCGAAGGAGAAACAATCGCCCGACGGCATGTCGAGCCACTGGGTCGAGGTCTTCTCGACCGCACCATCTACAATGCCTGTATGGCGCAACACATTGAGGATGCCGCGCCTCGCGATCCGCACGGTCTGCGCACGCGACGTGCCGCCGCCACCAAGCTCGGTGCTGACGAAGACCTTGCCCATCTCCTCGGCTGCCGTGTCATACATGCCGACGGCGTCGATCTCGATCATGCGCATCGAGAACGGGGCGGCGAAGGCCGCGACCGCGTCGAAGGCTTTCTGTTCCAGCGCCTTGTCGGGCAAAGTATGCGCGGCGCAGAACGGCACGAAGTCCAGCGTCTTGCCGCCGGAATGGAAGTCGAACACGATGTCGGCGCGGGGGAGCAGCTCACGCTGGAAATAGTCGGCGATCTTCTCGGTCACCGTCCCGTCCGGCCGGCCGGGAAAGCTGCGGTTCATGTTGCCCTTGTCGATCGGCGAGGTGCGCGTGCCAGCACGGAAGGCCGGATAGTTCATGGCCGGCACGATGATCACCGTGCCGCTGACTTGCTTGGGATCGAGGGTCCTGGCGAGATCGTAGAGGGCCAGCGGCCCCTCATACTCATCGCCATGGTTGCCGCCGGTCAGCAGCGCTGCCGGCCCGTTGCCGTTGCGGATGACGCAGATCGGGATCATCACCGAGCCCCACGCCGAATCGTCGCGGCTGTAGGGCAAGCGCAGGAAACCGTGCTGGATGCCGTCGCGGTCGAAATCGACGGTCGGCGCGACCGGTGATGGACGTAGATTCGACATCGGCATCAATCCTTCACCACCAGCTTGCGCGGCACATTGGCCAGGCACTCCACACCGGTTTCGGTGATCAGGATGGACTCGGTGATCTCCAGTCCCATCGTTTCCAGCCACAGGCCGGTCATGAAATGGAAGGTCATGCCGGGCTTGAGCTCGGTGCGGTCGCCGGGACGCAGGCTCATCGTGCGCTCGCCCCAGTCCGGCGGATAGGACAGGCCGATCGAGTAGCCGGTGCGGTTGTCCTTGACGATACCGTATCGCTTGAGAACACCAAAGAAGGCGTTGGCGATGTCCTCGCAGGCGTTGCCGGGTTTCGCGGCGGCCAGCCCCGCTTCCATACCTTCCAGCGTCGCCTTCTCGGCATCGAGGAATTCCTGCGTCGGCTTGCCTAGGAAGACGGTGCGCGACAGCGGGCAGTGATAGCGGTTGTAGCAGCCGGCGATCTCGAAGAAGGTGCCCTCGCCCCGCTTCATCGGTCTGTCATCCCAGGTCAGATGCGGCGCCGAGGCATCGGCACCCGACGGCAGCAGCGGCACGATCGCCGGATAGTCGCCGCCAATTCCGTCGACGCCGCGCGTGCCGGCATCATAGATTTCGGCGACGAGATCGCATTTGCGCATGCCGACCTCGATCTTGTCGAAGATGCGCTGATGCATGGCCTCGACGATGCGGGCCGCCTTGCGCATATAATCGATCTCGGTCGGGCTCTTCACCGCACGCTGCCAGTTGACCAGCGCGGTGGCATCGACAAAGCGGGCATTGGGCAAATGCTTCTGCAGCGACGCAAAGGCGGCCGCCGAGAACCAATAATTGTCCATTTCGACGCCGACTGTCAGCTTGCCCCAGCCGCGATCCGCAAGCACGCTGGCCAAAAAATCCATCGGGTGGCGCTCGGTCGACTGCACATAGTGATCGGCATAGCCGACGATATTGTCGTGCGCGAGATAAGCGGTGCGCTTGGCGCCGTTGGCGTCCTGGCCGCGGCCGTACCAGACCGGCTCGCCCGAAGGCGGCACGATAACCGCCTGGTGCACATAGAACGACCAGCCGTCATAGCCGGTCAACCAGGCCATGTTGGAAGGATCGCTGACAACAAGAAGATCGACGCCCTTGGCCTCCATGGCTTTGCGTGTCTTGGCGAGGCGATCCGCATATTCGCCGCGCGAGAATCTCAGGTTCGGTTGCATTGTTCTTGGTCCTCGTTTGTTGGGCCTTGCGGCCGGTATCAGCTTTGAATCCAACTCGTCGTTCTTGTTTGAGCGTGATCTCTGGAAAAACGGAAAACCGTTTGTCCGAGAAAACCGGTTCCCACTTTTCCGGATCATGCTCCTGCGGCCAGCATCAGCTTTCGAAGATGGCCCCGGAACCGGCCACCCGCGCACGGTCTCGAGCGAGCGTGGCGATCGCCGTGTCCTGGACGCCAGTGCCGGTGAGATCGGCGATGGTGATGTCGCTGGCCGAGCGCCGTCCGTGTTTCGCGCCGGCGATGATCTGGCCGAGTTCGGTCACCTCTTCCTCGGCGGCCATCACGCCCGCCGCGATTGCATGATGCAGCTCACCCAGCCGCTTTGTCTGGCGGCCACTGTCAGCGGCATAGAGATCGGCCATGCGCAGGATTGCCGGCGCGATCTCGTTCTTGTGCTCGGCGTCCGATCCCATCGCGGTGATGTGCTGCCCTGCGGAAACGAAGCCGGCCTTGATCAGCGGCTCGGTCGAAGGCGTCGTGGTGACGATGATGTCGGCGCCGGCGACCGCGTTTGCCGCGTCGGGCTCGGCATGCACGAGAATGCCGAGCTTTTCGCGCAGGGCTCCGGCGGTTGCCTCGGCCTTTGCCGCATCGCGTGCCCAGATGCGCGCCTCGGCAATCGGCCGCACCAGCATGAGTGCTTCCAATTGCAGCCCGGCCTGGACGCCAGCGCCGAAGATCGCGGCAACGGACGAGTCCTGCCGCGACAGATGTTTGGCGGCGACGGCGCCGGCAGCAGCGGTTCGGATATCCGTGAGATAGCCGTTGTCGAGCAGCAGCGCTTCGACCAGGCCGGTCTTGGCTGACAGCAGCACCATCATGCCGTTGACGCTGGGCAGGCCGAGCTTCGGATTGTCGAAGAAGCCGGGGCTGATCTTGATGGCGAAACCGTCAATGCCGGGCACATAGGCGGTCTTCACGTCGACCTCGCCGCGATGCTCGGGAATGTCTAGCCGCAGGATCGGCGGCATCGCCACCGGTAGAGTGGCAAGCGCACGGAAGGCGTTTTCGACGCAGGCGACGGCATCGAGATCGAGTGTCACGATCGCCCGCAACTCTTTCTCGGTAAGGATGGTCATCCGGCTCATGCGGCGCGCTCCTTGAGCGATGGCGCTACGCCGCAAACGATTGTGCGGTGCGCGTCCATATCGATGTTGCGACCGGACAGCAGAACAACCACCGGCCCGTCCGACCTGACCTTGCCGGCCAGCAGTGCGGCGATGCCGACAGCGCCCGCGCCCTCGACGATCTCGCGTTCACGTGCATAGGCGTGACGGATTCCGGCGGCGATCTCTTCTTCGCTGAGCAGGATGACATCATCGAGCAGGTCGCGGCACATGGCGAAGGTCAGCCGATTGTCGAGGCCGATGCCGCCGCCGAGCGAATCCGCCAGCGTCGGCAATTCTTCCACCAATACCGGTTGGCCCGCATCGAGGCTGGCCTTCATCGCCGCGCCACGCGCCATCGAGACACCGATGACTTTTGTCCGGGGGCTGACGCCTTTGATGGCCGTAGCAACCCCTGAGGCGAGCCCACCGCCGGAGAGCTGGACCAGAACGAGGGCGGCATCCGGGACCTGATCGATCATCTCAAGCCCGACCGTGCCTTGCCCGGCGATAATGTCGGGATGGTCGAAGGGCGGCAGCATCACCAGCCCCTCTTGCGCCACCAGCCGATCGACCTCCTGTTGGGCATCGTCCTGGCTGTCGCCGACGATGCGGACCTCCGCGCCAAGCCGGCGGATCTCGTCGAGCTTGTTGCCGGGCACCAGGCGCGACATGCAGATTACGGCGCGCATGCCCTCAAGCTTCGCCGCATGCGCCAGCGCGCGGCCATGATTGCCGGTCGAGGCCGCGACCACGCCCCGCGCCTTCTGTTCGGCGTTCAACGAGGCGACGGCGTTCGAGGCGCCACGCAGCTTGAAGCTGCCGGTGGTCTGCCGGTGTTCGAGCTTGAGGTGAACGGGGACGCCGAACTGTTCCGAGAGGCTGTGGGACAAGACGGTTGGCGTGCGCTCGACTTTGCCGGCGATACGGTCACGGGCGATACGGATGTCCGCTAGGGCGACGGCGCGCGTCATGGGGCGACCCCCTCTGGCCTGCCGGCCATCTCCCCCTCGAGGGGGGAGATTGGCAGCTTCGACGCTGCCGTTCTTCCTGTCACGTCGGTGATTGGCGAAAGCCGGGCAGCAGCTAATCTCCCCCCTCGAGGGGGAGATGGCCGGCAGGCCAGAGGGGGTCGCTCGTGAATGTGGGACATCGTCTTACTGAACCAACGGCAACGTCATCAGCCGCCCGAACTCAGGATGCGGGGCCTCATCCCCGCACAATCTCAGACAATTCCAGGCGGTCGCCTGGTTGCTGGTCACCACGGGACGTCCAATAGAATTTTCCATGCCGGTGAGCGCGAGGGCGCTACGCAGCGCCGTGCAGGACACGAACAGCGCATCGGCGTTCGCGTCGGTCGCCTCGCGCGCCAGATCGACAAGCGCCGCCGGCGCGATCCGCGCCATTTCGCGGTCGTCCTCGAAACCAAGACAGGTGAAGCTGACGATGTCGAACCCTTGCGCGGCGAAATAGGCGGCCATCGGCCTGGATGTCTCGACCGTGTAAGGGGTGAGGATGCTGATCTTGCTTGCGCCCAGCGCATGCAGCCCGCGCACGCCCGCCATCGGCGGGGTAACGACTGAAACACCGGGCTTGGCAGCCTGGATCGCTGTCTCGATCTCGGCATCGCCGATCACCACCGACGCCGAAGTGCAGGAATAGCAGATGGCATCGAGCGGCTCATCCGGCAGGATCAGAGCCGCGCCTGCCGTCAGCGCCGGCTGCATCTTACGCAGATTCTCCGGCGTCGTCGGGTTGGCGTAGGGAATGCGGGCGACATAGACGCCGATCCGCTCGCTCGCCACCATGCGGCGGAAATCCGGTTCGCTGGTGTGATCGGTAGCAAGGATGATCAGGCCGACGCGCCGCTCCAGAGGGCGCGCATCCAGTGCCGGCCGTTTCGGATAGACCTTGATCTCGGGCAAGGGTTTCATGGCTACCTCTCGATCTTGCCGTAGCGGCGTTCCAGCCAGCGCAGCAGTACGACCGAAAATAGACTGATGACGAGGAAGAAAGCACCAACCAGCGTGATCGGCTCGATATAGCGATAATAGGTGTTGGCGACGCTTTTCGCCTGGTTCATCAGTTCCAACACGGTGATTGCCGACAGGAGCGGCGTTTCCTTGAACATGGCGATGAAATAATTGGCCAGTGCCGGGATCATCGGCGGAATGGCCTGCGGAATGATGATGTGGGTCCAGGTCTGCCTGGCGCTGAGATTGCAGGCCTTGGCGGCCTCCCACTGGCCGCGCGGCACATTGTCGATGCCGGCGCGGTAGACTTCCGCCGTGTAGGTGCCGTAGTGCAGCCCGAGCCCGATGACACCGGCGACCAGCGGCGGCAGCAGGATGCCGATGTCGGGCAGCACGTAGAAGATGAAATAGAGCTGCACCAGCAACGGCGTGCCGCGAATAAACTCGGCCAGGAAGCCGACCGTGCGCGACAACGCCTTGTTGGGCGAGCGGCGCGCCAGCGCAATGCCTAGCCCGACGACCGCCGCCAGCACCGAGCCGAGCAGCGTCGCCAGGATGGTGATCTTCACCCCCTGGATCAGCGTCGGCATGATTTCCCAGACGAAATTCCAATCCCATTCCATCAGCAGGCCCAATTTATCAGAAGGAAATTGGCCATCAGGCACGCACCCCATCGAGGCCGCGCGCCATGCGTCGTTCCAGCGAGCGCACGCCCCACGAGATGAGCAGGGCGAGGATGAAATAGATGATCAGGATGGTGGTGAACGGCACCAGGGTGTTGCCGGTCTGGGCGCGCACCACCTGCGCCTGGAAGGTCAGGTCGGTGAGCGAGATCAGCGACACCACGGCGGTCGCCTTGAGCAGTTCGATGGCGTTGTTGCCGAAGGTCGGCAGCATCACCAGCAGCGCCTGCGGCAGGATGATGTGGCGCATGCCTTGCCACCGCCCGAGATTGAGCGCGGTGCAGGCCTCATACTGTTCGCGGCCGATCGACTGGATGGCACCGCGCACGACTTCGGCGGCGTAGGCGCCGACATTGAGGCCGAGCGCCAGCACGCCGGCCTGCAACGGGGTCAACGAAATGCCGATGAAGGGCAGCACGAAATAGGCCCAGAACAACTGCACGAAGATCGAGGTGCCGCGGAAGAATTCGATGTAGGCGGTGGCCAGCGCGCGCAGCACGAAGAAACGCGACAGCCGCCCCATTCCGGCAAGAAAGGCCATGAACAGCGCAAGCACCGACCCCATCAGCGTCAGCTCGATGGTGACAAGAGCTCCCTGCAATATCAGGCCGAAATAGCCGGACCACTGGGTCATTTACGTTCCAACGTTGGGTTTAGCATCTTCTCCCCGTTTACGGGGAGAAGATGCCGGCAGGCAGATGAGGGGCGGCACTAGAGTCTCAGAACTTGGCGTCGCCCCTCATCCATCACTTCGTGACACCTTCTCCCCGTTGAACGGGGAGAAGGAAAAATCACTTCGCCGCGCAGAGCTTGTCGCG
Organism: Mesorhizobium sp. M7A.F.Ca.MR.245.00.0.0; assembly: GCF_003997415.1. Lineage (NCBI taxonomy): Bacteria > Pseudomonadati > Pseudomonadota > Alphaproteobacteria > Hyphomicrobiales > Phyllobacteriaceae > Mesorhizobium > Mesorhizobium sp. M7A.F.Ca.MR.245.00.0.0. The sequence continues at coordinate 4,045 of NZ_RZTE01000027.1, read as the reverse complement.
GCTGGTCGACATCGCCGCCGCCGCCGAGAAGCCGTAGGGTTCGATAATCTTGGCGAACTCGCCTGATTTCTTCATCTTGGCCAGTTCTACGTCGAAGGCGTCGCGCAGTGCCTCATCACCCTTCTTGAAGGCGGCGCCGTCGCAATAGACCGGTGCGCCCTGCACCGGAGCGATGACTTCGAGGTTCGGATCGTTGGCCTTCTTGACCAGATCATTGATCGACAGGACGGGCAGCGAATAAGCGTCGATGCGACCATCCTGGAGCATCTTCACGCCGCTCTGGCCATCCGGCACGACGATGACGCGATCGCGTGGCACGCCGGCATTGAGCGCGAGCTTCTCCTCGGTGCCGCCGCCCGGCGCGCCGATGGTCGCAGTCGTATCCTTGGCGACATCCTCATAGCTCTTGAAGCCCTTCGGATTGCCCTTCTTCACCAACATCGCCTCGGCATCGCAAAGCACCGGCTCGGAATAGACGACGGCGGCGCAGCGTTCCGGCTTCATGAACAGGCCGGCGGTGACGACATCGAAGCGACCGGCCTGCAGGCCGGGGATCATGGCGCCATATTCAGAGATCGAAGCGGCGACGTCGGCGACGCCGAGCCGCTTGAATATCTCGCGGGCCACATCGGGCGCGGCACCCGAAACTTTGCCGTCGGCGGCGACCGCCGTGTAGGGCGGCTCGTTGGCGATGGCGAGGCGAGCGAAACCTTGTGCCTTGAGTTGTTCGAGCTTGCTGTCATCGGCCGAACTCACGCTCGAGGCGGCCAGCACCGCCGCCAGCGTAAGGCTGGCGACGCCAGCCAGAATGCCAAGTTTCTTCTTCATTGTTCCCAACTCCTTGTTTCTTGTCTTGCTTTGTTACGAGGCGGCTCTCGCCACCTCGGGACGACTTCGTCGCCCTGGGCATTGCGGTCAGACGCGATGTCCGGCCGCGATGATCTTCTTCAGGAAGCCTTGCGTACGCTCCTGCTTGGGATTGCGGAAAATCTCGTCGGGCTTGCCCTCCTCGACGATCCTGCCACGATCGAAGAACAGTACCCGGTCAGCGAAATCATGGGCAAAGCCCATCTCGTGGGTGACCAGCAGCATGGTCATGTCGGTCTCGGCGGCCAGCTTGCGCATGACGTTCATCACCTCCTCGACCAGCTCCGGATCGAGCGCCGACGTCACCTCGTCGAACAGCATGATCTTTGGCGATAGCGCGAGCGCCCGGGCGATCGCCACGCGTTGCTTCTGGCCGCCGGAAAGCTGCGCCGGCATGGACTTGGCCTTGTCGGCCATGCCGACCATTTCAAGCAGTTCCATCGCCCGCTTTTCGGCGGCGGCACGCGGCGTGCCCTTGGTCAGCATCGGCGCCAGCGTGACATTGTCCATGACGCATTTGTGCGGAAACAGGTTGAACAGTTGGAAGACCATGCCGATCTTCTGACGCATCCTTGTCAGATGCCGCTCATCGGCGGCCAGCAGCTGGCCATTGCGCTCCATGTGGTAGAGCTGCTCGCCGTCGATCTGGATATGACCGCCATCGATGCGCTCAAGCGTCATCAGGATGCGCAGGATCGTCGTCTTGCCCGAGCCCGACGGGCCGATCAGCGCCAGCTTCTCGCCGGGCATGACCTGCATCGACAGGCCGTCCAGCACCTTGAAGCTGCCGAAGCTCTTCGAGATGTCGTCGATCTTGATGATGGGCGCTGATGCGGACAAATAAATTCCCCGTGCTGGAGAAGCCTGTGCCCCTTAACGATGCGGAACGCGCCAAATCATGTCAATCGGGAAAATAATATCATGACAATATTTCCCATTCCGCACAATTCTTGAGCAACCAGTGCCGAAGAGTGCGCCGGGATTCGGGTCAGGCCGAGCCGAGAATGGGAGCCTCCGAGAACCGGAACGGAGCGTACTTTTCGTACGTGAGTACCGGAAGCGCAGGAGGCTGCCTTTCGCAGGCCGGCATCACCCGGATAGCGGCGCACTCGCTAGATAGCGAGCAGCAGGTGCTCGGGATCGCCGAGCAAAAGCTTGGTGACAACGCCGAGGCCGGCGCGCAGTTCCCCCTCGGTGGTCGAACCCAGCGAGATACGTACCGCCGGATGCCAGGGCGCAGCCGAAATACGGAAGGACGTGCCGGGTGCAATCGCCACGCCCTGCAGGCGAGCCTGGGCGACAAAGCTTTCCTCGGCCCGGTCGGCCGGCAGTTGCAGCCAGACATGCAACCCGTCGCGCCGGGCGCGATAGTCCACCCCCGCCAGCACTTGCGCTGCAATATCCTGCCGGCGCCGCAAAGCCGCGCGCTGCCAGTGGACAAGCTCCATCGCCGTGCCGTCGGTCACCCATTTGGTGGCGATCTCGGCCACCAGCGGCGTCGCCATCCAATTCGAGACCAGATGCCGGTTGGCGACGGCGGCGACGTAGCGGTCGGGCGCGGCCAGATAGCCGATGCGCAGACCGGGCACGGTGATCTTGGTGAAGGAGGTGACGTAGAGCGTGCGCTCCGGCGCGAACGCGGCAACCGGCGGCGGCCGGTCTTCGACCAGCGGACCGAGCACATCGTTCTCGATGATGGCGATGTCGTGCTTGCGCGCGACCGCGGCGATCTCTTCTCGCCGCCGCGCATCCATCAGGGTCGCCGTCGGGTTGATCACCGAGGGCTGCACGAAGACCGCGCGGATGTCGGAAAGCCGGCAGGCCTCGTCCAGCGCTTCCGGAATCAGGCCGTTGTCGTCGATCGGCAGGCCTTCCAGATTGAAGCCGAGATAGCGTGCCAACGGCACCAGCGTATGGTGGCCGATCGCCTCGGTGGCAACCGTCGAACCCGGCGGCGCGACGCTCATCAGCGCAACGGTCATGCCGGCGGTGGCGCCGTTGGTCAGGCTGACGTTCTGCGGCGATGCATCGAGGCCACAAAGCCTCAGCCATTCGACCGCCACCGCGCGGTGGCGCGGAAACACCATGTTGGGCCGGAACGAAAGTGCTGAACTCGACGGCAGGTTCTCGGCCAGCCAGCCTAGTGCCTGTTTCAGCCGCTCCAGATGCATCGGCTCACAAACCGGTTTCAGGATCGACAGGTCGATGACTTCGCCGAGCCGCTCGGGCAGATATGGCGGCTCCGGCTCGCGGCGCTGCGTCTGGACGAAGCTGCCGCGGCCGATCTCGCCCGAAATCAGGCCGCGACGGATCAGTTCCTCATAGGCGCGGCTGACCGTCTGCACCGAAAGTTTCAGATCGTCGGCCAGCCTGCGATGGGTCGGCAGCCGCGCACCATTGGCCAGGCGCCCGTCATGGATGGCACGCGCGAACTGGTCGGCCAGCGATTGATATGCCGGCCGCCGGATGAGTGCGGGATCGGGTTGCCACAATGTCATGACTTATTAGAGATCGAAATCAGTGCAATTGACAATCGAAATAATGCGCCGTCATGGTACTCGGACGAAAAGTGAGCTCTGATGACATCAGCGAAACTCGACCCGATCGACCTGAAAATCCTCGACGCCATCCAGCGCGACGGACGCATTACCAAGCTGGCGCTGGCCGAGCAGGTCGGCCTGTCGCCGACGCCGTGCTGGATGCGGCTGCGCAAGCTGGAAAAGGCCGGCATCGTCTCGGGCTATCACGCCAGGATCGCCATGCGCGTCGTGGCACCCGTCGCCACCGTGCTGATGGAGGTGACCCTGGCCAACCACCGCCAGGCCGATTTCGACCGCTTCGAGCGCGTCATCCGAGACATCCCAGAGATCGTCGCCTGCTGGTCGGTGGGCGGCGGCGTCGACTATGTGCTGAAGGTGATGGCGCGCGACATCGACGCCTATCAGCGGCTGGTCGACGGCTTGCTCGACCGCGAAATCGGCATCGATCGCTACTTCACCTACATCGTCATCAAGACAGTGAAGGACGAGATCGCGCTGCCCATAGCCGACCTGCTGCCGGCGCAAGCATGAGGTCAATCTCCCCTACCGTACACCCAGGAGACTGATCGAAACCCCCGTCACGTCGTCATCCTGGGGCGAAGCAAGGAGCGCAGCGACGCGGCGCAGACCCCAGGATC